>JBOHSH010000123.1:0-7887 GCA_050733195.1 Gemmatimonadales bacterium
CCGAGTTGTAGATAATGATGAGATCCACGCCGCCTCGCTCGCTGAACTTGGCGGAGAGACCCGTTCCGGCGCCCGCGCCGATGATCGGCCGGCCGGCCGCGATCTCCCGCCTGAGCCGGGCGAGGCAGTCCTGATATCCGAGGAACGGCATCCGCTACCCCGGCTGCCCGGCCGCGCCTGCCCGCGCCGGGCTTCCGGTCCGGTCGAGCAGGGTGAGCAGGCGCTCGGCGATGACGGCGGCGAAGGCGGGATCGTTCACGTGCGCGTCCACCTCGACCAGCTCGACCGGCGGCCGCAGGTCGGCGCGCAGCGCGTCGAAGAGCGCCTGGTCGGCGACCGGGTCGTGAAAGGGCTGTCCTTCGGCGTCGAGCATGCTCACGCCCCGGAGCGGAAGAACCATGACCGTGGGTCCCCGCGCGGCGTTGAGCCGGGCGGCGATCCGCCGGCCGATCTCCCGGGCCTCCTCCGGGGTGGTCCGCATCAGGGTCACCTGCGGGTTATGGCGGTAGAGCCGCCGCTCCCGGAAGGCGGCGGGCACCGTCTCGGCGGGCCCGAAGTTCACCATGTCGGTGGCCCCCACCGAGACCACCTGCGGGATCCCGGCCCGCCCCGCGGCAGACAGCCGCTCGGGCCCGGCCGACAGGATACCGCCCACGACTTCGTCGCACCACTCAGTCGTGGTCACGTCGGCGACGCCCGCGAACCAGCCGTCCGCGATCAGGCCCTCCATGGCGCGGCCTCCCGATCCGGTCGCGTGGAACACCACCACGTCGAAGCCGGCCCCGTGCAGCCGCTGCCGGACGGCGTTCACGCACGGCGTGGTGACCCCGAACATGGTCGCCGCGATCAGCGGCCGGTCCGCCGCGCCGGGCACCTCCTGCTCCACCATGCCGCAGATGCCCCCTGCCGCGTTCGCGAGGATCCGCCGAGAGAGCGGATTCAGCCCCGCGACGTCCACCACGGAATACATCATCGTGATGTCCCTGACGCCGACGTACGGAGCGGTGTCGCCGGACGCCATCGTCGAGACCATCAGCTTGGGCACGCCGACCGGCAGCTCCCGCATGGCCGCGGTCGCCAGCGCCGTCCCGCCGCCTCCGCCCAGGCCCAGCACGCCGTGAAACCGGCGCTGGGCGTACAGCACCGGCACCAGCGCGCGAAGTCCCTCGAGCATCACCGTCACGGCGGTGCCCCGGTCTCGTCGAGCCCGGAGCTCGGCCAGCGTGGACCCTCCGGCGCGAGCGATCTCCTCCGCGGGAATGTCGGGAGTGAGGCTCGCGGCGTCACCCAGGATTCCGGCGTCCACGACGAGCGCAGTGTGTCCACGGCGGACGATGAGATCCCGCACGTAGCGCAGCTCCTCGCCCTTGGTGTCGAGGGTGCCCAGCAGCAGGATGGTGCGGCTCATGCCGGATCGGACCGGAGCCTACGCCAGGGCTCATCGCCGGAGACGTCCACCAGCGCGGGACCCTCGACCCGGGCGGGAGCGAGGATGGCGAGAAACACGAGCGTCTCCGATCCCGCGTTCCAGGTACCGTGCACCAGGTCGGCCGGGATGTGCGCCACGTCGCCGGGCCCGAGGATCCGCCGCTCGCGCTCCACCCACTGCTCCGCGCGTCCCGTGATCACGTAGATGATCTCCTCCCTGCCGGGATGGCGGTGAAAGGCGTGTCCCTGACCGGGCGGCATGCGCACGCGCACCAGGAGCAGCTGCTCCGCCTCGGTGAGCCCCGGACGTGACAGCCACTCGTGGGGCCCCCATGGCAGATGCTCCACCTGCATCCGGTTCGGCGTGACGAACCGCTGTTCCGGATCGGGAGGAGTCATCAAGGTGTCTGCCGGTTGTTCGGAAACGGAGCGCCTGCGGGTCACCGGACCCGGCGCGCGATGGCGATCCGCTTGGGGCCGCCCCCGCGCTCGAACTGCATGTTGCCGAGGACCCTGCGCGACTGCACGTCGATCGCCGCCACCGCGTCGGAGAACCAGAGGCTGACGAAGACGACGCGGCCGTCGGGCCGCATCGCGAACCAGTGCGGGAAGTGCCCCGTACGGATCTGGGCCACCTCCCGCATGTCCGCGAGTCGCACGACCCGGATCAGGTCGTGGACATCGTCGGTCACCCAGAGCTCCCGGCCGCCGTTCGCGATCTGGAGGGCGTGGGTCCAGGTGTCCTTGTACGGCTGGGGCACGCCCTCGGGGACCGTGCCCAGCTCCACTCGGCGGGTGACCCGGCGCGCTTCGGGGTCGACCACCACGAAGCCGATCAGCTTGGAGAGGGCGACGTAGATGGTCTTCCCGTCCTCCGAGGGCTCCAGCGGCCGCACGCCGGCGGTCGTGGGGATCGTGTGCAGCACGCTCTGCGTCGCCGGGTCGATCACCACGATGGCGTTCCCGTACTGCGCGCCGACGTAGATGCGCTTGCCGTCGGCCGACGTGTAGGCATCGTGCGGGCCCGCCGGCGAGGGCAGCAGCTTGACGAGCCGGAGTGGATCGAGCTCGACCACCGCGATCTTGCTGTCGCCGCGGATCGGGACGTAGGCGAACCGCCCATCCTTCGTCAGCGTCATCTGGTTCGGGTCGTTGCCGATCGGTATCTGCCCCGTGATCCGGCCGGTGCGCGCATCGACGACCTGAAAGTTCCCGGTCTTGTCGCTTGCGAGATACACCTTGGCGCCGTCCGGGGAGATCGCGAGCCCGTGCGGCCGGGGATCGACCGTGATGCGGCGGATCTCGCGATAGCCGTAGGGATCGACCTCGACCAGCTGGTCGGAATCGCCGAGGGTGACCCAGAGGGTAATGTCCGGTGTCTGCGCGGCGAGCGCGGTGGCCGCGACGAGGGCCGCAAGCAGCGGCGACAGCCGTGTCATGTCCCGGCGACGAGGCTCTTCGGCGCCTGACACCGCCACGCCTCGACGATGAGCGGCCGGAGCTCCCGGACGGTCACCGCTGGCAGCCGGACCAGGACGGCGGGATAGCCGTTGTAGTGCGGCTCCGTGAAGAACTTCTCCGGGTCCAGCCCGAGCAGGAAGTCCTTGTCGTAGAGGCTTGCGACCCGGACGGCGATCACCCTGGGCTGGGGCACTCGAGCCTTCTTCGGCGTGACCCGCTCCAGCCAGACCCAGACGAAGCCTTTCCGTTTGCCCTTGTTGCGCACCGAAAAGGCGAAGCGGTTCGGCTCCTCCTCGGTCTCGGGCAGCGAGAGCGCGATGCGGCGCACGTCGGCCTGGGTGGCCATCCCGAGCCGCCCGTTGCTACGGGATCCGCTTGCCGACGGTCCGAACCCGCAGCACGGAATCCGGGCCGGTCGTGGTGTAGCGCGCGATCGTGTTGCCGACCAGACTGTCTCCCTCGACCCGGGCGGTGCCCTGCGTGGTGACCTGCACGCCGGGACGCAGCACGCTCTCGTACGGACCTGCGTCGATCGTCACTTCGCTCCCCACCGCCGAGACGCGCAGCGGCATCGCGGGGCGCCCGGGAAGGGTTATCGTCCAGCCGGCCGTATCCGCCGTCGCGGCGAGCTCGTAGGCCAACAGACTGTCACCGGCCTCACTGTACCCGACGACCCGCCACCGGCCCGCGAAGGCCCCGAGGGACGGGGACGCGGGGGTCACGGCCGTGGTCGTATCGGCCGGGACGCCCTGCTCGCCGGTCCGGCCGCACGCGGCCACGGCGACGACGGCCAAGCCAAGGATTGCGCCTCGCATGGTTTCGCCTCTTCGATGAAGGGAGCTGCGTTGCTAGCGCGGAGAATATACTCGCTGCGTGGAGACGTGACGGGACGCGCGGTGGGTGCGTGCGAAGGGGCCGATTCGCCAGAGCCAGTAGAACATCGCCACGAGCACGGCCAGCACCGGCAGGGCGAGCAGGCCGATGAAGAACGAGAGCGCCGCGATGAAGAGCGCGAAGCTCATCCGCCAGAGATGTCGCCGCAGCCGGGCCGCGCCCTGGCGCGCACCCGACCGAATCACCCGGAAGTCGCCGGCACCCGCCAGGACCCCGACGATGCCGAACAGGAAGAACGGGAACGCCGGCATGCCGTTCCGCTTGCCGCCGGCAGCGACCGCTTCGAAGGCGAAAGGTGAGACTGGTGAGCCCGGTGCCGAGTGCCGCCAGCATGGCCGCAAGGTGCAGCCCGCGCGATCCCTCCGCCGGCGGTCGGAGCGTCGCCAGGGAAGTAGTCACCAGGTAGATCGGGCGATGCACTCTCCCCTTCGCGGCCGAGATCGCCGTGAACCCCGAGAGGAGCCCCAGGCTGCCCGCCAGGATGTGGACCGCCAGCGTCAGGCCCACGGCAGTATCCTCTCTCCCATCCTCGAGGGCGTCGTCCGCGGCATCGCCCGTGTCAGGCGCGCATGGCGATCGCCGGGTCGACGCGCGCGGCGCGCACCGCCGGGATCCAGCACGCGCCGATTCCGATCGCCGCCATCAGCAGCGCGACGCCGGCGAACGTGGCCGGATCGTTCGGCCCGACTCCGAAGAGGAGCCCGCGGATGGCGCGCGCCCCGGAGACCGCGCCGCCGACGCCGAGCACGAGGCCGATCGCGAGCAGGACGCCGCCCTCCTTGAGGATCATCCGCTGCACCCGGCCGCGGTCGGCGCCGAGGCTCATGCGGATCCCGATCTCATTGGTCCGCGCGCTCACCGAGAACGCGAGCACACCGGCGATCCCCACGGCCGCGATGATCAACGCGAGGAGGCCGAACGCCGACACCAGCGCGGCGTTCAGGCGCCGGGGCGCAACGCTCCGGTTCTTGAACTGCGCCACCGTCAGGACGTTTTCGATGGGCGACGTCGGCGCGAGGCGCCGGACGATGCGGGTCGCGAGTGTCGCGAGCGCGCCGACGTTGCTGTCGGCCCGGATCACCAGCCCGCCGCCGATCGCCAGCTCCTGCGCGAACGGCATGTACGCCACGCTCCTGGGCTCCGCGTCCAGCCCTCCGTCCTGCGTGTTCGCGACGACACCCACGACCGTACGCCAGTCGCCGCTGATGGGGGAGAACTTGAGCACCTCCCCCGTCCACGCGATCCGCTTCCCGAGCGGGTCCTCGCCGGGGAAGAGCAGGTCCGCCAGCGTGCGGTTGATGATGGTGACCCGTTCGGACCCCCGCTGATCGGTCGCGGTGAATTCCCGCCCGGCGAGCATCGGGATCCCCGCGGCGGGGAAGAAACCCGGGTTCGCGGTGCGGAACTCCGCCCGCGGCATCGCCTCGCCGGCGGCCAGCGTCCGGCCCTCCGCCTTCACGTCCAGCCGGAAGTCCGAGCTCCGGAGCGGCATCGTGGAGCCGAGGCCGACCGCGATGACCCCCGGGATCGCCGCGATCTCGTCGCGCATCTGATCGTACCGGACCTTCGCGGCGGCGTCCGCGCCGGGGTTGGACAGGAGTTCCGTCGGCGTGAGCAGCGACACCTGCACGGTGAGCACTTCCTCGGTCCTCAAGCCCGTGTCCACGTCGGAGAGCAGGATCATGGTGCGGGTGAGCAGGCCGGCGCCCGCGAGCAGCACCACCGACACGGCGATCTGCACGACCACCAGACCTCGCTGCAGGCGCTGCCGGCCCCGCCCGGCGCTCGCCCGGTTCGCACCGCTCAGGATCCAGGAGGCGAAGCGGCCTTCGCGGGGCAGCGCGGCGAGGAAGGAGAGCAGCAGCGCGACCGCGGCCGACAGCGCGGCCGTGAATGCCAGGACCGTCCCGTCGAGCCGGATCTCGTTCGCGCGCGGCGAATACCGCTCGGCGAGCGACGTGAGCAGCCGCACGCCGCCGACCGCCAGGACCACCGCCAGGATCGCCCCGAGCCCGGCCAGCAGCAGGTTCTCGACCAGGAGCAGGCGCCGCAGCCGCGCGACACCCGCGCCGAGGGCCGCGCGCACCACCAGCTCATGCTCCCGCCGCACGCCGCGCATCAGCGTCAGGTTGGCGACGCTCGCGGCCGAGATGATCATGACGAAGCCGGCCGCGCCCATGAGCAGCCACAGCGTGAGGCGGGCGCGCTCACCGATGACCTCGCGGAACGGAATGACGGCGATGCGATGGTGGGACCCCGGATCGTACGCCTCCGCGAATTCCTTCTGGATTCGCGTGCTGACCGCGCCGACCTGCGCCCGCGCCTGCGCCACGGTGGCGCCCGGGGCGAGGCGGGCCACCATCTCGGTCATGCGATGGGTCCGGCCCTCCACCATGAAGGCGCTCAGGTGGTGCTCGCTGTTCACCATGTTGAGCAGCACTTCGGCACTGCCCGGGAAGAACGGTGCCGGTTCGAGGACCCCGATCACCGTGACCGCGCGGTTGTCGAGCCGGAGCGTCTTGCCGACGATGCTCGAATCGCCGCCGAACCGCTTCATCCAGGTGGCATGCGTCAGCACCGCCACGGGGGGCACCCCGGCACCGTCATCGCCCGGCCCCGTGAGCCTGCCGAGCACCGGCCTGAGGCCCATGACCGCGAAGTAGTTCCCGGTGACGAGCCCCGCCGGCATCCGCTCGGCGCCCTCCCTGCCCTGCAGGACCATGCTCCAGGAGGAATACTCCGCGATGCCCTCCAGGGCCTGGGCCCCGGTGCGAAGATCGCGAACCTCGGGGACCGAGAAGGTGATGTTGTCGCCTCCGGGACCGTCGATCGAGTGGCGGAGATAGACCAGGCGCTCGCCGTCCTGGTGCGGAAGGGGCTTGAGCAGCACCGCGCGGACGACGCTGAAGATCGCCGTGTTGGCGCCGACGCCGAGCCCGAGCGTGAGCACGACGACGACGCTGAACACGGGGCTGTGCCGGAGCGTGCGCAGGGCGTACCGGATGTCGGCGGCTGCGCTCTCGAGCCAGGGCAGCCCGCGCTGGTCCCGAAAAGCCTCGGCCGCCTGGGTGAGCCCTCCCGAGGCGAGAAGCGCCCGGCGCCGAGCCTCCTCCGGGGCCATTCCCCGCCGCATGTTCTCGGCGGTCTCCATCTCGAGGTGGGTCTCCAGCTCCTCGCGGAGGTCGTCGTCCGCGCGACGGCCGGGAAACAGGCCGGCCAGCCGCGCGAGCAAGGCACGAAGCAGTCTCATGAGGTTCCTCCTCCCCGGCGCGGCGCCAGAAAGGCGGCGAGCAGATCCGCGGTCCGGTGCCAGTCACGGGCTTCCCGTGCCAGCTGCCGGCGCCCCGCGGCGGTGAGCGCGTAGTACTTCGCGCGCCGGTTGTTCTCGGACGGGCGCCACGAGGCGGTGATGCACCCCTCCTGCTCGAGCTTGAGCAGCGCGGGGTACAGCGTGCCGTAATTGAGCGAGAGCCGGTTCCTGCTGGTCTCCTCGATCCGGCGGGCGATGCCGTATCCATGCAGCGGACCCAGCACCTCGAGGGTCCGGAGAATCATCAGGGCCAGGGTGCCCTGTTTCACGTCCAGCTTGGGGGCCAAGGGCTCGTCCTATGGGATTCCAATAGGACGTTAGCGTTTGGAACGGAGCGCCGCAATGGGCGTGCGGCGCCTGAAACATTCAGACGATGCGCTCCGTTATGTCGCGGTTTGTTCGGCGATCACCTCGGGCCCCGCTACACCGACTCGGGCGGCTGACGCTCCGCGGGCAGCCATTGCCGGTCCCGCGCCTGCGTGAGCAGGCGCTCGGTGAAGTCCAGCCGCTCCTGCAGCTCGGCGACCTCGCGTCTCACCACGGCCATCTCGTCGCGCAGCACCGCCAGCTCCGCCACGGTGTCCGGCTCCGCCACTTCCGCCGATTGGCGCGACTTGAGCCGCTGCGCCCACAAGCCGAATGCCACGGCCAGCACGACATGACCCCCGACGTGCCACGGCGAGGGCACCGGAGTGATGCGCGTCGCGAACACCGCGCCGATCACGTTCACGATGCTGAGGAGAACGGCGATCGGGTACCAGAGACGAGGGTTCAGGGCCATGGGTCACCGATCA
>JBOHSH010000124.1:0-5550 GCA_050733195.1 Gemmatimonadales bacterium
CGGCGGACCGCCGGTGCCCCCCGGCACAACCGGCAAGCAGCCGTGATTCCAGACGGACCCCGTGCCACCCTGCTCGCCGCCGTGGCCCTCGTGGCGGCGGCGGGCCCGCTCGAGGCCCGGCAGTCAGCGCCGCCGGCGGCGCAGGACAGCGCGATCGTGGTCGAGCGGATCCTCGCCGTGGTGGGGACGCGGGCGATCCTCAAGACGCATCTCGACGAGCAGGTCCTGGTGGCGTTTCCGGGCCGCCGCGGTCTTCCCGCGACTGCCGACAGCCTCCGCGAGCTGGAGCGCGAGATGCTGCAGCGGCTCGTCGACGACGAGCTGATGGTCCAGGAGGCCGAGCGCGACACCACGATCAAGGTGCTGGGCGAGGAGGTCACCCAATCGGTGGACGAGCTCATTCGGAATGCCCGTGCCAAGTACGGCTCCGAGGAGGACTACCGCCGCGACCTCGCCGCCTCGGGATTCCAGTCCCCCGACGAGTATCGCGGGTGGCTCACGGAGCAGCAGCGCCGGAGGCTGCTGATCAACCGGCTCAAGGAGAAGCTCCAGGCCTCCGGGTTGCTCAAGCGCGTCGCGCCCACCGAGAAGGAGATCCGGGAGTTCTTCGAGAAGAACCGCGGCCGGCTTCCGCAGCGGCCCGCCACGGTTTCCTTCAAGCAGCTCGTCGTGGCGCCGAGGCCGTCCGACTCGGCGAAGGCGCGGGCGTTCCGGCTGGCCGATTCGATCGCGACCGAGCTTCGGAAAGGCGGCGATTTCGCGGCCGCGGCACGCCGCTTCTCGATGGACTACGGGAGCCGGGAGCAGGGCGGGTCGATCAACTGGGTGCGGCGGGGTGAGAATCTCGACCCCAAGTTCGAGGAGGCCGCCTTCTCGATCCGGCCGGGCATCATCTCCAATCCGGTCGAAACCTCGTTCGGCTTCCACCTCATTCAGGTCGAGCGGGCCCAGCCGGCCGAGGTTCAGGTGCGGCACATCCTCATCATGCCGGCGGTGGACAGCGTCGAGGCCGACAGCGCCCGGCGGCTCGCCGACCATCTGCATCGCGCCATTCTCGCCGGGGCCAACTACGACAGCCTGCAGCGGCTCTATCACGACCGGGCCGAGGAGCGTGAGGCCGGGCCGGTGCCGGTCGACCAGCTCCCGCCCCACTACGTGCAGGCCATCGGCGACACGCCGGAGGGCCGGCTCGCGCCGGTGCTCCGGCTCGAGGCGCCCGCCGATCCGCTGCGATCGAAGTACGCCCTGCTGCTCGTCAGCGGCCGTGCGGCGGCCGGAGAGGTGCGGCTCGAGGACGTGAAGGAGCAGATCCGGCGGCAGCTCACCGAGACGCTCACCGAGCGGCGCTATCTGGACGGCCTGCGCCGCGGGACGTACGTCGACCTCCGCTACACGGCGTGACGGCTCCCGCCCGCCTGGCGCTCACCCTCGGGGATCCACGGGGCATCGGCCCCGAGGTCGCCGCCCGCGCGCTCGCCGCGAAGCCGCGCCTCAACGCGATCGTCACCGTGATCGGCGCGGAGGACCAGATCGAGCTGGTGCCCGCGCAGGAGCGCATCGGGGTCGGCCAGTGGCGGTCGGGAAGCGGGCAGGGGGCCGACCGGATGCGGAGCGTTCGCGCCGGCCAGCTCGCGGGCCACGCGATTCAGCGGGCGGTGCGGATGGCGATGGCCCGCCAGGTGGACGGGATCGTCACCGGGCCGGTCGAGAAGCATGCGCTCCACTCGGCGGGCTTTCCCTTTCCGGGCCAGACCGAATGGCTGGGCCAGCTCGCCGGGGCGCGGGACGTGGCGATGATGCTGGTCGCGGGGAATCTGCGCGTCGTGCTGGTGACGACGCACGCCGCGCTCCGGGACGTGCCCTCGCTGATCACGTTCGATCGCGTCGTCCGGATCGGGCTCGTCACCCGCCGCGGGCTCGGCGAGTGGTTCGGCCTCGACAATCCCCGGATCGCGCTCTGCGCCCTCAATCCCCACGCCGGCGAGCAGGGACTCTTCGGGGACGAGGAGGCGAGGGTCCTGATTCCCGCGGCGAAGGAGCTCCGTGCGAGCGGACCGTTCCCGGCCGACACCGTCTTCGTGCGCGCGATGAAGGGAGACTTCGACGCGGTGCTCGCACCGTACCACGATGTCGGCATGACCGCGGTGAAGGTGGCCGCCTTCGGCAAGGGCGTGAACGTGACGCTCGGGCTCCCGTTCCCGCGCACCTCGCCCGACCACGGCACGGCTTTCGATATCGCCGGCAGGGATCGGGCCGATCCCCAGAGCATGCGGGCGGCGCTCGAGCTCGCCGCGCAGCTGGCCACCCGCCGGCCGATTTTCCCTCCGGTGAGTGAAGGAAAGGGGGTAGCTCCCTAGCTCCCTGACTCCCTGGCTCCCTGGGTCCCTACCAGCTTCACCGCCTTCACCCTCCGCCCTTCCATCTCCGCGATCTCGAACGTGAACCGCCCGGCGGCCACCTTGTCGCCCGGGACCGGCAGCCGCCCGAGCTGGCCGAAGAGATAGCCGCCGATCGTGGTGTAGTCCACGCTCGCGAGCTCGGCGTCGAAGGCGTTGTTGAACTCGGAGATGCTCATCGCCCCGTCGAGGACTTTCGTGCCGTCGCTCCCTTTCACCTTCTGCGCCACGTCGTACTCGTCCTCGATCGACCCGACGATCTCCTCGAGCAGGTCCTCCATGGTCACGAGTCCCGCGGTGCCGCCGTACTCGTCGAGCACGATCGCCATGTGATTCTTGAGCCGCTTCATGTCGGCCAGCACGTCCTCGACCTCACGAGTGCCGGGGACGAACAGCGGCGTGCGCATGATGCCGCGCACCGGGCTGCCGGGCGTCTGCCGGATGGCGCGGAGCACGTCCTTGGCCAGGACGACGCCCACGACCTCATCGAGCGTCTCCTCATAGACCGGATACCGGCTGCGCTGCGACTCCGCCACCACGTCCGCCGCCGCTTCCACGGTGGAGTCGGCCGCCAGCGCCACGATCGCCGTCCGGGGCGTCATCACCTCTTCCGCCGTCTTCTCGCTGAACTCGAAGACTCCCTCGAGGAGCCGGGCGTCCCCCCGTCCCATGGTGCCGAACTCCTGGCTCTGCTCGACCAGCATCCGGATCTCTTCCGGCGAGTGCACCCGCTCCTTGTCTCCCGGCGGCCGGATCCGGAAGAGCCGGAGCACCAGGTTGGCCGTTCCGTTGAGCGCCCGGATCGGCAGCGCCATGACGAAGGAGAACCCCATGAGCGGTGCGGCCACCCAGCGGCTCACCTGCTCGGGGAAAAGCAGCGCGACCGCCTTGGGCGCCAGCTCTCCGAGCACGATGTGCAGTACGGTGATGATGGCGAACGCGATGACCACCGCCACCGAGTGGGTGGCGATTCCCCGGAGCGCGTCGGGAAGCCAGGTGAACCCGTCCTCCAGCACGCTCGCCAGGACCGGCTCGCCGATCCAGCCCAGTCCGAGGGAGGCGAGGGTGATACCGAGCTGGGTGGCGGAGATGTAGCGGTCGAGCGACTGCACCGCCCGGCGGGCGAGGGCGGCCTGCCGATCCCCGGCGCGGACCATTTCGTCGAGGCGGGTCTTTCGGGAGCCCACCAGCGCGAATTCCGCCGCCACGAAGAAGGCGTTGGCCGCGACGAGGGCCACGACCGCCACCAACCCGAGAAGGACCGACGGTGAGTCCGAAGACTCCATGGGGGAGAAGATAGGCGGTCCGGGCTCGGGCCGCGGCCCGCCTGCCGGCCGCCCGACCGCCCAACAGCCAAGCGTGCAAGCGCTTAGCAATGTCTTGCGGGATTCCGGACAGCCCGCTATCTATGGCCCGCTCGGAGGTGCTCCGAGCACGGATCGTGCGGCATCTGACCGAGAACCGAGAAGGCATCCCCAGCACCCGGCAGCTCAGTGCAAATCCGCAACATCGCCATCATCGCGCACGTCGACCACGGCAAGACCACGCTGGTGGATCAGATGCTTCGCCAGGCGGGCGTCTTCCGGCAGAACCAGCAGGTCGAAGAGCGGGTGATGGACTCGAACCCGCTGGAGCGCGAGCGCGGGATCACGATCCTGGCCAAGAACACGGCTGTCACCTGGCGGGGTACCAAGATCAACATCGTGGACACTCCGGGACACGCCGACTTCGGCGGTGAGGTGGAGCGGATCCTCCGGATGGTGGACGGAGTGCTGATTCTGGTCGATGCCGCGGAGGGGCCGATGCCCCAGACGCGTTTCGTCACCCGGAAGGCGCTGGCGCTCGGCCACCACCCGATCGTGGCCATCAACAAGGTCGACCGGCAGGACGCCGAGCCGCTCCGGGTCCACGACGAGGTGCTGGGCCTCCTCATCGATCTCGAGGCCAGTCACGAGCAGCTCGATGCGCCGTTTCTCTACACCTCGAGCCGTCACGGCACCGCGACCCGCGATCTCGAGCAGCCCGGCACCGACCTCGTCCCGCTCTTCGAGGCGATCCTCGCCCACGTGCCGCCTCCCGGCGGCGATGCCGCGGGGCCGTTCCAGATGCTGATCTCCACCCTCGACCACTCCTCGTTTCTGGGCCGGCTGGGCATCGGCCGGGTGGAGCGCGGAATCGCCCGCGTCGGCGATCCGGTGGCCGTCCTCCCCCTCGGCGAGCCCGGACCGGTCGGGGAGGAGACGGGGATCGAGCACAGCCGGATCGCCAAGTTGTTCACGTTCGACGGGCTCCAGCGCGTCGACGTGGACGCGGTGCAGGCCGGCGACATATGTGTCGTCTCCGGCTTCGACGGAATCGAGATCGGGCGCACCCTCACCGATCCCGACCATCCGGACCGGCTCGAGGGGATCGCGGTCGAGGAGCCGACCATCTCCGTCGACTTCATGGTGAACAACTCCCCCTTTGCGGGCCTGGAAGGGAAGTACGTGACCAGCCGGCAGGTGCGGGAACGGCTCTTCCGGGAGCTCGAGCGGAACGTGGCCTTGAGGGTCGAGGAGACCGAGGCGCCCGATACGCTCACCGTCTCCGGCCGGGGCGAGCTGCATCTGGGCATCCTCATGGAGACGATGCGCCGGGAGGGGTACGAGTTCCAGGTCTCCCGGCCCCGGGTCATCACCCGCGTCGGACCGGCGGGGGAGCGACAGGAGCCCTACGAGGAGCTCATGCTCGACGTCCCCGAGGAGCACATGGGGTCGATCATGGAGAAGCTCGGGCCCAGGCGTGCCGAGCTCACCGAGATGCGGAATCCCGGGCAGGGAATGGTGCGCCTGGTCTTCCGGATCCCGAGCCGGGGCCTCTTCGGCTATCGCTCCGAGTTCCTGACCGATACCCGGGGCACCGGGATCATGCACCACCGGTACATGGACTACGGTCCCTGGGCCGGTCCCCTGGCGGGGCGAAAGCGCGGGGTACTGGTGGCGGACCGCGAGGGCAGCGTCGTGGCGTTTGCTCTCGGGAACCTCCAGGAGAGAGCGCAAATGTTCGTCTCGCCGGGGGACCTCGTCTATGAAGGGATGATCGCCGGGGAGAACTCCCGGCCGGGAGACCTGGACGTCAACGTCACCAAGGAAAAGAAGCTGACGAACATGCGAAC
>JBOHSH010000125.1:0-26385 GCA_050733195.1 Gemmatimonadales bacterium
GAGCTGGAGATCCTGCACGTCCATTACGCGATCCCGCACGCCACCACGGCCTGGCTGGCCAAGGAGATGCTGGGGCCGGAGCACCCGGTCAAGGTCATCACCACGCTGCATGGCACCGATATCACGCTGGTGGGACAGGAGGAGAGCTTCTACGCGATCACCAAGTTCTCGATCGAGCGGTCCGACGCCGTGACGGCGGTGTCGGCCTATCTCCGCGACGAGACGATCCGGACGCTGGGCTGCGCGCAGTGCCGGATCCAGGTGATCCCGAACTTCGTGAATCTCACCGAGTACCATCCGTCCGACACCGGCCGGGACGGTCCGGCGCCGCCGGACCACAAGGTCATCACCCACATCTCGAACTTTCGCGAGGTGAAACGGGTGAAGGACGTGGTCCGGGTCTTCGCCCGGATCCGGCGCGCCATGCCGGCGACTCTGCTCATGATCGGTGACGGTCCCGAACGCGACGACGCCGAGCGTGAGGCGCGGCAGCTCGCGGTGGACGGCGACGTGCGGTTCCTCGGGCGGCTCGATTCGGCCGCGACCCTGCTGCAGAAGAGCGATCTCTTCGTGCTGCCGACTCAGAGCGAGAGCTTCGGCCTCGCGGCGCTCGAGGCGATGGCCTGCGGCGTCCCCGTGGTCGGGACGCGCGCGGGCGGCCTCCCCGAAGTCGTCGAGGACGGCGAGAGCGGCATCCTGGAGCCGCCCGGCTCCGTGGAGGCGATGGGACGCCGCGCCGTGGAGCTGCTGCGGAGTCCGGAGCGCCACGCGGACATGCGGCTGGCGGCGCTGGAGCGCGCGCGGCTCTTCGACGCGGAAAGGATCGTGCCGCTGTACGAAGCCCTGTACCGCGAGGTCTCGGGTTGACCCTCAGCTGGTGGCAGGGGCTGCTGCTCGGTCTCGTCCAGGGCCTCACGGAGTTTCTCCCCATCTCGAGCTCGGGACATCTCGTCCTGGCGGAGCGCTTCGTCGGCTACCGGCCGCAGGGGCTCTTCTTCGAGATCGCGGTGCACGTCGCCACCCTGCTCTCGGTGGTTCTGGCGTACGCCAGCAGGCTCGGACGACTCCTCGCCGGTCTGGTGCGGTTGAACGGCGCCGAGTGGCGGTACGCGGGGCTCCTGCTCCTCGCGACGCTCCCCGCGGCCGTCGCCGGGATCCTCTGGCGCGACTGGTTCGAGGCGACCTTCCACTCGATGACCGCGCTGGCCTGGCAGTTCCTGTTCACGGCCGCGTTGCTCTGGAGCACGAAGTGGGCGATGCCGCGCGCCACCGATACGCGGGTGACGCCGGGGCGCGCCCTCCTCATCGGGGCGGCGCAGGCGCTCGCCATCATCCCCGCGATCTCCCGCTCCGGCACGACGATCGCCGCGGCCCTCTGGAGCCGGCTCGCGGCGGCTCCCGCCGCCGAGTTCTCCTTTCTCATGTCCATCGTGGTGATCGCCGGGTCGGGGATCCTCGAGGCGCGTGGCCTCCCCGCGGACATCGAGCTGACGCACCCCGGCCTCGTCACCGCGTTCGTCGCCGCCCTCGTCTCCGGCATCGTCGCGATCCGGCTGCTCGTGGCGCTGCTCCGCAGCAGCCGCTTCCACCTCTTCGCGCCCTACTGCGCCGCCGTCGGCCTCTTCTGCTTCGTCTGGTTCAATCTGCTCGGGCGATGAGGGCGGCTCCGCTCCGGTGGCACGACACACTCCCGTCCACGGTGGACGAGGCGCATCGCTGGGCCGCGGCGGGAGCGCCCCACGGCGCCGGGGTCGCCGCCCGGAGCCAGACGGCCGGACGCGGCACCCGCGGGCGGGCCTGGGCCTCGCCGCCGGGAGGGCTCTGGATGAGCGTGATCGTGCGCCCGCCCGCGGCCGCGCTCGAGGTCCTGAGCGTGAAGATCGGACTCCGCCTCGCCGAGGCGCTCGATCGCCTGCTGGTCGCGCCCGCGAGCATCGCCCTCAAGTGGCCGAACGATCTCCTGATCGCCGGGCGCAAGGTGGCGGGCATTCTCTGCGAGGCGCGATGGCAGGGCGACCGGCTGGGCTGGGTGGTCGCGAGCGTGGGACTCAACGTGCGGAACCCGGTGCCCTCGGGGCTCGAGGATCGCGCGACGCGCCTCGCCGATCACGGCTTCGCGGCCGGCCCGGAGTCGCTCGCGGACCCGCTCCGCACCGCCATCCTCACGGCCGCGGCCGGCGCCGGGGGGCTGGACGCGGCGGAGCTCGCGGACTTCACGGCGCGGGACTGGCTTCGGGGACGCGCGCTCGCCGATCCCGCGCAGGCCGTCGCCCTGGGAATCACGCCGTCCGGAAAGCTGCGGCTGCGCCGGCCCGACGGATCGGTCGGGGAGACCCTGGGGCCGATTCGCGTGGCGGGAGAGGAATGACCCGCATCCGGACGCTGGGGTATCGGATCCTCGGGTCGAAGCTCGACTACCTCCTCCATCTCCGCCCGGCCGAGTGGCCGATCGTCTCGGTTCACTTCCTCACCGGTTCGGCGCTGGCGGGCGGACTCGGCGACCTCCTGTCCTGGCCGCCGCGCGGCGGCGTCGTGCTCGGGCTCCTGTTGTGGGTGATCGCGCTCAACGGGGGCACGCTCGCTCTCAACAGCGCGTTCGACCGGGACACCGGCGACATCGCCTATCTCCGGTCGCCGCCGCCGCCGCCGCCCGGCCTCGCCGCGTTCGGTCTGGCGCTCATGCTGGCGGGTGCGGCCGTCGCCGCAACGCTGTCGCTGCCCTACGCGCTCGCGTTCTGGATCTGTGTGGGGCTCTCGATCCTGTACTCCGCACCGCCGCTCCGGCTCAAGGGCGTCGCCGGCGCCGACTGGCTCGTGAACATGGCGGGCTTCGGGTTCCTCACGGCGTTCGCGGGTTATGTGAGCACGGGCACCATGCCCGGCCGAACCGGCTGGCTCCTGCTGGCCGGCTTCGCGCTCCTGTTCGGCGCCCTCTATCCGATGACGCAGCTCTACCAGCTCGACGAAGACGCCCGCCGCGGCGACCGGACCCTGGCCGTGGCGCTGGGCCCGGAACGGAGCCTCGGGCTCGCGGGGCTCGCGCTGCTCGGAGCGTTCGCGCTGTTCGCCGCCGCCACGGTCGCCTGGTGGAGCGCGGCCGACCGGGCGCTTCGCGGCGCGGGTCTCGCCCTGGCCTTCGGCGCGTGGATCGCCGTCATCCTGCCCTGGCGTGCCGCCCTTTCCACGCAGAGCCCCGCCGATCACCGCCGCCGCATGCACCGCGCGCTCGCCGTCTGGGCCCTCACCGATGCCGCGGTTCTCCATGCGTGGGGCCGCTAGCTGCGCTCTTGGCCCTCTCCTTCGAGGTGGCTAGCTTTGGATCGTCCCGGTCACGCACGGAGAAGTTCATGACGTCGGCTGTGTCGCTCGACGCCCCGTACGATCGAACCCATCTGCAGCACGTCCTCCGTGGCGGCGTGGCGCTCGGACTGCTGCAGACCGTGCTGATCACGCTGTTCGCCTTCCTGCAGCCCCGTCTCGCGGGTCCGGCCGAGCTCCTCATCTGCGGCGCGATCCTCGTCGTCGGCCTGGTCGTGACGGTGGTGCTCCCCGGGCGGTGGACGGAGGCCCGGACGATCGAGGGCATCGCGGGCGCGGCGGGCATCGGGCTGGCCGCCACCGTCGTGTTCCTGGTGGTCGACGTCATCCTCCTGCAGCGAATCGGGCTCTATACCAATCGCTGGCTCGCGATCGGCGGCGGCTCCAACTGGTGGTACCACCCGGTGTGGTGGATGACGGGGACCTATCTCGCCTGGCTCGGCGCCTGGGTGCAGGCCAACCAGGCCGCCCGGCACCGCGAGTCGAGTCCGATCGCGCTCGCCCTGGGCCTGCTCGTCCTCACCGCGATCGTCATGGCCGTCGCGGTGATGACGGGATTCCCGGGCGCGCGCTTCGGACTGGGCACGTTCGGCGTGGCGTCGCTCCCGGCGCTCGCGATCCTGACCGCGGTCTCCGGCGTAGGGGTGCCACGGCGCTGAGCGGTGCGCGTTCTCCGGCCGCTGCTCAGAGTGCTCGGATGGCTGCTCACGCCGCTCGTCGCGTGGGCAGCTTCGTTTGTGGGATCCCTGATCGGCTCGATGCTGGGGGGCGGAAGGTCGTCTGCGAGGGGCGCGTTATGGCTCACACTCGGCTTCGGAGCGCTCTTCGCCCTCACGGCGGCCTGGGCGTGGTTGCGGCTCCTGCGCCGCTCGCCCAAACTGCAGCAGACGCTCGCGGTGGCTCCCGACGGCACGCCGCTCGCGGCGCTCGACCAGGAATCCTCGTCGCCCCCCCTCACTCCTCCAGGCGCATGACGACCCGCTCCCGCTGGTCCCTCATCGCCCTCCCGGTCCTCGCTGCGGCCGCGTGCGGAGCGCGCGGCGAGCCGGCTCCCGGCTCCCCGCAGCCCGCCGACAGCACCGCGGCCGAGCCGGCGGATTCCCTCCTGCTCTCGCTGGCCGACGGCGCCACGGTCTGGTTCGCCGAAGGGCGCCCGGCCGCCGATTCCGCCGGCACCGCCTGCTTCGAGCGGACGCTCGAGATCCGGCGGGACACCGTGCGCGTGAAGGTGCCGCTGTTCTACACCCGAAACGCGCCGACCGTCCTCGACGACTCCACGCTGCGCGCCGAGCTCTTCCGCGACTGCCGCGTCGTCGGGGTGTATCGCGTTCACCTACGAACCGGAGCGCCTACGCCGCTCCAGCCGGCGGGACCATGACACGCAGACGACTTCTCGGATCGGCCCTGGCGCTCATGCTGCTCCTGCCCGCAGCGCTCAGGGGACAATCGGTGGGGTTCAGCGCCGCCCGCTGGCTCTCCTCGCCGCACGCTTCCCTCTACCAGGTCTCGGTGAGCGGCTTCGGGATCGGACCGGTCGCGCTGCAATTCGGCGCCGAGTACCTCCGGCAGTCGGAGACCGAGGGCGCCCGGTGGCTCGGCGGCACCGGCCAGGTCATCCTCCGCACCACGCCGGCGGCGCAGCCGTACCTGATCCTCGGCGGATCGCTCGGTCTCGGTCACACCCGGACCGACGGCAGCTACGACCCCGGGATCGGCGCCTACACGGGCGCGGGTTATGAGGCCTTCGCGCTCGGTCCGATCGCGCTCCAGGCCGAAGCCCTCTATCAGTGGCGGAGCGCCGCCGACCTGCGCGGCGTGAGCATCGGCATCCGCCTCGGCTCGCGCATCGGCCGCGAGCGCGCCCCGTCGGCGCCGCCGACTCCAGTGACGCTCCCGCGCCCGGCCGCGGAGGACGAGCGCATCCTCGCGGGCGGAGCCGGGGGCGCTCCGTCGGCCGTCGCGCTCAGCGCCGCGGTGGTGGAGACCGCGCTGGGCGCGATGGGCAGCCCCTATCGGTGGGGCGGAACGGGGGAGAACGGGTTCGACTGCAGCGGGCTGATTCAGTTCGCCTACGCCCAGCACGGCATCACCCTCCCGCGCACCAGCGCCGCACAGGCGGCCGCGGGCCGGGAAGCGGGGCGGGATTTCGCGTCGCTCGAGCCGGGGGACATCCTCACCTTCGCCGCTTCCGCCGGCGGCCCGGTGAGCCACGTCGGCCTCTACATCGGGGAAGGCCGGTTCATACACAGCGCGACGGATGGCGTGCGGGCGAGCCGGCTCGATCAGGAGGACCCTGAAGGCCGGTGGTGGTGGGACCGCTGGGTGGGCGCGCGGAGAGTGGTCGAGAGGTAACCGGCAAGCGGCTACCGGGGTTTCGGCGGCTCCTCGTGATGCTTGTGACCGCCTCCGCTGCCCATGGCGGAAAGTGACGCCAGATCTTCCTGAAGCGTCTCGTCGGTCAGATCGAGCCTGGGCCACCTGCGGACGTCGTCCGGCGCAAAGAGCCCCACGATGTGCGCCATCGCGCCCTTGGGAATGGTCGCGCCCGTGCGATTCTCGTAGACACCCACGACGCGATAGCGCTTGCCCGCCTCGAGCCGGAGTCCCTGGCCGGTGACCCCGTGCAGCCTCCGGGACAGCTTGAGGACCTTCCCGTCCGCGCCCCGCGTGGCGGTCACCCGGGTCAGCTCGCGTCCCGTCGACGCATCCTCCAGCCGGACCAGCACGCCGTGGTCGTGCAGGTGCCCCGCCACGCCCAGCAGCCTGCCGTCGATCGGCATCTCGAATTCGTACGCCTTCTCGCTCCGTCCCACCGGCACGTCGAACGTGTTGGTTCCCCCGACCGTCAGGTTCACGTCCATGTAGATGGGCAACGCGTCGAGCGGGCGCGGATTCAGGTTGGTCGGGCTGTAGAACAGTCGGAGGACGACCCGTACGCCCTTGAGATCGACGCCGGTCTCGTTCGCCCACGCCATGTACATGCCGAGCTTCGTGCCCGGCTGGAGCGGAACGCCGATGGTCTTGGGAATGGCCGCGTCTTCGGTCTCCTGGCCGATGCCGAAGAGCCGCTCGAAGGCGGGATAGAGGAGCTGCCGCCGGTCGAAGTTGACCCCGATGAGATGGTGAATGAGCTTCCGGTCCACGGGACGGTTCTCGGCATCGAGGATCTCGACACCGAACCCGCGGACCCAGCCCTCCACGGGCCACTCGAAGCGGATGACCGGCGTGTTGTGGTCCTCCATCATCTCCATGTCCTCGTGCTTCATCCCCGGGGGCATGGCGGCGACGTCGAAGGGGCCCGCGGTCACGACCACTTCCTTGCGCGACGCATCCAGCCGGACGGTCGCGCGAGCCACACTGTCCGCGGGGGGAGAGGGGGGAGTGACGAGCACCGACACCAGTACGGCTGACAGCATGAACGCTCCCGATGAAGGCCTGAAGCCGGGGTCCGGATGCCGAAGAAGGTAAGATCGGGGCCCTTGCGCTACAATGCGCCCCGCATCGCCGTGGTCGCTGGTCTCGGCCTGGCGGGAGTCCTGGTCCCGGCAAGGGCCGGCGCCCAGTCGTGGGTCCTGCCGCGCGACGTTCCACCCTTCGAGCTTCCCCTCGCCTCACCGAGGACCAGCGCCCTGGTCGGCCGGATCATCCACCTTTCCCGGGGGGAGTCGCGATTCGGCGCCGAATGGGAAGCCGAGCCCGCCCTGGGGGAGATCCTCCCGCTCTTCGCCCTGAGTCGGGGGCGGGTGCCGGTGGTCATCCACCTGGGCGCGGAGGTCTACGGCCGGTTCAGCCTCGCCGACGGTACGTCCGCGCACATCAGCAACGACTGGCACGTGAACCTGATCGGCACCGCCCGGGTCCGGAGCTGGCAGTTCGCCTTCGAGGCGTACCATGAGAGCAGCCACCTGGGCGACGAGTACCGGGATCGCTTCGAGGTGCCACGCCTCGACTGGTCCCGCGGGATACTCGGCGTCTGGCTCGGATACACGATCGGGGGACTCGACCTCCGCGGGAACGCGAGCTACGCCGCGCTCGACGCCCTCGATCTCGAGCGGAGCGCCCTGGCGCTGGCCGCGGACTACCGCGGACGCCCCGGCTGGCTCCTCGGGGCCGCGACCCAGGCCATCGCCGCGCTTCACGCCGATGCCCAGGCCTATACGGACTGGCGTCCCACGTATTCCGGCCGGGCAGGGGTACGGTTCAGCGAAGCCCGCGCCAGCCGGGGGCTGGCGGTTTTGCTCACCTTCCTGAGCGGCCAGAGCACCCAGCGGCAGTTCTACAGCCGGCGGAGCCGGTACGTCGGAGTCGAGGTGCGGTTCGACCTGTAGGGGGGACGGTTGACGGTGACGGTACGGCTCCCTAGCTCCCTAGCCCCCCGTCTCCTGCCAATTCGGCGCACCCTCCTGGCACTCCGGTTGCTATAGTGCCAGCTAATAGACCAGTTGACAAATGCTGTTGGAACATTAGGTTATGCGCTGACTCTGGCACTCTGGAGTCGAGAGTGCCAAGCCGGTGTCCGGCGCGCAGTTGACCGAACCACCATAACTACCGTTCGAGGGGGAAGTCCGAGATGTCCACCACGACCAAGGCGAAGCCGAAGCTCAAGATCCAGCCGCTCGAGGACCGGGTCGTCGTTCATCCGGACGACGAGACCGAGACCATGCGGGGCGGTCTCTACATCCCCGACACCGCGAAGGAAAAGCCCACCCAGGGGCAGGTGCTGGCCGTCGGTCCGGGCCGGGTCGAGAAGGGCCAGCGGGTCCCGATGGAGGTGAAGGCCGGCGACAAAGTGCTGTACGGGAAGTACAGCGGCACGAACATCACCCTCGATGGCGAGGAGGTCGTCATCATCAAGGCCTCCGACATCCTCGCGAAGCTCGGTTAAGGAGATCATCTCATGGCTGCCAAGGAACTTCTGTTCAACTCCGACGCGCGCTCGAAACTCAAGAGGGGCGTCGACGCGCTGGCCGAGGCGGTGAAGGTCACCCTCGGTCCGAAGGGCCGGAATGTCGTCATCGACAAGAAGTTCGGCTCCCCCACCGTCACCAAGGACGGCGTGACCGTGGCGAAGGAGGTCGAGCTCGCCGATCCGATCGAGAACATGGGCGCCCAGATGGTGAAGGAGGTCGCCACCAAGACCTCCGATCTCGCGGGGGACGGCACCACCACGGCGACCGTGCTCGCGCAGGCGATCTTCCGCGAGGGCCTCAAGAACGTCACCGCGGGCGCCAATCCGATGGAGCTCAAGCGCGGCATCGACAAGGCGGTCGAGGCCGTGGTCGAAGAGCTGAAGAGGCTCTCGACCGCGACCGCGGGGAAGAAGGAGATCGCCCAGGTCGGCACCATCTCCGCCAACAACGACAAGGAGATCGGCGACCTGATCGCCGACGCGATGGAGAAGGTGGGCAAGGACGGCGTCATCACGGTCGAGGAAGCCCGCGGCCTCGAGACGACCCTCGAGACCGTGGACGGCATGCAGTTCGACCGCGGCTACCTCTCGCCCTACTTCATCACCGATCCGGAGAAGATGGAGGCGGTGCTCGAGAACCCCGCCATTCTCATCCACGACAAGAAGGTCTCGGCGATGAAGGACCTGCTCCCGGTCCTCGAGAAGGTGGCGCAGTCCGGCAAGCCCCTCCTCATCGTCGCCGAGGACGTCGACGGCGAGGCGCTGGCGACGCTGGTCGTGAACAAGCTCCGGGGGACGCTCAAGGTCTGCGCCGTCAAGGCGCCCGGCTTCGGCGACCGCCGCAAGGAGATGCTGATCGACGTCGCCAAGCTCACCGGTGGCAAGGTGATCAGCGAGGAGCTCGGGTTCAAGCTGGAGAACGCCGTCCTCGGCGATCTCGGCGGCGCCAAGCGCGTCGTCATCGACAAGGACAACACCACGATCGTCGACGGCCGCGGCAAGAGCGACGACATCAAGGGCCGGATCGCTGAGATCAAGGTCGCGATCGACAAGTCGACCAGCGACTACGACCGGGAGAAGCTGCAGGAGCGGCTCGCGAAGCTCTCCGGCGGCGTGGCGGTCATTCACGTGGGCGCGGCGACCGAAACCGAGATGAAGGAGAAAAAGGCCCGGGTCGAGGACGGGCTGCACGCCACCCGGGCGGCGGTGGAAGAGGGCATCGTGGCCGGCGGCGGCGTCGCGCTGCTCCGGGCCCAGGCCGCCCTCGACAAGGTGAAGGGCACCGACGACGAGAAGATCGGCGTGGACATCGTGCGCCGCTCCCTCGCGGAGCCGCTCCGCCTCATCGCCCAGAACGCGGGCATGGAGGGCTCCATCGTGCTGGCCAAGGTGAAGGAGTCGAAGGAGCGGAACTTCGGCTACAACGCCCAGACCGACACGTACGAGGACCTGGTCAAGACCGGCGTCATCGATCCGACCAAGGTCACCCGCACGGCGCTCCAGAACGCCGCGTCGATCGCGGGGCTCCTGCTCACGACGGAGTGCGTCGTGGTGGAGAGGAAGGAAGAGAAGCCCGCGCCGGCAGGTTCCCCGGGCGGCGGCATGGGTGGGATGTACTGAGCCGGTCCCGAACCGGCGGTACCCGCGGCGCCCCGGGGCTTCCCCCGGGGCGTTCGCTTTTCATGCCGGTGCGAGTCCCGGTCCCTCGGGGAATTCCCTTGGGACAGCTGTGTCCCGGGAGCCGCAGCGCGACGTTCCCCCGGGTAGGAGGAATCCGGAGGTAGGAATGAAAAAGAGACTAACCTGGTCCGGACGATTCTGGCCTCGAACTCCTATCTCCGCTCGCCGGGCACGGCCCGGTCGGAGGTGATCGACGGCCAGGGCTATAAGATCGTGCTCTCGGGACGTTCTCCCGTGACGGGTCTGGACGAGCGGGTGACGGTGTACACCGCGGTCTGGCGGACGGGCACGTGATCTACGTGCTCGGAGTCGTGCCCTCTCGCGACGCATCGCTCTTCGAGCCCGTGTTCGCGCGGATGCTGCGCTCGCTCCAGGTCCATGACGAGGCGGCGCACCGGAACACGATCTCGAGCACGGTGGTGCCTCCGGCGTAGCTCGAGCCTGTGGAGTCTCTCGACGCTGGCAGAGGGGGGTCGGGTTCCCACCCGGGCCCTCTCGTTATTTTCGGTTTCATGCGCAACGCCTGGCTGGTCCTCTGCCTGATGGCTCCATTGGCGGCCCAATCGGGCCCTCCGGATCTCTCCGGCACCTGGCAGCTGGAGAAGGCCAACGTGAAGGGTGACGGCCCTCGAACGGTGGTCATCCGGAGTGACTCCAGCGCTTCGTGGGGAAAAGAGACGGTCCGGTGGCGCCTCCGGGGCGAGTCGATCCTGATCGCGATCGGGGGTGAGTGGGAGACCTATCGCCTCAGGGTGGGGAAGGGTCAGCTCACGCTGTCCGGCGGGGACCTGAGTGGACCGATCGTGCTCAAGCGCGCCGGTCCGGCGACACCGCGTCCGGCCGGCGTCGCCGTTCCACCCGACCCCGATCTCGAGCCTCCCCGCGCCTGAGCCAGGGGCTCAGTCCACCGGGTCAAATAGATCCGGCTGCTGACGGCTTGACCCGAGGCCGGAGAGGGGAATGGGGTGGAGCGGGGTTTCCTGGATCGCGACGGCCAGCGTGCCCGTGAATCCCGCCGCCCGCAGGACCGGCTCGACCGTCTGTCGGGCCGCGCTGGCCGTGTTGCACTGCTGGCTCAAGTGGGCCAGGACCACCGCGCCGAGCCCCGGATGGACCAGCTCCTCAAGGAGCGCTGCCGTCGCGCGATTGGAGAGGTGCCCACCGCTGCCCGCGATGCGGTGCTGCACGGACGCCGGATAGTCGCTCGTCCGGAGCAGGACCTCGTCGTAGTTCGACTCCACCACCACCGCGTTGGCGTATCGGAGGAAATACCGCAGCGTCTGGGTCGGCCGGCCGAAGTCGTACGCCACCGCCACTCTGGTGCCTCGCGCCGTGGCCGCCACCGCGAGCGGCTCCGCCGCGTCGTGCAGCAGGGAACAGGCCTCGACCCGGAACGGTCCGCAGGTCGCCGAACGGCCCGACCCGATGCGCCGATGCTCGATGCCCGAGGGGGCGCCCAGCGCGTGCCACGTGCCGCCCGAGGTCAGCACCGGCACCCCGCGGCGGGCGGCGAGACGGAGCGCCCCCTCGGCGTGATCGCCGTGCTCGTGGGTGAGCACGATGCCCGCCAGCTGCCCGAGCCCGACGCCGGCGCATTCGGCCCGACGCTCGATCTCGCGGGCGCTGAAGCCGGCATCGAGCAGAAGCGTCGCACCGTCCGCTTCCAGCACGCAGGCATTCCCCCGCGAGCCCGAGCCCAGGACCGTGAGCCGGATCATGCGCTGAGCCTGGCGTGCAGGGCGCGGAGCGACTGCTCGACCGCTTCCGTGACCTGGACGTTCCGGCGCGGGAGCACCCGCCGCGCGGTCGCCAAGAATCCCTCGACCCCGCACCGTTCGGCTCCCGACGCTCCCCACGCGAACGGTGGGACCCAGCGGGGAACCGGCGCCCCGACCACGTTGGCCGCCGGTCCCACGACGGTGCCGGTCGAGAGCAGAGTGCCGATCGCGGTCTTGGCGTGGTCGCCGAAGAGCGTCCCGAGATTCGTCCGGCCGGTCTCCACTCGCGCTCCGGGGAGGTCCAGACGGATCTCGCCGTAGGTGTTCTTGAGATTGGAGGTGATGGTTCCGGCCCCGAGGTTCACCCAGTGGCCGAGCACACTGTGCCCCAGAAAGCCGTCGTGGCTCTTGTTCGCGTATCCGAGAAGGACGCTCGAGGCCACCTCCCCGTGAACTCTGCAGATCGGGCCGATCGCGGAATGCCGGATGGCCCCGCCGAGAAGAACGGAGCCGGCTCCGACAAAGAGCGGTCCTTCCAGCCGCGAGCCGGAACGCACCTGCACGCCGTTCCCGAGAACGACGGGGCCCTGACGCAGATCAAACACGACCCCCGGCTCCACCGTCGCGCCGCGGCACATCAGATCCCCCGGGTCTCCCAGCACCAGACACCCGTCGGGAGCAGCTCCTCCGCGCTCGCCCAGACAGGCGACGCAGTCGGGAAGGAGCAGACGCTCGAGAGCGGTCACCAGATCCCACGCTCCCGCGAGCAGGTGGCCCTCGACGGGGCCAGCCTCACCCTCGTCGTGCGGTCCGGTCCATACCTGTCCGGCGGACACCGCCCACGCCACGGTGACGTCGCCATGGAGGAGCCGCGGCGGAAGCGCTCCGGAGCGAGTCGGTGCACCCGCGGGCGCGAAGTCGGACCGGGCCACCAGCGCCGGCCCCGCGACGGATCCGCGCGGCAGGTGGGGTGCCGCATCGACGTCCACGAATCCGGCGCAGTGATCTCCCATGGTGATGACGTCGTCCGCGCGGAGCAGCGATGCCCATCGCTCGCGGATGCGCCAAGCGCCGGCGCGAAGCTCGGCCAGCGGCCGGGCCCCGGCGAACGGCAGCCACGCGCTGCCTGGGCGCTCCGGCTCGAGAAGGACGAGTCGCATCAGTCCGGAAGCTCGCGGATCGACGCGGGAAGCGCGTCGAGCGTCTTCTTGAGGTCGGCGGCCCGGCCCCGGTCGAGCACGAGAATCCGGCCGTTGGCCTCGACGACCACCAGGTCCCGAACGCCCGCGAGCACGATGGGCACGCGCTCGCTCCAAACGATACAGTCGCTGCTCTCGTGGGCGGCAACCATTCCGATGCAGACGTTGCCCCGCCCGTCTCGCGGGTGGATCCGGGCCAGCGCCTCCCAGGTCCCCACATCGTCCCAGTCGAAGTCTCCGGCCACAACGGCGACGGCATCGCTGCGCTCGAGCAGCCCGACGTCGATCGTGATCGCCTCGACCGCGGCGAAGAAGCCCGGCACGTCGCCCGCCTCGAGCGAGCCGAGGGCGCGGGCGATCTCCGGCGTGTGCGACCGTACCTCCGCCAGCAGGCGCTCGGCGGTCCAGGCGAAGAGTCCGCTGTTCCAGAGCGCTCCGCCGGCCATCAGGTCGAGCGCCCGGCCGGCATCGGGCTTCTCGGTGAACCGCTCGACGCGCCTGGTCAGGCTGTCCAGTGCCGCACCGGGCTCGATGTAGCCGTAGGCGGTCTCGGGTCGCGAGGGGACGATCCCCACGGTGACAAGCGCGTCGTGCCGCGCCGCCGACGCGAGGGCCGCGGCCGCGACCCGCGTAAACGCCGCGGCGTCCTTGACCGTCCAGTCGGCGTGCAGCGACAGGACGGCGGCGTCGGGATCGCGCCGGCGCGCCTCCCACGTCGCCCAGACGAGCGCCGGTCCGGTGGAGGCGGCGCGGGGCTCGATCAGGATGTTCTCCGCCGGGAGCCGGAGCTGCTCCGCCAGCCGGGGCGCGAGCGCCGCTCCGGTGACGAGGAGCGTCCGGGCCGGAGGAATCAGGCCCCGGAGACGCTCGAGCGTCTCGACCGCCGTGGACCGGCCGTCGACGAGCGGGAGGAGCTGCTTCGGGCGCGAGGGGGAGGAGAGCGGCCAGAAGCGCGTGCCCGCTCCCCCGGCCAGGATGACCGCCCACTCCATGCGGTCAGAGGAGCGTCGCGAGGGACTCGCGGCGCGTTCGAAGCTCGTAGAGCAGCGGGCCGAGATCCTGATCGGGTTCGGCAAGCACGATGAGGGTCGCGCCGGACGGCAGCGCGGAGAGGATCGCCGGGCCCTGTCCGAACTCGAACACGGCGGTCGCGAGGTCGCCGTAGCCGCCGGCGCCGCCCAGCTGCTCGGCGTGCCGGCGCGTCGTCACGGCGAGCGCGGCGATCGCCTCGGAATCCGTTCCGGGCGAGAGCGCGTCGTGAATCACGAGGCCGTCTTCGCCGACGATGGCGGCGCCACGCACGGCATCGCGGGCCGGCCAGCCGCTCATCACCTCGCGCAGACTGCTCATGGACCCTCGGATGGGCTTCGGTGGAGTGGCCGGAATCGTAGAAGTCGGTGCAGGCGAAGTCAAGAAAACATCGCGGGTTGACCCCATTCGTCCACACTTATAACCTTCGCCGTTCCGATGCGTTCGTCGCTTCCTCTCGGCTCCATTCCCGTGGCGTTGGCTGTTCTGGTCGGCGCCTGCGGGGACCCCCTGAGCCTCGCGCCCGCGACATTCCAGAATCGCGTGGACACGGTGACCGTCTTCGCGGTCACCGGCACGCCGATTCACGCCCCGAGCGCCTATCTGGTGAGCCTCCGCTCGGCCGTGCGGATCGACTTCTTCCCGACGTTCGATTTCGCCTATCACATCGACGAGTCGGGCAAGCGGAGCTTTCTGCCGTTCGATCTGGTCACGAACAACACCCGCTCGTTCGGCAATCCCGGGCTGCAGCCCACCTCCACGCCCTTCGGGGAGATCGAGGTCGCCGAGCAGATCGGCTACGTCACGAAGGACACCGTCGAAGCGCGGCTCGGCCAGGTGTACTACGTGCGCTCGGAGATCCCCGGTTCCTGCGGCCTCGGGCTTCCGTTCTACGGGAAGCTGGAAGTGCTCTCGTTCGACAGCGCCCAGCGCTCGGTGACCTTCCAGATCCTCACCAACATCAATTGCGGGTATCGCGGCCTGGAGCCGGGTATCCCCGAGCGGTGATCGACCTCAAGCTGCTGCGGCAGGACCCCGACGGCACGCGCGCCGCGATCGCCCGGCGCGGGGATCCGGCGGCGGTGGCCGCGGCGGAGCGAGTGCTCGAGATCGACCGGCGCTGGCGGGCGTGCGTCGCCGAATCGGAGCGGCTCAAGGCGGAGCGGAACGCGGCGAGCGAAGAGGTGGCGCGCCGGAAGCGCCGCGGCGAAGGGGCCAACGAGCTGCTCGCGACCCTCAAGTCTTCTTCGGAGCGGGCCAAGGCCCTCGAGGCCGACGCGCGCGCCGCCGAGGAGGAGCTGCACCAGGCGCTCCTCGTGCTGCCCAACATCCTGCACGCGGACGTTCCCCCGGGCGGCGCCGAAGCGAACCGCCTCGTGCGCGCCTGGGGCGAGCCGGTGACGCCGGACAGGCGCCGACCGCACTGGGAGCTCGGCGAGCGGCTCGGTATTCTCGACCTCCCGCGCGGCACGAAGCTCAGCGGCTCGGGATTTCCGGTGTTCACGGGTGCCGGGGCGCGGCTCGTGCGGTCGCTCGCCGGGTTCATGCTGGACCTCCACACCCGCGAGCACGGATACCTCGAGGTCGCGCCTCCGTACCTCGTGAGCCGCGCGACGCTCACCGGCACGGGCCAGCTGCCGAAGTTCGAGGAGGACTTGTACCACGCCGGGGCGGACGACCTCTTTCTCATCCCGACGGCGGAGGTTCCCGTCACCAACCTCCATCGCGACGAGATCCTCGAGGCGTCGGCGCTTCCCGCGGCCTTCGTTGCGTATACCCCCTGCTTCCGCCGGGAGGCGGGGGCGCACGGCAAGGACACCCGCGGGCTGCTTCGCGTTCACCAGTTCGACAAAGTCGAGCTGGTCCGGCTCTGCCGCCCCGACGCGAGCGACGCCGAGCACGAGCTCCTCACCACGCAGGCGGAGACGGTGCTCCAGCGCCTGGAGCTCGCGTATCGCGTGGTCGAGCTCGCGGCCGGCGACACCGGCTTCAGCGCCGCCCGCACCTACGACCTCGAGGTCTGGGCGCCGGGCGTAGGCGCGTGGCTCGAGTGCTCCTCCTCGAGCACCTTCACCGACTTCCAGGCCCGCCGGGCCAATCTCCGGTTCCGCCCCGTCGCCGGGGCCAAGCCGGAGTTCGTCCATACGCTGAACGCGTCCGGCGTCGCCTTCGCCCGCACCATCGCCGCGCTGCTCGAGACCCACCAGCAACCCGACGGATCGGTCCGCCTGCCGGGCGCTCTGGCGCCCTACTTCGGCGCGGACCGGCTCGCCTCGCGCTGACCATGGACGTCCAGCCGACCGGGCGCGACTGGGCCCGGACGCTCAACCCGGAGCAGCGGGAAGCCGTCGCGCACGTGCAGGGGCCGATGCTCGTGCTGGCGGGCGCGGGGTCCGGAAAGACCCGCGTGCTCACGACCCGCATCGCCGTTCTCATCGAGGAGCACCGCGTCGCTCCCCTGCGGATCTTCTCGGTGACCTTCACCAACAAGGCCGCCGGCGAGATGAAGGAGCGGGTCGCCCGGCTGCTCGGTCGCGATCCCACGGGGCTGTGGATCGGGACCTTTCACAGCCTCTCGGCCCGGCTGCTCCGCCGGGAGGCCGAGCGGCTGGGCTTCTCGCGCCAGTTCACCATCTTCGACGAGGACGACCGGCTCGCGGTGATCCGGAGGCTGCTCGAGCAGCGGAACCTCTCCTCCAAGCTGTTTCCGCCCCGCGCCGTGCAGGCGGTGATCTCCTCGGCGAAGAACCGCATGCTCACGCCGGAGGAGCTGGCGGCGAGCGCCGGCTTCGACCGGCTCACGCAGGTCTCGGCCGAGCTGATGGAGCCGCTCGCCCGGCGGCTCCACGAGCAGAACGCGATGGACTTCGACGACCTGATGCTCCATCCGCTGCGGCTGTTCCGCGAGCATCCCGACCGGCTCGGCTGGTGGCGGGACCGCTTCCTCCACCTCCTCGTCGACGAGTTCCAGGACACGAATCGCGCGCAATACCAGCTCGTGAAGCTCCTCGGATCGAGCCACCGGAACGTCTTCGCCGTGGGCGACGACGACCAGTCGATCTACGGCTGGCGCGGCGCCGAGATCCGGAACATGCACGATCTCCAGACCGACTTTCCCGGCTGCCGGATGGTGCGCCTGGAGGAGAACTACCGCTCGACGCAGACGATCCTCGATGCGGCGAATGCCGCGATCAGCCGGAACACGACCCGCCTCGGCAAGACGCTGCGCACCCGGCGCACCGGCGGGGAGAACGTGACGGTGGTCGCCGCCGCGGACGAGCGCGACGAGGCCGAGTGGATCACCCGCGAGCTGGCCCGCCGTGCCGCCGCCGGGGAATGGCCGCTCGAGGATATGGCCCTCCTCTACCGGACCAACTCCCAGTCGCGCGCCTTGGAGGAGGCCCTGCGGCGCGCGGGCGTGGCGTACCGCATCGTGGGCGCCATCAGCTTCTACGAGCGGCGGGAGGTGAAGGACCTGCTCGCCTACCTCCGTCTGGTCGCCAATCCCGCCGACGACGAAGCCTTCCTCCGGGCGATCGTCGCGCCGAAGCGCGGCGTCGGCGACGCGAGCCTCGAGGCCTTCCGCGGCGCCGCACAGAGCTGGGGCAAGCTCCTCCTCGAGACCGCCCGCATTGCCGACCGGATCACGGGCCTCCGCCCCAACGTGCGGGAGGCGCTCCGCCGCTTTGCCGACCTGATCGACGGACTCCGCGAGCGCAGCGTGGAATCCGCGCCCGTGGTGCTGCTCGACGAGCTCATCCGCGCGATCGACTATGAGGCGGTGCTCCGCGCCGAAGGGCCGGATGGGGCGGACCGGTGGGAGAACGTGAAGGAGCTGGTGGCGGGTGCCGCCGCCTGGTCCGAGGTGGTCGCGACCGAAGACGAGACCGGAACGCCCCTCGAGCGCTTCCTTGCCGAGGCGGCGCTGATCACGGCCGCGGACTCCGCGGAGGGCGCCGACGGCGTCACCCTCATGACCCTCCATACCGCGAAGGGTCTCGAGTGGCCGGTGGTGGCGGTCACGGGACTCGAGGACGGGCTCTTCCCGCTGTCCCGGTCCCTGGAGACGCAGGAGGGGCTCGAGGAAGAGCGCCGGCTCTTCTACGTCGGGCTCACGCGCGCCAAGGACAAGCTGTATCTCTCCTGGGCCCGCGCGCGGCGGCGGGGCGGAGAGCTCCGTCCCGCGATGGTGTCGCGGTTCCTCGAGGCGATCCCGGACGCGCTCATCGAGGAACGGAGCACGGCCTCGCTCTGGTCGGCCAAGCGCACCTCCGGCGGCTGGCTGGCCCCGTGGGAGGTGGCGACGGTGCCGCGGGCCACCCCGGTGCGGCTGTACGCGATCAATGAGGACGAGCTCAACCAGGACGCTCCCCGGCTGGTCAAGGGCGAGCGGGTGCGCCACCGGCGCTTCGGCAGCGGCACGGTGCAGGGCCTCTCCGGCATGGGCAAGGACCTCAAGGTGACCGTGCTCTTCGACGACGAAGCCGTCGGGGAGAAGCAGCTGCTCGTGGCGTTCGCCGGGCTGGAGCGCGATTGGGGGAACGAATGAAAGTGACCGCGGAGGATGTCCTCCACGTGGCCGAGCTGGCCGAGCTGGCGGTGGATCCGGCCGAGCTCCCGGCGCTCACGGCCCAGATGGACCGGATCGTGGAGTTCGTGGCGCAGCTCCAGGAGCTGGGCGACCTCGCCGGCGCCGGCACCTTCGTCGCGGGCCCGTCCGCAGCTCCGCTCCGGGACGACGAGGTCCGGCCCGGCGGTCTGGTGCGCCCGCCCGAGGCGATCGCGCCGGAGTTCGTGCACGGTTTCTTCGTCGTGCCGAAGCTCGGCGCGATGGAGGGGGCGTGACCGCGACCGCCGCCGAGTCCGCCCGCGCCACCGCCGAGCGGCTCAGGGCCGCGGCGGGTCTCAACGCCGTGCTGCACTGGTCGCCCGAGCTGCTCGGGGCGGAAGCGGCCCGGGCCGACAGCCGGCCCTCGGCCGGCGCCCTGCACGGCATGCCGATCGCCGTCAAGGACAACATCGTCACCGTCGAGCAGCCGACGACCTGCGGCTCCCGCATCCTGTCGGGGTACGTGTCGCCGTTCAACGCGACCGTCATCGAGCGGCTGCGCGAAGCCGGCGCCCTCATCGCCTGCAAGGCGAATCTCGACGAGTTCGCGATGGGCTCGTCCACCGAGCATTCGGCGTACGGCCGGGTGATGCACCCGCTGGATCCCGCCCGCGTGCCGGGCGGCTCCTCCGGCGGCTCGGGAGCGCTCGTCGCGGCCGGCGTGGTGCCCGCGGCGCTCGGCTCGGAGACCGGGGGCTCGGTGCGGCAGCCGGCGAGCTTCTGCGGCGTCGTGGGCGTGAAGCCCACGTACGGGCGGGTGAGCCGGTACGGCCTGGTGGCCTTCGGCTCCTCGCTCGATTGCATCTCCGTCTTCGGCCGCACCGTGGACGATGCGTCACGTGTGCTGCGCGTCATGGCCGGACCGGATCCGCACGATGCCACGACGGTCGATCGCCCTCCCCTCGCGCCGCTCGCGCCCCCGGCGACCCTCCGGGACCTCCGGGTCGGCCTCCCGAAGGAGTACTTCCCTTCGGATCTCCACCCCGGGGTGCGGGCGGGATGCGACCGGGTCATCGCTCTCCTCCGCGATCTCGGCGCCACGGTCGACGAGGTTTCCCTCCCGCATTCCCGTTACGCCGTCCCGACGTATTACCTCATCGCCCCGGCCGAAGCCGCCGCGAACCTGGCGCGCTACGACGGCGCCCGGTACGGCGCTCGGCGCGGCGACGGCGACGTGCGCGCGCTCTACCGAGCGACCCGCGGCCAGGGATTCGGCGCGGAGGTGCGGCGGCGTATCCTCGTGGGCACCTATGCGCTGAGCGCGGGTTACGCGGAGGCCTACTACAACCGGGCCCAGGCCGCGCGGATGCGCATCGTCGAGGACTTTACCGCCGCGTTCAGCCGGGTGGACCTGCTGCTCACGCCGACCGCACCGACGCCCGCCTTCCGCGCCGGCGAGAAGACCGACGACCCGGTGGCGATGTGGCTCGCCGACATCTTCGTCTGCCCCGCGAGCCTGGCCGGCCTGCCGGCGATGTCGCTCCCGGTCGGCCGGAGCGAGGGCCTGCCGGTCGGCGGCCAGCTCATCGCCCCGGCGTTCGAGGAGGCGCGGATGCTCGACGTGGCGGCGCTCCTGGAGCGGAGCCTCGATCCCGTGGCCGAAGTCCGATGACGACCTGGGAGACGGTCGTCGGCCTCGAGGTCCACGTCCAGCTCGGTACCCGGAGCAAGATCTTCTGCTGGTGCGCGACGTCGTTCGGCGATGCGCCGAACACCAACGTCTGCCCCGTATGCCTGGGGCTGCCGGGAGCGCTCCCGGTCCCGAACCGGGAGGCGATCCGCCTCGCGGTGCGCGGCGCCCTCGCCCTCGGCTGCACGGTCCACGAGCGGAGCGTCTTCGCGCGCAAGAACTACTTCTATCCCGACCTGCCGAAGGGCTACCAGATCTCGCAGTTCGATCGCCCGCTGGCCACCGGCGGGAGCGTGGCCGTCGAGTCCCCCGACCGCGGACCGATCGAGGTCTCGATCGTGCGTCTGCACGTGGAGGAGGACGCGGGCAAGTCCCTCCACGACCGGGTGCCCGGGAAGACCGCGATCGATCTCAACCGGGCGGGCGTCCCGCTCGCCGAGATCGTGAGCGGGCCGGATCTCCGGAGCCCGGCGGAAGCCCGGGCGTACCTGGTCACCCTGCGCCAGCTCCTCGTGTACGCCGGGGTGAGCGAGTGCAGCATGGAGAAGGGAAGCCTCCGCGTCGACGCCAACATCTCGCTCCGGCCGCGCGGAGAGCGCCGTCTCGGCACGAAGACCGAGATCAAGAACCTCAACAGCTTCGCCAACGTCGAGCGGGCCCTGGAGGCGGAGCGCGCCCGGCAGCAGACCGAGCTCCTGGCGGGCCGGCCGCTGTCGCAGATGACGCTGCTGTTCAACGCGGTCACCGGCCAGGTGCGGCCGATGCGATCCAAGGAGGAGAGCCACGACTACCGGTACTTCCCGGATCCGGACCTCCCGCCGCTGGTGCTGTCCCGGGAATGGATCGAGGAGATCCGCCGGGAGCTGCCGGAGCTGCCCGCCGCCCGCCGCGCCCGGCTGATGGCGCAGCATGCCCTCCCTGCGTACGACGCCGGCGTCATCACCGCCGAGCGCGCCATCGCGGACTACTTCGAGGCGGTCGTCGCCGAGGGTGCCGACCCGAAGGCGGCGGCGAACTGGGTGATGGGCGAGGCGCTGACCGGGTATAACGAGACCGGCGCGTTCGGCGTCCCGCCGGCCTCGCTCGCCGCGCTGCTGCGCCTGGTGCGCGACGGGACCGTGAGCCATCAGGCGGCGAAGCGGGTCTTCGCCGAGGTGCTCGCGCGGGGCGGGGAGCCTCGCGCGGTCGCGGAGCGGCTGGGGCTCGTGCAGGTGCGCGACGAGCACGCGCTCGAGCGCTGGGTGGACGAGGTCCTCGAGGCGCATCCGAAGGAGGTCGCGCGCTATCGGGCCGGCGAAGACAAGCTGCTCGGCTTCCTCACGGGGCAGGTGATGCGGAAGAGCCAGGGCAAGGCGGACCCCAAAGGGGTGCAGCCGGTCCTGGTGCGGAAGCTTGCGACCCCGTGATCGTCCAGCCCGTCGAGGCCATTCGCGCGGAGTTCCCGGCGCTGGCCCGGGCGCACGACGGCCACCTCGTGGCGTACTTCGACGGCCCGGGCGGCACCCAGGTCCCCCGCGCGGTCGGCGAGGCGGTCACCGACTACCTCTATCACCACAACGCGAACACGCACTGGGCGTATCCGACCAGCGAGGAGACCGACGAGCTCCTGCTGGCGGCCCGCGGCGCGCTCGCCGACTTCCTGAACGCCCGGCCCGAGGAGATCGCGTTCGGGCTCAACATGACGACGCTCACCTATCACCTGAGCCGCGGGCTGGCCCGCTGCTGGGAGCCGGGAGACGAGGTCGTCGTGACCGAGCTGGATCATCACGCGAACGTGGCACCCTGGCAGGCCCTCGCGCGGGAGCGCGGCATCGTCCTCCGGACCGTGCCGTTGCGCCCGGACGACGGCACCCTCGACCTCACCATCCTGCCGGACCTGATCGGCCCCCGCACCCGCCTGGTCGCGATCGGGATGGCGTCGAACGCCCTCGGCACGGTGACCGACGTCTCGGCCGTCTGTGCTCTGGCCCGCCACGCGGGCGCGCTGTCGTTCGTCGACGCGGTCCACGCCGCGCCGCACCTGCTCGTGGACGTGGGCGCGATCGGCTGCGATTTCCTCTCCTGTTCCGCCTACAAGTTCTACGGCCCCCACGTCGGCGTGCTGTACGGGAGACGGGAACGCCTCGAGGCGGTCGACATCCCGCGCCTCCTCCCGGCCCCCGACACCGCGCCGGAGCGGCTGGAGACCGGCACCCAGAGCCATGAGGGCATCGTCGGCGCCGCCGCCGCGGTGGACTTCCTCGCCGGTCTTGCCGGCGGGCGGTCGCGCCGCGCCCGGCTCGCCGCGGCCTCAGGCGAGCTGCACCGCCGCAGCGCGGTGCTCTTTCGACGGCTCTGGGAGGGACTCGGGAGTCTGCGCCGCATTCGCAGGTTCGGGCCGCCTCCCGACGGGCCCCGCACGCCCACGGTCGGCTTCACCGTCGACGGCGTGCAGAGCCGGCGGGTCGCGCAGCGACTGACGCGGCGGGGGCTCTACCTGAGTCACGGAGATTTCTACGCCGCGACGGTGATCGAGCGTCTCGGTCTGGGGGAGGAAGGGCTCGTCCGCGCGGGACTCGCTTGCTACAGCACGGGGGAGGACGTCGACCGGTTGCTCGAGGGCCTCGAGCAGCTAGTGCAGGGCGGCGGCTGAGAGCACCTCTCGCAGCGACTCGGCCATCTCGCCGGCGGTCGAGAACCTGTCGCCGGGTGCCTTCGCCAGGGCCCGTCGAAGGACGGCCGCGAGTGAGGGCGGAGCTTCGGGGCGCATGATGCACAAATCGGGCACCGGGGCGGCCAGATGGCGGGCGATGACCGCCTGCGTCGACGCTCCGCCGTACGGCGGGTCGCCGGCGAGCATCTCGTAGACGACGCAGCCCAGGCTGTACAGATCGCTCCGGCCGTCGAGAGCCTCTCCCGCCGCCTGCTCGGGGCTCACGTACGAGGCGGTGCCCACGATGAGCCCGGTTTCGGTGATGGGCTCCTCGGTCGAGGCGGCCGAGATCGCGCGGGCAATCCCGAAATCCACGATGACCGCATGACCGCCCGGGAGCAGGATGTTCTCGGGCTTCACGTCGCGGTGCACGATCCCCCGCCCATGCGCGTACCCGAGCGCGTCGGCCACCTCGATGCCGAGCCCCAAGGCCTCGGCGACGGGCAGCGGGCCCGCGTTCAGGCGGTCGCGGAGCGACCCGCCCTCGATGAACGGCATGGTGTAGTAGAGGAAGGCGCCGGCCTGGCCGGACTCGTGGAGCGGCGCGATGTGCGGGTGGCTGAGCCGCGCGGCGATGCTGATCTCGCGGTGGAACCGCCGCGTCCCGAGCGAGCGCGCGAGCTCGGGTGCCAGAACCTTGAGGGCTACGCGGCGGTCGTGTTTTCGGTCATGCGCGAGGTAGACCGTCCCCATCGCGCCTCGTCCGAGCTGTCGCTCGATCCGGAGGCGGCCGCCTAGAAGAGCATCCAGGACCGCGATGGGCTCCGGCACACCACCCTGCTCAACGCCGACACCGCAAAATATCGAACCGGGTGTGCGACGCTACTCTCCCGCGAAGAGGAGCTCCCGGCGGAGCTCCGGCTCGGGCACGAGCCAGGGGCGGAGAATCCGGGAGCGGGACCAGAAGCCGAGCTCGAGGGACCGGACGCCGAACTTCTCCTCGGCGTGCTCGAGCAGCCGGGCGGGCGAGCCGAGCTTGCCGAGCTCGAGCGCCCGTCGCCGGAGCCGCTTCGCCACCCGCAGCGCGTGGGCTCCCGACGGATCGAGGCTCCGGGCCCGCGAGGCGGCGACCGCGCCCTCCATGCTGGCGAGCACCTCGACGGTGTAGTCGTACGCGACCGCAAGGTGCCGCTCGAGATCGAGCGGGTCCAGCAGCCAGCGGCTGCGCTCCCCCGCGGCCTGCAGGGCCCGTCGCCAGCTCCGGGTGTGCGCGAGGCGCACCATGCCGCGGAAGATCCGGCGATTGGTGCGCACGCTGAACAGGGTCGGGGAGATGATGCGCTCGAGGTGGCGGTTCGCCGGGGAATGGTCGAGGAGGATGATCTCCCGGGCCTTGCGCGCGAAGACGTCGGTGAGATGGATCTCGACCCGGCTCTCCCAGTACGAGTGCCCCATGGACCGCGTGCTGCGCGTGAGCAGCAGCTGGCGGGGCACGAAGTAGTTGTGGGCGACCGTGTCGGCCGCCAGATGGGCGAGGTACCCGAGCCCGAAGGCCCTGAGCGCGTCCGATCCGGCGTAGTCGAACGTCTCCTGGCCCACGTTCCAGAAGTGCGAGTGGCGCCCCGCCGGCACGTATTTCTTGGCGAAGGAGGTGTCCGGGGCGATCGACCCGTACAGGAAGTCGAAGGGAAACGCCTGGATCAGCCCCGCGACGGCGGGCGGCAGCAGGTGCAAGTTGGCGAGGAGGGTCTCGCCGATGAAGACGTGGGTGCCCGGCGTCCACGCCAGTGCCCGGTCCGGAAACGCGAGGGCCGCCACGGCGACCACGGCCAGGGCGGCCAGCATCCGGCCGGCGGTCATCGGCGTCCCCGCCGGAGCATCCGCCTAACCCGGCCTACCAAGGCGCCCGTCCGGCGCAGGCCGCGGAGCCGCGAGGCCAGGTCGAGCGCGGTGTGCTGCACCTCGCCGTGCACCACCTCGTACAGGGCGTCGAGGTCGGCGAGCCGCACCCGCATCCGGTGGACCCCGCGCTCGAGGCCGCCGCGCAGGCGGCGGCTGGCGGCGAGGTAGGCCTGCAGCTCCGACTGCACCTCGTTGGTGAGGGCGGTGCCCGCTTCGGCGATCCGGCGCATGCCGTCCAGCGCGGGCTTGAGATCCGCCCGCAGCCGGGCGAGCTCCTCCGACAGCTCGCGGGTTTCCCGCTCGGCGTGCAGCATGAAGCGCACGGTCATGCCCGCGATGGCAATGAACGCGAGCGCGATCACCACCAGCGCGATCGCCGCGGTCGGGCCCACCCACGTCGCATTCATCGGCCCAAAGATAACGTCCTCGCCTTGACGTGTCCCCGCGGCACGGGCGAGGTTTTGCGCCATGCCTCCCCGCTTCCGCGTGCAGGGCGGGCGTCCGCTTGCCGGCACGATCCGCCCCGCCGGGAACAAGAACGCCGCCCTCCCCATCCTCGCCGCCACACTCCTGGCCGACGGCGTCGTCGAGCTCGAGAACGTTCCCCGGATCCGCGACGTCGAGGCCATGCTCGCCCTGCTGGGCGACCTGGGCACGAGCGTCGCCTGGACCGGCCCTAACGCGCTCACGATCGACGCCCGCAACGCGGCCCCCAAGCCGCTCGATCCCGCCCTCTGCGCGAGGATCCGGGCGTCCATCCTCCTCGCCGCGCCGCTGCTGGCCCGGTTCGGCAGCGTCGTCCTGCCGCCGCCCGGCGGCGACGTCATCGGGCGGCGCCGCGTCGACACGCACTTCCTGGCGCTGGAAGCGCTCGGCGCCTCCGTCCTCGTGGGGGACCGGTACGAGATCGAGTCACCCGGGCTCGTCGGCGCGGACATCTTCCTCGACGAGCCCAGCGTCACCGGCACCGAGAACGCGCTCATGGCCGCCGTGGCCGCCCGGGGCCGGACCGTCCTGCGGAACGCCGCCGCCGAGCCGCACGTGCAGGATCTGGCGCGGTGCCTCGTCGCGATGGGGGCGTCCATCGAGGGCATCGGGACCAACCAGTACATCGTCGAAGGGGGGCGCCCGCTGCACGGCTGCCGCTTCGCGATCGGGCCCGACCACATCGAGATCGGCAGCTTCATCGGCCTGGCCGCCGTCACCAACGGCGCCGTGACGATCGACCCCGTCCGCCCCGACGAGCTCCGCAGCGTGCTCTACGGATTCGACCGGCTCGGCATCCGCCCGCGGATCGAGTCGACCCGGCTGATCGTCGACCGCGACCAGGAGCGCCGAGTCCGGTCGGATCTCGGAGGGCACATCCCGAAGCTCGAGGACGGCCCGTGGCCGGCGTTCCCCGCGGATCTCATGTCCATCGCCATCGTGGCGGCGACCCAGTGCGGCGGCCTCGTGATGGTCTTCGAGAAGATGTTCGAGTCGCGGCTCTTCTTCGTGGACAAGCTCATCGGCATGGGCGGGCGCATCGTCCTCTGCGATCCCCATCGAGCCGTCATCGCCGGTCCGTCACCGCTCCGCGGCGGCACCGTCGACTCTCCCGACATCCGTGCCGGCATGGCGATGCTGCTCGCCGCCCTTGCCGCGGAGGGCACCAGCGTCATTCACAACATCGGCCAGATCGACCGGGGCTACGAGCACATCGACGATCGTCTCCGGGGATTGGGCGCGGCCATCGAGCGGCTCGAGTGAGCGCGGCGGG
>JBOHSH010000126.1:0-40421 GCA_050733195.1 Gemmatimonadales bacterium
GCTGTTGCTCGTCACCTTCGCGATGCCGGCGCGGTCGCAGCAACCCGCCCCGCCGGCGCCGCGCCCGCAGCCGGCCGCTCCCGGAGCGGTCGCGGCCCAGGACACCGTTCGCCAGACGGGCCCCCGAAGGCTCGACACGGCGAGCGCGAAGCGCCTGGGCCTTCCCAGCGCTCCCACGAGGCAGTTCGCGCCGCCCGACTCGATCATGGATCTCCTCCTCCAGCTCGAGGGGTACGTGTTCACCCGGTACCGGTCGGACAGCGCCACGCTGCTGGTCGAGGAGAAGGTGGTGGACCTCCAGGGCAACGCGATGACGGACCGGAGCGGCTCCATCATCGAGGCCTCCGCCATCAAGTACCGTGAAGGCGACTGCCTGGTCGAGGCGATCGGCGAGCCCAAGCTCTTTCAGGCGGACCAGGTGGTCGTCGGGCTGGGCGCCCGCTACGACACCTGTGCCGACCGTGGCGTCGTGCTCGGCGCGCTGACCACGTTTCCGGAGGCGGGGGCGAACTGGTTCGTGCGCGGCAATCTGGCGGTCGACTCGAGCCGGAGCCGGCTCTACGGGGGCTCGGGGGAGATCACCAGCTGCGATCTGCCGGTCCCGCACTACCACTTCGCCACTAAACAGCTCAAGTGGGTGTCCAAGTCGGTGATGGTGGCCCGCCCCGCCGTGCTGTACATCCGGGACGTGCCCGTCGCGTGGCTCCCGTTCCTGTTCCAGGACACCAAGCCGGGCCGGCGCTCGGGGATCCTGATTCCCCAGTTCGGCTTCAACGACGTGGTGCGGCCGTCGCGCGGCTACAACCGGCAGGTGACCAACATCGGGTACTACTGGGCCATCAGCGACTATCTCGACGCGCAGGTCCAGCTCGACTGGTTCAGCAACCGCTACCTGCAGTACGGCGTGTCCACGCGGTACGCCGTGCTCGATCGCTTTCTGAACGGCCACTTCGACTATTCGGAGCAGCGCGAGGTTCACGGGGGGTCCGCGCGCTCCATCAGCTGGTCCCATCAGCAGCGATTCAATGTCTCGACCACGCTCAACGTCGACGCCCGCTACGTCACCAACTCCTCGATCGTGGCGCGCAACTCCGTCGACCCCCGGCTCACCACCCAGCAGATCTCGAGCAGCGCCAACTTCACCCGGAGGTTTCCCTGGGGCAGCCTGACGCTCGGCGGTGTCCGGCGCCAGAACATCACCGACGGCAGCGGGGACATGACCCTGCCGTCGCTCACCGTGAGCCCGAAGCCGCTCGACTTCGGCCGTCGGGTGACCTGGTCCCCGGCGCTCAGCTTCACGAACCAGACCTCGTTCAAGACGCCCCTCTCGCCGAGGCTGCTCGTGCCGGCCGCCGACAGCGGGGTCGACACGCTCTCGCTCACGGGGCAGAGCCGGCTCTCCGCGCTGAGTCTCGAGACGCCGCTCCGAATCGGATCCTTCCAGTGGCGGAACTCGCTCCGGATCGACGACGCCGACTCCACCGGGCGGGTGGTGGAGACGTTCCGGATCCCGAACGACGCGACCCCCGATCCCGACGATTCGGTCACCGTCACCCGCTTCCGAAGCAGCGGCTTCCAGTCGAGTGTCGACTGGGAGACGGGCATCAATCTCCCGATTCTCTTTCCCTCCACCTGGAAGCTCCAGCCGTTCGTGGCCGTGTCGAACCGGACGTCGGGCCGCTTCGCGATCCGGAACGCGGCGACCGGAGGCCGGTTCGTGCAGCAGGGCAAGCGCCTGCAGTACGGCGTCTCGCTCGCCCCCACCGTGTACGGGTTCTTCCCCGGGTTCGCGGGCATGGAGCGGATCCGGCACAGCTTCTCGCCGCTCGTGAGCTACACCCTCTCGCCCGCCGCCGACGTTCCCGAAGACTATGCCCGCGCGGTGGCGCGGCCCGGCCAGCCGCTCGTCCTCCGGAGTGATCCGGTCCAGCAGATCCAGCTCACGCTCTCGCAGAATTTCGAGGCGAAGAGCCGCCCCGCGCCGGGCGACACCACCGGCACGAGCCAGCGGAAGTTCCGCATCCTCAGCATCCAGACGAGCGGGATCGGATTCGACATCGAGCAGTCGAAGAAGGAAGGGCGGACCGGGTGGACGAGTCAGTCGCTCAGCAACCAGCTGCTGAGCGACCTGCTCCCCGGCTTCAGTCTCGGCCTCACCCACAACCTCTGGGACGGCCCCGTCGGATTCCGGAGCTCGAAGTTCGATCCGTTCCTGGAGAGCGTGACGGCCAACTTCTCGCTCACGGGAAATACCTTCCGTTCGCTCGCCGCGCTCGTCGGACTCGCCTCACGCGAGGGCCGGGAGCGCCCGCGCGGGGCGGCTCCGGAGACCCCGGGATTCGGCGGCGTGCCGCTCCCGGGCGACCTCCGCCGGGCATCTCTCCTCACCCCCGGGCAGGTCCTGAGCCGCGGCTCGCGGCCGTTCCAGGCCAACGTGGCGCTCAGCTACACGCGCCAGCGCCCGGAGCGGCTGGCGGACGGAACCCTGGAGGAGCTCCCCTCGACGGGGAACATCAACCTGAGCACCAGCTTCTCGCCGACGCAGTTCTGGGGGCTCTCCTGGGCGACCTCCTACAACTCGCAGACCGGAAGCTTCGAGCAGCATCAGATCTCGCTCACCCGCGACCTGCACGAGTGGCGCGCGGCGTTCAATTTCCTGAAGAGCCCGAACGGCAACTTCGCGTTCTACGTGTCGGTCTTCCTGACGGACCTGCCCGACATCAAGTTCGACTACAACCAGACCACGATTCAGCCGTAGGGGTTCGGGGTTCTGGGTTCTGAGTTCTGGGTTCTGGGTTCGACCGCCCCACATGGAGGGATAGTTGAGCATGGCTGGATCACGAACCCGGAACTCGGCACTCAGAACCCAGAACCTCCTCCTTGACGGGCGCTCCCTGACGATCGCCGACGTCGTGCGCGTGGCGCGCACCGCCGGAACGACCGTCGGCGCCGCGCCGGAAGCGCTCGAGGCGATGGGTCGCTCGCGGGGCGTGGTCGACGCGGCGGTCGCTCGGGGCGAAACGATGTACGGGGTGACCACCGGATTCGGGAAGCTGGCCAACGTGCGCATCGGGCCCGAAGGGCTCGACCGGCTCCAGGTGAATCTCATCCGGAGCCACGCGGCGGGCGTCGGGGCGCCGCTCCCGGCCGAGGTCGTGCGCGCGATGATGCTGCTCCGGGCCAACGTCCTGCTCCGTCCGACCAGTGGCGTGCGCCCGGCGCTCGCCAGCGCGCTCCTCGGGCTGCTCAACGCCGGCGTCGTGCCCTGGGTTCCGGAGCAGGGCAGCGTCGGCGCCAGCGGCGACCTCGCGCCCCTCTCGCATCTGGCCCTGGCGCTCATGGGCGAAGGCTCCGTGCTCGGCGCCGACGGCGCGGAGCGGGAGGCCCGCGGCGCGCTGGCGACCGCGGGACTCGAGCCGTTCCGGTTCGGCCCCAAGGAGGGGCTCTCGTTCATCAACGGCACGCAGGCGCAGACGGCCCTGCTGGCCCTGCTGGTCCACGACGCCGAAGTGCTGTGGCGCACCGGCGTGGCCGCGGCGGCGATGAGCCTCGACGCTCTTCGCGGAACGCCGACGCCGCTCGACGCGCGCATCCACGAGCAGCGGCCGCACGAAGGCCAGCGCCGCGCCGCGGATCTCATGCGGACGCTGCTCGAGGCGAGCGAGATCCGGGAATCGCATCGGGAGAACGATCCGCGGGTGCAGGATGCCTACTCGCTTCGCTGCGCCCCGCAGGTGCTCGGGGCCGTCTGGGACACGATCGCGTTCGCGCGGCGGACCGCCGAGATCGAGCTCAACGCGTCGACCGATAACCCGCTGGTGTTTCCGGAGGGCGACGTCCTCTCGGGCGGAAACTTCCACGGGCAGCCCGTCGCGCAGGCGCTCGACTACCTGGCGATCGCGCTTACCACGCTCCAGGCGCTGGCCGAGCGCCGCATCGAGCGGCTCGTCAATCCGGACCTGTCGGAGGGCCTCCCCGCATTCCTCACCGGCGACCCCGGGCTCTCCTCCGGCCACATGATGGTCCAGATCACGGCGGCATCCCTCGTGGCCGAGTCGCGCGCCCTCGCCCACCCGGCGAGCACCGGGTCCATCCCCACGGACGCCAACCAGGAGGACTTCGTTCCGATGGGAATGGCGGCCGCCTGGAAGGCGCGCCGCGTGCTCGTGAACGCGCAGCGCGTGGTCGCCGCCGAGCTCCTCTGCGCGGCGCAGGGTCTCGAGTTCCTGAAGCCGCTGCGCCCCGGCCGGGGCGTCGCGGCCCTGGTCGAGCGGATCCGGAAGGAGCACGCCGTCGCACCGCTGTCCGAGGATCGGCCCCCGTCCCCCGATCTCGAGCGGCTCACCCGGGCGGTAGCGTCCGGAATGCTCGACCCGGGGCTCTGAGCGGGTGCAGGCGTCACGATTCTGGTAGTTGCCCCGTGCCTGATCCTCGCTCTATCTTACGGTGCTGCAACCCTTTCCCGGCATCGGCCCGAGCCCGGCGCGCCTCGTGAATCTGAACAAGCTGAAAGAAGCGGCTCGGAAATACGAGCAGCGCGAGGAGTGGCGTCGGGCCATCGACGTCTACCTCCAGGCCATCCAGGAGGCCGAGGAGGCCGGCGAAGGGGCGCAGGACCCCGGCCTTTATAACCGGGTCGGCGACCTCGAGCTCAAGGCCGGAGACTCCCCCGCCGGCATGCGCGCGTACGAGCAGGCGGCCGAGCTGTACGCCGAGCAGGGCTTCTTCAACAACGCCATCGCGCTCTGCCAGAAGATCCTCCGGGTCAACCCCGGTCGCACCGACACGTACCTCCGTCTCGCGCAGCTGCATGCACGCAAGAACTTCGTCGGCGAGGCGAAGAAGAATCTCATCGAGTACATCGAGCGCCAGAACGCCGTCGGCCAGCTCGAGACGGCCTTCGCGGCGGTCAAGGTCTTCGCCGACCGGTTCTCGACGAATCCCGAAGTCCGCCTGATGCTCGTCGAGCTGCTGCGAACGACCTCCCGGCTCAAGGAGGCGCGCGAGCAGCTCCAGAAGCTGGCCGAGGAGCTCGAGGCGCGCGGCGACACCACCGGAGCGCGGCGGACGCGCGAGCAGCTCGATGCCATCTCCGACGAGGAAGGCGGCGCCGCCGGGAACGACCTCGTCTTTATCGACACCGGTGTGCACTTCGTGCCGCCGGGCGCCGGGCGTCGCCGGAGCCCGTCCACCGAACTCGCGATCGAGACGTCGGTGCTCGGCGACGCGCTCGACCCCGAGCCGGAGCCGGCGTCCACCGGAGAATGGGAGACGTCGATCGAGCCGGTGGAAGGGCTCGATGCGGGTGGAGCCGGAGCGCTGCCCTCGATCGACTTCTCCCCCGGCGGCGACCTCGCTTCCCTCGACGTCGACGACGCCGCGATCGACCTCGTTCCCGGCCTGGCCGGCGCTGCGGATGACACGGCCCCGGCCTCATGGATCCAGGACGATGTCGCGGATGCCGGCGCTCCCCCCCTGGAGGGGCTCGACGCCGCGCCCTTCGACGACGTCGCGTCGCTCGATCCTCCGCCGGCGCCGATCGAGGGCCGGGCGGACACGATGTATCTCCAGCTCGAGGACTCGGTCGTCGAGGGGGACCCGTCCCTCGGCATCGAGCCGGGGCAGGCGCTGCTCGAGCGAGCCCGGAAGAGCCTCGATGCCGGGGATCGCACCGCGGGCCGCGAGACGCTTCAGGAGGCGCTCAAGGTCTTCGAAGCGGAAGGTCGCTGGGAGGAAGCGCTCCAGGTGAGCGCCGACATCGTGCGGCTCGAGCCCGACGACGTGGCAGGCTATCAGAAGCAGGTCGAGATCGCCTACCGCACCGGACACCGCTCCGCGCTGATCGGCGCCTACCTCGAGCTGGCCGAGGCGCTCGTGCGGCTCGACGCGATCACGCACGCGATGCACGTGTACCGGCATATCCTGGATCACGATCCCGAAAACGAAGCCGCGCGGGCGGCGGTCGACCTTCTGTCCACCGCGTCGGATACGCCGAGCGCGCCGCCGTCTCCAACACCGCCGCAGGCCGCGCGCCCGGCCCCGGCGGCCCGGGCGGCTCCGGCGCCGCCGCCTCCGGTCGAAATGCCCGCCAGGGGAGAGAGCTTCGTGGATCTGGGCGCGCTCATCCTCGATGAGGAGCAGCCTCGGGACACCCGCATCCGGGTCGGGCAGAAGGAGATCGAGAACGAGGACCAGGCCTTCCACGAGGCGCTCGCGGACTTCAAGCGTGGCATCGAGCAGAACCTCGACGCCGAGGACTTCCAGGCACACTACGACCTCGGCATCGCCTTCAAGGAGATGGGGCTGATCGACGAGGCCATCGCCCAGTTCCAGAAGGCGCTGCGGTCGCCGGAAGGGCGGCTCAAGACCAGCGAGCAGCTGGGGAGCGCGTTCTACGAGAAGGGTCAGTTCGCCATCTGCGAGGCCGTGCTCGGGCGTGCCGTGGACGGGCTCCCCGGCGCCGACGACGAGAAGATCGGCTTGCTCTACTGGCTCGGTCGCGCCCTGGAGTCCCAGCAGCGGGGCCGGGAGGCGCTCCCGCTGTACCAGCGGGCGCTCGCGGTCGACATCCGGTTTCTCGACCTGGGCGAGCGGGTCAAGCGACTGGCCACCGGGGCGGCGTCTTGACGTCAGGTACCGCGCCCCTCCCGGTCGCGCTCTCCGACCTGCAGCTCGGCGTGGCGCCCAGTCTGGAGGCGGTGCGCGGGCATCTCCGGGGCCTCATCGCCGCGGATTTTCCGCTCATCGCGCAGGTCAACTCGCACCTGCTGCAGATGCAGGGCAAGATGTTCCGCCCGATGCTGCTCCTCCTCGCGAGCGAGGCGACGAGGCCGGCCCCGCCCGCGCGCACCGTCGCCCTCGCGTCGGTGGTGGAGCTCATTCACCTCGCCACGCTCGTGCACGACGACTCGGTGGACCATTCGGTCCTCCGCCGGGGCATGCCGACCATCAACTCGCTGTTCAGCCACCAGATCTCGGTGATCATGGGAGACTATCTCTACTCCCGTGCCGTCATCGAGCTCGTGCGACTGGAGGACCTCGAGGCGCTGCGGGTCCTGGGCCGGGTGACGAACGAGATGACGGTCGGGGAGATGCGCCAGCTTCTCGCGCACGACAAGCTCGCCTTCTCCGAAGCCGACTACGACCTCCTGATCCGGGCGAAGACCGCGTCGCTCATGTCGGGGGCGTGCGAGGTCGGGGCCCTGGGCGGATCGGGGGCCGAACGCGAGGCGATGCGGCGCTACGGCGAGTGCCTCGGGATGGCGTTTCAGATCGTGGACGATCTGTTCGATTACGAAGGCGCCGAAGCCGAGACCGGCAAGCCGACCGGTCTCGACCTGCGGGAGCACAAGGTCACCCTGCCTCTGATTCACGCGCTGCCCCGAATGTCCCCGGCGGAGCGCGCCGTGGTCGAAGGCCTCATGGAAAATCCGATGCCCGGAGACGCCGAGATCGCGGCGGTGGTGGAGACCGTCACGGCGCGCGGCGGGCTCCTCTACGCGCGCGAGCGGGCGCACGCCTTCTGCGCCGAAGGGGAGTCGGCGCTGGAAGCGCTGCGGCCCGGCCCGGCGCGGGAGACGCTCCGGGCCTGTCTCCACTACGTGCTCGAAAGGCGGAGCTGATGCGCGCGTCACCGCGGCGGCCGCGCTTCTATTTCCTGGTCCTGATGACCGGGTTCCTGCTCGGCGGCTTTCTCAATGCGTTCCTCCGCGCCGTGCTTCCCGACAGTCCCACCAAGACCTTCTTCACCTATTCGGTCACGCCCGAGTTCGGACCTGTACCCATCAACCTGCTGGTGATACACTTCACCCTTGGCCCCGTCGGTCTCGACCTCTCCCTGGCGAGCCTCGTGGGCGTGGCGCTGGCCTATCTGGTGGCCAAGTCGCTCTTCTAAGCGGTAGCGGGGGAACGTATGGGCAATCTGGGCTTCACCGAGATCATGATCATCCTGGTCGTGGTGCTCCTGGTCTTCGGCGCCAAGCGGCTGCCGGAGATCGGCGCCTCGATGGGGAAGGGGATTCGCGAGTTCAAGCGGAGTCTCTCCGACGTCGGCGAGGCGGCGAGCCAGCTCCCCGAAGACCGTTCCTCGAGCCGGCAGATCGACGCTCCCTCCCAGCCCGCGTCCACGAGCGGCGAGCCGAAGCGCCTCTCGCAGTAGGCCCCGGGCGACACGCGAATGCGACGAGGGGGTCCGGTCGACCGGACCCCCTCGTCGCGTAGGCGAACCCCTCTGGTTCAGAGTCCGGTCGGTGCGGTGGTTTCCGCCTGCGCGGAGGTTCGATAGAGGTCGGCCCGCCGGTCCACGATCTTGGCGTCCTCCCGGAGCGCGGTCACGTACGCGCGGACCCGGCTCTGCCGCGCCGCGAGCTGCGCCTGGCTCCGGATGGTGGCCAGCTCGCGCGTGAAGGTCGCGGAATCCGCGGGGGTGCGCTCCAGTCCCTCGAAGATGTAGATGCCCGCGTCGGTGACGATCGGGCCGGCCAGGGCGCCCTTCTCGACGCTGAACGCCGCGCCGATCAGCGCCGGATCGGGGAACGTCGCCGTCAGGCGCGCGAACGGACCGATCTTCTGGTAGGCGAGACCGTTGCCGGTTCCGAGCGCGCTCAGCGCGGTGCCGCCCTGCGCCTGGCTCAGGAGCCGGCCGGCGAGGGCCTTGGCGGCCTCCCGCTTCTTCGCCGAGCGCACGCGCCTGGCCACCTCTTCACGCACGACGTCGAGCGACGGAACCCCTTCGCGCTGCAGGCTGTCGAGCCGGAACACGAGGTACGCATTCGGCGCCTCGATGACCGCGCTGTGCTCCCCGGGACGCGCCTGGAAGGCCCAGACGCCGGCGTCGGGCACCATGCCGTGATCCGGCGTGACCACGCGCGCGCCCTTGATCACCGGTCCCACCTTGCGCACGGTGAGGCCGAGCGCGCTCGCCGCGGTGTCGAGGGCGCCGCCCTCCAGCCGCTCCCCCGCGAGCTGCTCTAAGGAGTCGGCGCGCGCGTCGAGGACATCGCGATGCGTGCCGCTGATCTCGATCGGAATGAGAATATGCCGCGCCGTGAAGGCGTCAGCCGTGCGGCTCTCCACCTCGATCAGGTGGTAGCCGAAACCGCTCAGCACCGGGTCCGAGAGCCTGCGCAGGGGCAGCGACATCGCCGCGGCGGCGAAGGCGGGATCTACCGCATCGCGCTTGAGCTCACCGAGCTTGCCGCCCTCCCTGGCCGAGACGCTGTCCGCCGACTCCCGCCGCGCGATCTCGTCGAACGGAGCGCCCGCCTGGATCTCGGCCTTCAGCGCCTGAGCCCGGGTCAGCGCGGCCGCCGTGTCCGCCGCGTTGGTGAATCGGGGGATGCCCACGTAGCTCAGGAAGGCCGCCTCATTTCGGCGGAAATCCTCGCGGTGCTCCCGGTAGTAGGCCTCGACCTCCGAGGGGGTGACCGGCGCCTCGGAATCGGGGATGACCACGGCGGGATCGATCGAGAGCGTGCCGACGGTCACCATCTCCTTCTCGTCACGATACCGCTCCCAGAGCGCCGCATCCGAGAGGTAGACGTCCGCGATCACGCGGCGCATCAGCTTGCCGCGCTGCAGCTCCTCCCGGTAGCGCGCCTCGAGAAACGGGATCTGCGACTGCCCCCCGGGAGAGGCGAGCCAACGCTGGTATTTGGCGGCGTCAAACTTCCCGTCAGTTTGAAACTCGGCCAGCTCCACGACCTCCCGCGGAGGCGCGTAACGTATTGCCTCTGCTACCTCTTCCGGCGATACCAGGATGCCGTATTTCTCGTACTCGGCACGGAAAATGATGTCCTGGATGAACTGTTCCCAGACCTCGTCCCGCAGCTGCGCGATGTCGTCCAGCGTCAGGGCGGCACCGGTCTGGCGCTGCCTGTTGTCGATGGCGTTCTGGACCGCCTGCTGAAACTGCCTGGCGTCCACCGTCGTCCCGTTAACTTTGCCGACGGAAGTCGTTGTCAGCAGGCCACCTCCGGTCCCCAGACCGCTGAGGTCGTAGACCAGCCAGATGAAGAATGCAATGGTTGTAATGAGGATCAGTGGCTTGGCGGCACCGCGAAAAAATTGCATCATGAGAGGGACCGGGTCCGAGCGGCCTAAGGGTATGAAGCCCTAAAACTTAACGGACCTCGAAAGACGCCTCAAGGATGGCGGGAAACGGGGTGCCTCGACAGGTTACTGGGCACCGGAGCTCCGCCCGGACTCTTCGAAACAGCATCCATCAAGGCAGGGTATGGCGTACACCAGCGAAATCGAGAAACTGGAACGCCGGTGGTCGGAGAACCCGCTCGGGCTCACCTTCGCCCCCCTCGCCGAGGCCTATCGCAAGGCGGGCGATCACGGGCGGGCACTCGAGCTGCTCGACATCGGCCTGGCCCAGCATCCCAACTACGTTCCCGCGCACATCGTCCGGGGGCGTTGTCATCTCGACGTGAACGCGAGCGGCGAAGCCGAGCTCGCGTTTCTGCGCGTCGCGGAGCTCGACCCGGAGAATGTGATCGCCCTCAAGTCGCTCGCCGATCTCTGCGAGCGGACCGGACGTCACGCGGAAGCGATTCAGCGGCTGCAGATGCTCCTGGACGTCGATCGGGCGAACGAGGAGGCACGCCACCAGCTTGATCGGCTGCGCAGCGCATCTCCGCAGGATCGCGTCGCGACCGCGCCGCCCCCGTCCGCAGCCTCCCGTTCCGAAGCCCAGGGGGAGCCGGTGAGGGAGTCCGAGGCGGCGGTGCCCCGGGTCGAGGGGTTGCTGGAGGATGAGGGCCTCGCCGACATCACGGTCATCGTGCCGGAGGAGCTGGCGCCCAGCCGCACACAGAGCGAGTTCCAGCTGCCGAGCGACGCCGAAACGCTCCAGCCGTCGTCCGATCGTCTCGAGGACATCGTGCTGGGATCCGAGATTCCCGACCATTCGCTGCCGATGGCCGAATCGGCCGCCGGACTCGGCATGATTGCCCCCCCGGACGCGAATGCTGCCGCCGAACAGCGTCTCTCCGGCGCGGATGTGGTCGGCGAAGCGGTGGTGCCGGAGTCGGAGGCCGCGAAGGGCGATGCCGCCTACCAGCCGCCGCCACTCCCCGACGAGGAGGCGTTCGCTCCCGCCTGGGCCGGCTCGGTCTTCGAGCCCGCGCGTCCTGAAGCGGATCATCCGCCGCCGCCGGAGGCGGAGCCGGTGTCCGCTGAGGCGGTCGCCGAAGTCGAGGCCGAAACCGCGGCCCCACTCTCGAGCGAGCCCGAGTGGATGCCGGGACGTGAACCGGAAGTGGCCCCCGCGGAGGCCGCTCCGGTCGAGGCCGAAGAGAGCCCCGCAGTCGAAGAGCCGATCGCCGTCCATCCACCGGTCGAAGAGCCTGTGATGGCCGCGGCCGCAACGGAGCCGCCGGACACCGCCACGGCGGAAGTGGAGAGCGAGGCACCCGAGGCACCCGCGCCGGAGCCGGAGCTCGTCGTGACCGAGACGATGGCCGAGGTCTTCCTGCGACAGGGCCATCGCGAGCTCGCCCTCGCCGTCTACCTCCAGCTGTCACAACGCGACCCGGAGAATCGCCGCGTCGCGGAAGCGGCCGAGCGGCTTCGGTCGGAGCTCGAGCCGCCGCCGCCGTCCACGTCCCCGGCGCCGCGCTACGACGCCGCAGCTACCGGCGGGACTTCGGTCGGGCGGATGCTGGACGGGCTCCTGGGCGCCGCGCGGCCGGCCGTCGCCGCGACGGTGCATCCGCCGGCGTTCGAGCCTCCTGGGCGTTCGGCGGGCGAGCCCACGCGTCCGGCGCGGGATTCCTTGAGCTTGAGCGCGGTCTTCGGCGAGGAGTCGGGCCCCGTCGGTCCGGTATCGCCGCCGGCGGCGTCGTCCGAGTCGGAGCCGAGCTTCGACGAGTTCTTCGCTCCCGAAGCGACTCCGCCGCTGCCGTCGTCCTCGGCGGCGCCGGAGGCCGCCGCCGCGCCGACCCAGTCGGGCGAGGATCTGGAGCAGTTCAACGCGTGGCTGCGCGGCCTCAAACGCTGAGATGCGGGTCGCCGTTTTCAACGGACCCAATCTCAATCTGCTGGGACGTCGCGAACCGGAGATCTACGGCACCACGACGCTCGCGGAAATCGAAGCGATGGTTCGCGCCGAGGCGGCTCGTCTCGGCGCGACCGTTTCGTGGCTGCAGACGAATCACGAAGGGGTGCTCGTCGACGAAATCCAGCGGCTGCCGGAGACCGCGGACGGCCTCATCCTGAACGCGGGAGCCTACGCGCACTCGAGTCTGGCGATCCGCGATGCGCTGCTTGCGGTGGGCGTGCCGTTCATCGAGGTCCATCTCACCGACGTGGCGAAGCGGGAGGAGATCCGCCGGCGCCTCGTGTTCTCCGACCTCGCCCAGGAAGTCATCACCGGCCGCGGGCCTGAAGGGTACCGGCTCGCGCTCCAGGCGCTGGTCCGGCGATTCCGTGGGGGTTGAGCCGCACCGCGCCAGGCAGTCGGCGGTACGACGGCTCCTTGCCGAGCAGCGGCTCGATGCGCATCTGGTCGCCGCCGGCCCCAACGCCCGGTACCTCGCGGGATTCACCGGCTCGGCGGGGCTCATGGTTCTCGAGGCCGAGCGGACCGTGCTCATCACCGATTTCCGCTACGCCGACCAGGCGCCGGCCGAGGTGGGCGACGCGGCGGTGGTGGAGATCGAAGCGGCCAACTTCTGGGAACGGCTGGGCCGTGTGCTCGCCGGCAGGGGTCGACTCCGGCTCGGCTTCGATCGAGACACCACCACCGTGCGCGATGCGGAGCGGATCGCCGCGCTGGGCGAGGTCGAGGCCGTGGCGACGACCGGGCTGGTCGAGGGGCTGCGGGCGGTCAAGGACGAGGACGAGGTCGCGGCCATCGCCGCCGCGGCGGCGCTCGCGCAGGACGCGCTGTCGGAGGTGCTCCCCGGCATCCGGCCGGGTCAGACCGAGGTGGCCGTCGCCGCACGGCTTGAGCACGCGTTGCGGAGCCGGGGCAGCGAGTGGCATCCCTTTCCGACGATCGTGGCCTCGGGACCACGGAGCGCGCTGCCGCACGCCCGGTCGAGCACCAGGGCCATAGGACGCGGCGAGTGGCTCCTGCTCGATTTCGGCGCTCAAGTCGCGGGCTACTGCGCGGATCTCACCCGGACGGTGGTGGTCGGGGCGCGAGCCGACGGCCGGCAGCGGGAGGTCTACGAGCTGGTGCGCGATGCCCAGCGGGTGGCCCGCGAGCGGGTACGGGCCGGGATGACCGGCCGCGAGGCCGACGCGCTCGCGCGCGACATCATCGCCGGCGCGGGTTACGGAGCCGCCTTCGGCCATTCGCTGGGCCACGGGCTGGGATTAGAAGTTCATGAGGCGCCGCGTCTCTCCCGAACGGCGGAGGTCCCCCTGCCCGCGGGAGCCGTGGTCACGGTCGAGCCGGGGGTCTATCTTGAGGGCTGGGGCGGGGTGCGCCTGGAAGACGACGTCCACCTGGCGTCGACCGGCCCCCGGTGCCTGTCCGACGGACGCACCGAGCTGCTCGAGCTGCTCTGAAGACGTCGCGGCGGGGCGAGCTCGGGCCCGCCGCCTCTGGCCCCTATCTCGGACGAGTGATGACGCTCATGCCCTGCCGGCCCGGTCCGGCATGCCTGCCCGTATGAGAGCCGAGGAGATGAAGGAGCTCGCGCAGCTGCTGCAGAAGGTTCCCGGGCTCAAGGGCATCGATTTCAAGGACGTGAAGCGGCTGGCCGAGCTGCTGCGGGAATCGCCGGAGATCGGCTCCATCGAGCTGAAGGGATTCTTCGGCACGGGGGTGGTGATCACCCGCACCGGCGGGTTGCCCGCGTTCGCCGCGGCTCCCCTGCCGGTGCCGATGCCGCTTCCGGTCGCGCATCCGCTGCCGTCTCTGGGACCCGCGGCGGCGATCGGGGCGGGGAGCCCCTCGACGGACTCGGCTCCGGCCGCCGCTTCGGGAGCGCTCAAGGAGATCAAGTCCCCCATGGTGGGGACGTTCTACAAGGCCCCGGAGCCGGGTTCCGAGCCGTACGTCAAGGTCGGGTCGAGGGTCTCGCCCGGGCAGACGGTATGCATCATCGAAGCGATGAAGATCATGAACGAGATCGAAGCCGAATTCGGCGGAGTCATCCGCGAAGTGTTCGCCGACGACGCGCAGCCGGTCGAGTTCGGCCAGGTCCTTTTCCGGGTGGATCCCAATGGCTGACCTGCAAGCGCCCGAGGGCACGCCGTCCGCGGCCCCATTCAACTTCAAGCAGGCGATCTCCCAGATGGTGCAGCGGGGCGGCTCGGACCTTCACCTCAAGGTCGGCCGCCCCCCGACGGTCCGCGTGAACGGCGACCTCTCGCCGCTGCCGATGGCCCCGATCCGGCCGGAGGAGCTGAAGCACCTGGCGGAGCAGATCATGACGCCGCGTCAGGTCAAGGACTTTTCGGACCGGAAGGAGTCCGACTTTGCGATCGGCGTGCCGGGCGTCGGCCGGTTCCGGACCAACATCTACCAGCAGCGCGGCACGCTGGCGTTCGCCTTCCGGGCCATCCCCTACGAGGTGCACACGATCCGGGAGCTCAACCTCCCCGAGGTGCTCGAGACGATCGCGCTCAAGCCGCGGGGGCTGGTGCTCGTGACCGGCATCACCGGCTCCGGGAAGTCGACCGCCCTCGCCGCGATGATCAATCACATCAACCGCCACCGGCGGGTGAACGTCATCACGATCGAGGACCCGATCGAGTTCCTCCATCGCGACGCCATGGCCAACATCTCCCAGCGCGAGGTCGGGAGCGATACGCTGTCCTTCGGCAGCGCGCTCCGCCACGTCCTCCGGCAGGACCCCGACGTCATCCTGCTGGGCGAGATCCGCGACCTCGAGACGCTCGATACCGCCCTCAAGGCGGCCGACACCGGGCATCTGGTGTTCTCGACCCTGCACACCACCGATGCGACCCAGTCGATCAGCCGCATCCTGTCGTTCTATCCGCCCCACCAGCAGGCGGAGATCCGCTCCCTCCTCTCCACCGCGCTGGCGGCCATCATCTCGCTCCGGCTGGTGCCGCGGGCCGACGGACGGGGCCGGGTGCCCGCGAGCGAGGTCCTGATCAACACCGCCGCCGTGGCCGAGAACATCCGGAGCATCGAGAAGTCGCTCAACATTCCGGACCTGATCGCCGAGGGCTCCGTCTCCTACAGGATGCAGTCCTTCGACCAGTCGCTCATGGCGTGGTACAAGTCGGGCGTGGTGAGCTACGAGAGCGCGCTCCACTACGCCACCAACCCGAGCGAGTTCGCGTTGCGCGCCGCCGGCGTCACCGGGGCGTCCGACCGGACCTTCATCGATCCCGAGGAGCAGGTGGGATCGCCGCAGGGCCTCACCCGCGAGATGACGCCCTGACGACGCGCGGTCCGGGAGACGGCAATGGCCGGCTGATGTTCACCAAGGTGCTGATCGCCAATCGGGGGGAGATCGCGCTGCGCGTGATCCGCGCCTGCCGCGAGCTGGGCGTCGCCACCGTCGCGGTCTACTCGGAAGCGGACCGCGAATCCCTCCACGTCCGCTTCGCCGATGACGACGTCTGCATCGGACCGGCGCCCGGACGGCAGTCCTATCTGAACATCCCCCGGATCATCGCGGCCGCCGAGATCACCGGCGCCGACGCGATCCATCCCGGCTACGGCTTTCTCGCCGAGAACGCCGAGTTCGCCCAGATCTGCAAGGCGTCCAACATCGTCTTCGTGGGGCCCACCGCCGAGCAGATCCGCGCGATGGGCGACAAGGCGAGCGCGCGCCGTCTGGCGAAGGAGGCGGGCGTCCCGACCGTGCCCGGCTCCGAAGGCGTGCTCACCGATGCGGACGAGGCGCTCGAGCTGGCCGCCGGCATCGGCTTTCCCGTGATCATCAAGGCCACCGCGGGGGGCGGGGGCAAGGGCATGCGGATCGCCCACGACCCCGACCAGTTCACCCAGCTCTTCTCGCTCGCCCAGAACGAGGCGCTGGCCGCCTTCGGCAACGGCGACGTGTACGTCGAGAAGTACCTCGAGCGGCCGCGGCACGTGGAGATCCAGGTCCTCGGCGACCAGCACGGACGGGTGGTTCATCTGGGTGAGCGGGACTGCTCGATCCAGCGCCGGCACCAGAAGCTGGTGGAAGAGAGCCCGAGCCCGGCGCTCACGCCGGAGCTGCGCGCCCGCATGGGAGACGCGGCGATCGCGCTCGCCGCGGCGATCGGCTACGTCGGGGCCGGAACGCTCGAGTTCCTCCTCGATGCCGACGGCCGCTTCTACTTCATGGAAATGAATACCCGCATTCAGGTGGAGCATCCGGTCACCGAGATGGTGACGGGGTTCGATCTCGTGAAGGAACAGCTTCGGATCGCCTGGGGCGATGCGCTGAGCCTCCCGCAGGAGCTGAACGGGCTCCGCGGCCACGCGATCGAGTGCCGGGTGAACGCCGAGGATCCGGCCCGGAACTTCCAGCCCTGTCCCGGCCAGATCACGGCGTACCACCCGCCCGGTGGTCCGGGCGTCCGCGTGGATACCCACGTGTATGCCGGCTACACGGTGCCGCCCCACTACGATTCCCTGCTCGCCAAGGTGATCGTGCACGGGCGCGACCGGGCCGAGGCGCTCGCGCGGATGGGCCAGGCGCTCGACAGCTTCATCCTCGAGGGCGTGACGACCACCATTCCGTTCCTGTCCCGCGTCATCCGGAGCCCGGGCTTCGTGGCCGGAGACGTCGACACCCGGTTTCTCGAGCGCGAAAGCCACCTGCTCCGATCCGACGCATGAAGCTCGACGTCGTCTTCTCCCCCGCTGTCCTCGGAGCCCACGAGGTCGCGGGCCGCGCGGTGTTCGTCATCGACGTGCTGCGCGCGTCGACGACGATCTGCGCCGCCCTCCACCACGGCGCCCGCGCCGTCGTGCCGGTGGAGACGCCGGACGAGGCGATGCGGCTCGCCCAGAGCCTGGGACCCGAGGACGTGCAGCTCGCGGGGGAGCGCGCCTGCGAGCGGATCCCCGGGTTCGCGCTCGGCAACAGCCCGCGAGAGATGTCCGAAGAGGCCGTGAAGGCCCGGACCGTGGTGATGACGACCACCAACGGCACCGCGGCCCTCCTGGCCGCGGCGGGAGCCCACGAGATCTGCGTGGCGGCGGCGGTGAATCTCGCGGCAGCCGGTGCCCGGCTGCGGGAGCATCTGCGGGAGCGGCGGGAAGTCGTGGTGCTGTGCGCCGGCCGCGAGTCGCGGTTCGCGCTCGAGGACGCGTACGCGGCCGGACGGCTCATCCACGAGGCGTTCGGCAGGCGGCGGCTCCGGAAGGGGCTCGACGACGCGGGGCTGGTGGCGATCGATCTCGTCCGGCGGTACGGGTTGCGCTGGGAGCGTCCGCTCATGCTCTCCGCGGCCGGACGCCACCTGCGCCGGCTCGGCATGGAGGCGGACGTGGCCGACGCAGCGCGGGAGAACGCGTATCCCGTGCTGCCTCGCTTTCACGACCGCCGGATCACGGCGATGCCGGCCCCCGCCGTGGAGGTGCCGTCGTGACGGCGGAGGATCGCCGCCGGCTCGGGGCCATCGCGGCGCTCGTCCTCGGCGTCTTTGCCGCCCTGACCCTGATCCCGGCCGTGCCGACCGGGCCGCTCGGCCGCACCCTCGGTGACAGCCTCTGGCGTCTGCTCGGCGCCGGTGCGATCGGCCTCCCGCTGCTCGGCGTCGCCCTCTTTCTCGCCGGCTTCGACCATCTCCCTCGCCTCGACATGAAGCGGGCCGCGTGGCTCACCGGCGGGCTCGCGATGATCGTGCCCTTCGCGGTCGGCGTCGCCGCCGACATCACGCCGCTGGCCTTCGATCCGCCGCTCGCCGACTGGAGCATGACGGCCCGGCTCACGGGCCTCCTCCCGGGATTCGCCGCGCGCGCCGTGGTGAACGTCGTGGGGCAGCCGGGGGGCGCCTTGCTGGCCTTCCTGGCGCTCTCCGCCCTCACGCTGCTCACGGTGCAGTGGCACCCGCTGCGCCGGCTCGAGCGACGGACCGGCGAGATCGCGGTCCCGAGCGCCGTCCCGCGCGACGCCGCCGAAGCCAGGGTACGCCGGCCGGTGGTGGAGGAGGAAGACGACGAGGACGAGCTCCGGCCGCCGCCGCGACGGGAGCCCAAAGGCCGGAAAGAGAGCGTCCGCCGCACCCCGCCGCTTTCGGGCGCACCAGCCGACGCGCTGCTGCCGCCGATCACCCTGCTGAAGGCGCCGGAGAAGCAGGATACCGCGGCCGACGAGGCGCAGCTCGACCGGCTCGGCCTGGCCCTGCTCGAGACCCTTCGGACCTTCAAGGTCGACGGGGCCATCGCGGGCCGGACCAGCGGGCCGGTGGTGACCCAGTTCGAGATCGTGCCCGCTCCGGGGGTAAAGGCGGGCCGCATCGTCTCCCTCGCCGACGATCTCGGCATCACCATGCGGGCCACGAGCATCCGGGTCGCGCCGATTCCGGGGAAGGGCGCCGTCGGCGTAGAGGTTCCGAACCCCACGGCCAAGATGGTCACGCTGCGTGAGCTGCTCGAGAGCGGCGACTGGGAGCGGGCCCGCTCGGTGCTGCCCATCGCCCTCGGCCGGGATCTCGAGGGCAAGCCGGTGGTCGCCGACCTCGCCCGGATGCCGCATCTCCTGATCGCGGGCGCGACGGGCTCCGGAAAGTCCGTCGCCATCAACACCATCGTGACCGGGCTGATCTACCGGTATCCCTCGACCGACCTGCGGATGCTGATGGTCGATCCGAAGATGGTGGAGCTCTCGATGTACAACGCGCTGCCGCATCTGCGCCATACGGTCGTTACCAACAACCACGATGCGGCGCGTGTGCTCCGGTGGGCGGTGCAGGAGATGAACCGGCGCTACGAGCTGTTCCACGCCAACGGCGCGCGGAACGTCATCGACTTCAACCGGAAGGTCGAGGAAGGCCGCCCCCTTCGCCTGCCGGTTCGGGAGTCCCAGACACTCGCCGGGATCAGCGCCGAGCCGACGACCACTCCACCGGCGCCGGAGGCGGAAGCGTACACCGAGGGCCGGCTGCCCTACATCGTGATCGTCGTCGACGAGCTCGCGGATCTGATGATGACCGTGCAGGGAGAAGTCGAGACCCCGCTCGCGATGCTGGCCCAGAAGGCGCGGGCGATCGGGATCCACCTGATTCTCGCCACGCAGCGCCCGTCGGTGAACGTGCTCACGGGACTCATCAAAGCCAACTTCCCGAGCCGGATCGCGTTCCGGGTCGCCTCCAAGGTCGACAGCCGCACGATTCTGGACCAGAACGGCGCCGAGGCGCTGCTCGGCAACGGCGACATGCTCTTCCTGCCGCCGGGCAAGAGCGAGCCGCAGCGCATTCAGGGGGCGTTCATCGGCACGGAGGAGACGGAGGCCCTCATGGAGTGGTTCCGGGCGCACGCCGGGGTCGCTGCGCCACGGCGAGCCGAGGACGACATTCTGGCCATCATGCGGGCGCAGGAGAGGCTCGAGGAAGGGGGCGAGGGAGAGCCGATGGAGCCGGGGGAGCGCGACGTGCTCTTCCGGGAGGCGGCCGAGGTGTGCATTCAGAATCAGGGCGGGTCGACGTCGCTCCTCCAGCGAAAGCTCCGCATCGGATACGGCCGCGCGGCGCGCATCATCGATCAGCTTCACGAAGCGGGCATCCTCGGACCTCCGGACGGCAGCAAGCCCCGCGAGGTACAGATCGGCCTCGGCCAGCTCGACGAGTACTGCGGCCCGTAGGAATCCCCGCCGCAGGTCGGCGCGCTGGCGCCGAGGAGCGCCCCGGCGCCGGAGCCGCACGCGCTCGTCTGTCCCGAGCACGAGACGTTTCGGTGACGGACCGGCGACCGGAGTGCGCTAACTCTCGGCATGCGCACCCCCACCGTTCCAGCACCCGATCCGCTGCTCTCCTGGCGAGACCCGCGGCACCGCCGCGGGCTGGCGGGTGAGCGAGCTGCGATCGCCTATCTGCTCCGCACCGGATGGTCCATTGAGGCTCATCGGTTCCGGTTCGGCCACCACGACCTCGACCTCGTCGCCAGGAAGGGAAGGATCGTGGCGTTCATCGAGGTCAAGACCCGCCGGTCCTCGCGGTTCGGCCCGCCGGAGGGGTCCATCCGCTCCCGCAAACAGGGCATCCTGACGCGCCTGGCGACGCTCTGGCGCCTCAAATTCGGCCGCGCCGACGACTCCTACCGCTTCGACGTCATCGCGGTCCTGGAGCTGGCTTCAGGCCCGAGTCCCCAAATCACCCACATCGAGGACGCCTGGCGGGGTGTGGAAAAGTGAATAAATGCCGCCTTGCTTCGGCGAACATTCGGCATTAGCTTGCAATCTATAAGCTTGTGTAGCTTTTTGCTCCACTTTATAACCGAAAGGTCTCCCGATGCCCCCTACGCCAACCCCGGGCTCCGCTCTTGATGCCGACCGCCGGAAGGCGCTCAACCTCGCCATCGCGCAGATCGAGAAGCAGCTCGGGAAGGGCTCCATCATGCGGATGGGCGCGGACAGCCCGCGGGAGCGGGTCCTGGCCATCCCGACCGGCGCGATCAATCTCGACGCGGCCATCGGGGTGGGCGGCGTGCCGCGCGGGCGTATCACGGAGGTTTACGGGCCGGAGTCGTCGGGGAAGACCACGCTCTGTCTGCACCTCGTGGCCAACGTGCAGCGGAACGGGGGAGTGGCCGCGTACGTCGATGCCGAGCACGCGCTCGACGTGGAGTACGCGAAGAAGCTCGGCGTCGACATCGACAATCTCCTCGTCTCGCAGCCCGATACCGGTGAGCAGGCGCTGGAGATCGTCGAGATCCTGGTCCGATCGGGCGCGGTGGAGCTGGTGACCATCGATTCCGTGGCCGCGCTCGTTCCGAAGGCGGAGATCGAGGGCGAGATGGGCGACAGCCACGTCGGCCTGCAGGCGCGGTTGATGAGCCAGGCGCTGCGCAAGCTCGCCGGGGCCATCAACCGCTCCAACACCGCGGTCGTCTTCATCAACCAGCTGCGCGAGAAGATCGGGGTGATGTTCGGCAATCCCGAGACCACCACGGGCGGCAAGGCGCTCAAGTTCTACGCCTCGGTCCGGCTCGACATCCGCCGGATCGGACCGGTGAAGGAGCGCGAGGTGGTCATCGGCAACCGGGTACGGGTCAAGGTCGTGAAGAACAAGGTGGCCCCGCCGTTCAAGCAAGCCGAGTTCGACGTGATGTTCGACGAGGGCATCAGCCATACCGGCCTGGTCGTCGACCTCGCCTCCGAGGCCAACATCATCCAGAAGTCCGGCGCCTGGTACAGCTACGGCGATCAGCGCATCGGGCAGGGCCGGGAGAACGCCAAGCTCTTCCTGCGCGACAACCCCGATCTCATGACTTCCGTCGAAGCCCGGGTCAAGGAACTCCTCGGCGTGCGCGCGCCGAGCGCCGCGGGCGATGACGGCGACAGCGACTGACGCCGGCGCCGGCCCGCGCCGGGTCATCGGGGCCGTTCTCCCCGATGCCCGGCGGCCGGGCAGCGTGCGCGTGATGGTGGATGGCCGGCCGCTGCTGACGCTGGCGGCCGAAGCGGCAGCGGCGGAGGGGCTCGCGGCTGGGCAGGTGCTGGACCACGAGCGGTTCGAGCGCCTGAGCGGGGCGGCCGATGCCGAGGCGGCTTTCCGTACGGCGCTCAGACTGCTTGGGCGACGGCCTTTCGCCGAGCGCGATCTCTCCCGTCGCCTGCTCCAGAAGGGCCATCCCGCGGCCGCCGTCGCGCAGGCGATGGACAAGGCCGGCAGTCTCGGTCTGGTCGACGACGAGTGCTTCGCTCGTCACTACGTCGAGACCCGTGCCGCACGAGGGCGCGGACCCGTTCGGCTGCGTCGCGATCTGCTTGCCCTCGGACTTGCTGCGGCGCTCATCGACCGCACGCTCGCCGCCGTGCTCCAGGCAGACGACTCGGCCTATCCGAGCGTCGAGGCGCTGGCGCGAAAGCGCCTGGGGCAGCTCAAAGGCCTCCCTCCTGCAGTGCGGCGCCGCCGGCTCGTTGCCTACCTGGCCCGCCGGGGATACGGCGGGGACGCCGTGCGCACCCTGGTCGGGAAGCTCCTCGAGCGCTAGGGAGGTGCTGGCCCAGCACGTTTCCGACTGGTATGCTTGGCCCGGGAGGTCGGATCCCATGTCCCTCTTTCGATCCCGTTGATGAGGTTCCTCGCTTCATATGGCTGACCGGACCGGCCGTTGGTGGGGCTGGGCGGTCGCCGTCACGGTCGGGCTCGCCGGCGGCGTCACCGTCCGGCTGCTGCAGGTCTCGGGAGTGGCCGCGCTCCTGGCGCCTCTGCCTCTCCGCGTCGCGATCCCGATGCTCTCGTTCGTCGTGGTCGTCCTGCTGGCCGTCATCGTGTTCCACCCGCGACTTGGCCTGGCGCCGCTGCAGTCCAACTGCGCCGTCGCCGTTTCTCTCGTCGTCGCCGCGAGCGGCTACGCCATGAACTACGCGGTGATTCTCGATCGGCGCGCCGAGGCGGCCGACAAGGCCTATCTCTGGCACGAAGCACTCCGCCTTCGGCGTCTCGCGGTCCCGCTTGTGATCGTTGGCCACTGGCCGCTGCTTCGCGCCGACGACCGGGCAGGGTATGCCGGGCTCCTCGCGAAGGTGGCGGTCAATGCGCACCAGACGGGCGATCTGTCCCAGGCTCACCGATATGCGGAAGAGGCGGTGTCGCGCTGCCGGAAGGTTCCGCGCGCGAGCTGCGGCACGGTCCTTCAGCTCCGTGCCTGGCTTCGACGCGATTACGATCCCGCGGCTGCGCAGGAGGACCTGCTGGCTGCCCGCGAGTACCCGGACTCCAAGCCCGAGGTCCCCTGGCTCGAGATCGATCTTGCCGACGTAGCCATGCGCGCCAGCGATCCGGGCCGTGCTCTGGCCCATCTCGACGAGGCCGAGGCCCGTGCCGGGCAGCCGGTCACGGAAGCCCTGACCCTTCGCGCCCAGGTGCTCCTCCGTGCCCGCCGGCATGCCGAGGCGCGCGCCGCTCTCGACTCGGCCAAGGCGACGCGATCCCGCGGTGAGCTTCCGGTGGACTTTGTGGGCGAGCCGTTCGAGCTGGAGGCGGATCTGCTGTTGCGGGAGGGGCGGTTCAAAGAGGCCGAGCGGGTCGCCGGGGCATTCCTCATGGATCTCGCCCCGCCGTTCATGTGGGTCCCGCATCGCTTGGCCGGTTACAACGCCCGGATGGGGTGGGCCAGGGAGGGGCAGGGCGACACGCTCCGGGCGATGGCGCATTATCTGGCCGGCGTCGCGGCGCTCGAGGCCGAGCGGCGGCGGACGCCGGCCGGCATGCGGACCGGCTGGCTCGCCGAGGAGGCCCACGCGGTGCCGTACCGGCATCTCACCGCGCTGCTCGCCGGCTGGAGAGGCGATTCGCTCCCGCGGACCGAGCTCCGGGAGTTCGGCGGGACCGCCGCGGACGCCGCACTGCATTTCGCCGAAGCGATCCGGGCACGAACCTTCCTCGAGCAGATGGCGGCGAACGGGCGTCCAGTGGGCGGGGAGCTGAGCGATGAGATGCGCGGGCGGGAGGCGGCGCTGCTGGAGGAAGGCCGCGCCCTGCAGGGCGGGTTTCAACGGGCCCTGGCGAAGGGCGGGTTCGAGGGCTCGCGGTTCCAGAAGGATTCGACGGGGCGGACCGTGTACCGAACGCGATCGGCGCCGGAGACGGTCGTCGAGGCCGGTCGCCGGTTGGTGGCGTTCGAGCGAGAATGGGATGCCTTCGTGCGGGAGCTGCGGGAGCGGCACCCCCGCTACGCGGCCATCCATTACCCGCGGCCCGTCGCCGCCTCACAGGTTCCGCTCGAGGAGGACGAGGTCGTCCTCGAGTATGCGCTCGCCGCCACGACCAGTAACGTCTTCCGCCTGACCCGCGGCCGGTCGCCGGAAGCGATCCCCCTCGGGGTGACGGGGGACAGCGTCACGGCGCTGGTGGGACGCTACCTCGGCCCGCTTCGCGAGGGCCGCGCATCACCGGATCCCTCCGCGGGAAAGGAGCTGAGCCGGCTCCTACTCGAAGCTCCGCTCGCGGGGGTCCCCCCCGATCGACGACTCGTCATCGTTCCCGACGGAGTGCTGTGGACCCTCCCCTTTGAGATGCTTCCGGCGCCCGGGGGGGCCGCCGCCCTGCTGGGTGACGCATGGCGAGTCTCCTATGCCGCGTCGCTCTCGATCTTGACGCTCAATCGCCTGCTCGCCGCCCCCGCGCCGCCGCGACCGTTCTTCGGCGTGGCCGATCCGAGCCTCCGCGGCCAGGCCGCAGCGGGCACGACGGCTGGGGGCTACGCGCTCCGCGGCATCCATATCGGCCGGAGCTCCTACGAGTTCCCCCCGCTTCCGGAGACCCGAGGTGAGGTCGAGACTGCCGCGCGGGTCTTCGGCACGGTCCCCTCGCCGCCGGACGTCCTGATGGGAGAGCTTGCGACCGAGTCCCGGGTTAGGGCCGCGAACCTAGGTCGCTACCGCGTGTTGCACGTGGCCACGCACGGCGTCGCCAACGACGACCTGGCAGGCATCCGGGAGCCCGCGCTTATTCTGGTCGGGGACGCCTCGCACGACGGGATCCTCCGGGCGAGCGAGGTGCTGGACCTGCGCCTCGGACCCTCGTTGGTGGTTCTGGCCGCGTGTAAGACCGGCCTCGGCGAAGAGCGCGCGGGTGAGGGAGTCATGAGCCTCGCGCGCGCGTTCCAGCAGGCTGGCGCCCGGACCGTGATTATGAGCCTCTGGAGCGTGCCGTCCGAGGCGACCGCCGTTCTCTTCCAGGTGTTCTACCGTGAGCTCGCGGCGGGGACCGGCACGGGCGAGAGCCTCCGCCGCGCCCGGACCGCGGTCCGGCAACTGTACCCCGAGCCGCTCCATTGGGCCGCCTTCGTGCTGGTCGGCGAGGAGAGATAGGGCGACCGAACCGCTCAGGGCGGCGAGAGGTGGGCGATCCGGATCCGCTTGATCACGGACACCCCGCCCGACTGGAACTCCATGACGCGCTCCACTTCCTGCCCCGAGGCCAGCCGGGCCGTGGCCACCCTCCGGTCGGGTCTGATCCCGACTCCACGCAGGACCACACGGCCGTCCCGGGTCTGCTGGTCACCGTCCGTCGCCGGACGCTCGAGACGTGCGATGTGACGCTCCACCTCGGGGCCTGCCGGCCCCCCCGGCCCCCCCGGCCCCCTCGCCCGCGTGCGGAGCAGGCTGTCCAGAGAGGTGAGCGGATCGTAGCTCGCCAAGAGATAGAGCGTCTCCGTTCCCACCTGGTCGTCCAGCTGGAACCAGTTGAGCGCATCGGGGATCTCGTAGCGCTCGCCCGCCCGCAGTCGGTTATCCGTGCCGATTGCTTCGTTGGGGAACAGAACCGTCGTGCGTCCGTTCGGGTCGAGGCCGATCACGTAGGCGTAGCTGTCCTGGTTCGGGCTCAGCACGAGCCGGAACTGGTCGCCGGAGTGCATCGTCATGCCGTCCTGAACCCGGAACTCGGTCCAGCGCCCGTCCTCGCTGCGCTGCCCGAAGCCGTACCAGTAGAGGGCGAGGGGCGGGAGGGACTCCGCGCGGGAGTCGGGCCGGTTGGCCGGAGGAAGACCCGGCCTGCCGGCGAGCGCCCAGACCAGCCCGGCCGCGGCCATCGCGAGCACCGCAGACCCGACGAGGAAGCCCCGCCGGACTCGGCGGAATGCTCCCCTGCCGGCGGTCAGCATGCGGTAGAGCCGGTCGATCGACTCGTCGGAGTAGTCGTGATCGTAGCGGACACAGTGATGGCGGACCAGCTCGGCCAGCCCGCCGGGCAGCTCGACGGCGGTCGGAAACTCGAACCCGCGGGCCATCACCGGGACGATGTTTCGGCCGCGGCCGAGAGCGTGCTCCACCTCCCGGCGCAGCCAGTCGTCGGGCCGAACGGCGCGGTCGAGGGAGCCCGGGGTGAGCAGGAGGATGAAGTCGGACGCGACTTCGATGTGGCGAAGGAGGGCGGTATCGAAGTGCCCGGCGCCCAGCTCGCGCACATCGAGGAAGACCCGGAGCCCGCGCCTTACGAGGGCGTTCCGGATCAGCTGGGCCAGCTCGGAGCCGTCGCTCCGGCGGTAGCTGATGAAGACGTCGTAGCGATCGGGGTCCACGACTCTGCCTCGGAGCTGCAGGAGAATGATACCGCCGGCCCGGGGATCGACCAGCCTGCGAACCGGTACTGAAGCTCTCGGGTCCCAGGCTCGGGGCAGTACGCTGGACCGATTCACCGGCCCCGTCCCCAGTCCCCGTTCACCGGTCCCCGTTCCCCGCTCTATATATTCCCCCCATGGATTCCGCCCGCATTCGCCGGCTCTTCCTCGACTTCTTCGTCACGAGGGGGCACCACGAAGTGCCCTCGTCGTCGCTCGTCACTGCCGACGACCCGACGCTGCTGTTCACCAACGCGGGGATGGTGCAGTTCAAGCGGACGTTCCTGGGACAGGAGCAGCGGGAGTACGTGCGCGCCACGAGCTGCCAGAAGTGCGTCCGCGCGGGCGGCAAGCACAACGATCTCGAGCAGGTGGGCCTCACCCGGCGGCACCACACCTTCTTCGAGATGCTGGGCAACTTCTCCTTCGGCGATTACTTCAAACAGGAGGCGATCGACTTCGCCTGGGAGTTCGTGACCTCGGAGCAGTACCTCGGGATTCACCCGGACCGCGTGCTGGTGAGCGTCCACCACGAGGATCAGGAGGCCCGGCGGCTCTGGCGCGACGCCGCTTCGCTGCCCGACTCGCGGATCTTCGGGCTCTCCGACAGGGACAACTTCTGGCAGATGGGCGACACCGGTCCCTGCGGCCCCTGTTCGGAGATCCACGTGGACCTCGAGTGGCGGCCGGGGATGCCCGCCGCCACACCGTCGCGGGAGGAGTTCGAGCGGCTGACCGAGGCCGGTCGGTTCCTCGAGATCTGGAACCTCGTCTTCATGCAGTTCGACCGGTCGGCGGACGGCACGCTGACGCCGCTGCCGCGCCCTTCGGTGGACACGGGGGCGGGGCTCGAGCGGACCTCCTCGGTGCTCCAGGGCGTCGACGACAACTTCCACACCGATGCGTTCCTCCCGCTCCTCGGGCGCGTCGGGGAGCTCGTGGGCACGCCCTATGACCCGCACCATCCCGAGCGCGGGATCTCGCATCGGGTGCTCGCCGACCATGCGCGCGCGGTCGCCTTCCTGCTGGCCGACGGGGTTTACCCGAGCAACGAGGGCCGGGGGTACGTGCTGCGCCGCATCCTCCGGCGGGCGGTGCGGCACGCGTGGCTCCTGGGCCGCCGGGAGCCGACCCTGGCGCCGCTGGTGGGGCTCGTGGTGAAGAGCCTGGGAGACGTCTATCCGGAGCTTCGTGACCGCGAGCGGGACATCGCCACCTGGACGACGAACGAGGAGGAGCGCTTCCTCGAGACGATCGCCGGCGGCCTCGAGCGGCTGGAGCAGCTCTTCGCCGGCGGGGCGCGGGTCGTTCCGGGCGACGAGGCCTTCCGGCTCTACGACACCTTCGGCTTTCCCGTGGACCTGACGCAGCTCATCGCGGCCGAGCGCGGCGTCCGTGTCGACGTTCCGGGATTCGAGCGGGCGCTCGAGGAGCAGCGGCGCCGGTCGCGCGAAGCGCGCCGCGCCGGTACCACGGGCGACGCCGCGCCGGCCGAGCGGCGAGGCCGCGGGCCCCGGTGGAGCATCGTCCGGCGGGGGAAGCAGAAGTTCGTCGGCTACGAGACGACGGAAGCCGAGACCGAGCCGCTCGCGTTCCGCCAGGACGGCGGCCGCGTGGAGATGGTTCTCCGGCAGAATCCCTTCTATGTAGAGTCCGGCGGTCAGGTGAGCGACACCGGCCGGGTGCAGGCGGAAGGGGTGGAGCTGCGTGTCGATCAGGTGCGCAAGGACGAGCGCGGGACCGTGGTGAGCGGCAGCCTCGAGGCTCCCTTCGAGCCGGCCCCGCTCCTCGCGGCGGTGGACGCGCCCCGGCGCCGGAACATCGAGCGCAATCACAGCGCGACCCACCTGCTCCATGCGGCCCTGCGCCGGCACTTGGGGTCGCACGTCCGCCAGCAGGGTTCCCTGGTCGACGCCGACCGGCTCCGATTCGATTTCTCTCATCACGGGCCGATCGAGCCGGCGCTGCTCGACCGTATCGAGCGCGACGTGAACGAGCGCATCTGGGCCAACGACCCGGTGCGGACCAGCGAGATGCCGCTCGAGAAGGCGCTCGCGCGCGGCGCGATGGCCTTCTTCGCGGACAAATACGGCGACGTCGTCCGCGTGGTCGAGATGGGGGACTCGCTCGAGCTGTGCGGCGGCACGCACGTCGCCTCGACCGGTGCCCTGGGCCTCTTCCGGATGGTGGGCCAGGGCGGAGTGGCGGCCGGCGTCCGGCGCGTCGAAGCGGTGACCGGTCCCGCCGCCTACGGGGTTCTGGATCGGCTGGAACGGCGGATCGCCGAAGCGGGTGAGCTCCTCAAGGCGCAGCCGGAGCATCTCACCCGGAAGATCGAGCAGCTCCTCGAGGAAAAGGAGAAGCTCGAGCAGCGCCTGCGGGAGGCCCTGAAGCGAGGCGGCGCCGCCGAAGGCGACGGCGAACGCCACGATATCTCGGGGGTCGCGGTGACCCTGGCGGATACCGCGGCGGAAGACCGTGAGGAGATCGGGCAGGTGGCCGATCGGTTCCGCGAGGGACGCCGCGGCGCGGTGCTCGTGCTCTTCGGCACCGGCGGGCGCGGGGCCATTCACGTCGCGGTCACCGACGACCTCGTTCAGCGCGGGCTCCGGGCGGGTGACCTGCTCAACCGCGTCGCCTCCGTCAGCGGCGGCCGGGGAGGCGGCCGACCCGCGTTCGCATCGGGGAGCGCGGGCGACGTCACGCGGCTTCAGGCGGCCCGCGCGGCGACGCCGCGACTCGTCGAGGAATGGCTGGCGGGTCGCTGAGCGACGTCACCCGCTGGTTCGAGGAGCAGAGCGCGGGCGCGCCCCCCGAGCTGCGCGCCCGTGCCGCCCGCTTCGTGTTCGAGACGGATCGCGGCAGCGCGGACCCGGCGTCCGCCCTCGGAGTGGCGGCGCGCGCCGCGCTGGCCCGCGCCCTCGAGCGCGGCAACGACCGCTCCGCGGCGCTCGATCTCCTCGCCGCCGACGCGTTGCTCACCCTGGCCCTGCTCGCCCGGGCGGAGCTCGACGCGGCCGGCCTGGCCGCCTTCGCCGCGGAACAGCGGGCCGCTGGAGTCGTGGCCCGGTGATTGACCTTCACTGCCATCTTCTCCCCGGCGTCGACGACGGATCCCGGTCCGTGGAGCAGTCGGTCCGGGTGCTCGAGTCCATGCGGGACGGTGGAGTCACCGCGGTGTGCCTGACGCCCCATTTCGCCGCGAGCCGCGTCGCCCAGGGCATCCCCGAGTCGCACGACGCCGCCTTCCGAGCGCTCGGGCCCAGGGCGCCGCAGGGCATCCGCCTCCTTCGCGGGGTCGAGCTGATGCTCGACCGTCCCGTGACCGAAGAGCTCCGGACGCGGCCCGGGCTGACGCTCGGCGGTACCAAGTTCGTGCTGGTCGAGTTCACCCGGCTCGCCGCCGCCCCCGCCGTGGCGAGTGCGCTGGTGCAGATCGTCCGGCTCGGCCTCATCCCGGTGCTCGCGCATCCCGAGCGGTACGCCGCGACGACCCCGACGACCGTCTGGCAATGGAGGTCGTTGGGCGCCGTCATGCAGGTGGATGCGACCACCCTGTTCCAGCCGAGCAGCCGGGGGAAGCGCGCGCGGGAGCTCGTGGCGCACGGACTCGCCGACATCCTGGCCGCCGACAACCACGGCGATACGCGCTCCGTGCTCGGCCCGTACCGCATGCTCTGCGAGCATGGCGGTGAAGCGGCCGCGCAGCTGCTGCTGGTCAAGAACCCCGGCGCGATCCTGGCCGAGGAGGCGCTCGAGGCGGTGCCGCCGGTCGCCATCAAGACCGGTCTCATCACCCGGTTGCGCGAGCTCTTCGAGACGGAGGACTGACGATGGAGGACCGGATCCGCGAGGCGCTGGACCAGCTCGCACGCGCCGCGGAGGCGGCGGCGGCGCTGGCTCCGGACGTGGCGGCGATCGCCCGGCGCTACGCGGCCGCGCTGGCGTCGGGGGGACGGCTGTACTTTGCGGGGAACGGCGGCAGCGCGGCGGATGCCCAGCATCTCGCGACCGAGTACGTCGTGCGGCTTCACGGGCAGCGTCGCGCCCTCGCGGCGCAGGCGCTCACCACGGATTCGTCGCTGCTCACCGCGGCGGGCAACGACCTCGGCTTCGAGCAGGTCTTCGCCCGGCAGGTGGAGGCGCTCGGCCGCCCCGGCGACGTCCTCATCCTGCACAGCACGAGCGGCGCGAGCCCGAACATCCTGGCCGCCGCCCGGGCGGCACGCGCACAGGGAATGACCGTCGTCGCCTTCACGGGAAGACAGGGCGGTCCCCTCCGCGACCTCGCCGACCTTTCGATTGCCGTGCCGGCGGAGGACACCGGGCGGATCCAGGAGCTCCACCTCGCCCTCGAGCACTGCATCGCAGCCGAAGTGGAGCGGGAGCTGGCCGAATGATCTCGCTCGCGGGCAAGTCGGTGCTCATCACCGGCGGATCGCGGGGGATCGGCGCGGCGACGGCGATCCTCTGCGCGCGAGCGGGTGCCGACGTCGGGATCACCTACCGGACCCGAGTCGGCGAGGCCGAGTCGGTGGCCAGGGAGGTTCGGCGGCTGGGACGCCGGGCGTTCGCCGCGGGGGGCGACCTCTCGCAGCCCGACGTCGTGGATCGGGTCTTCCGGGAATGCCGCGCGGCTTTCGGGGGACTCGACGGGTTCGTGGGGAACGCGGGGATCTGGCCTCACGAGGAGGTCGCCCTGGCCGGACTCTCCGACGAGCGCTGGCGATCCACGATGGCCCAGAACCTCGACGCGATCTTTCTCACGACGCGTGCCGCCCTGGGCCTTCTTCGACCCGGAGGCCGGGTCGTGCTGGTCTCGAGCACGGCCGGCCAGCGCGGCGAGGCCTTCCACGCGGACTACGCCGCCACGAAAGGGGCGCTCCTCTCGCTCACGAAGTCGCTGGCGGTCGAGTGCGCGCCGGGCGTCACCGTGAACTGCGTCGCGCCCGGCTGGGTGGATACGGAGATGAGCGCGGTGCCCTACGCCGAAGGAGGGAGGGAGCGGATCGCGGCGACCATCCCGCTCCGGAGGATACCGTCTCCGGAAGACATCGCCGGGCCGATCCTTTTCCTGCTGAGCGATCTCGCGCGCCACGTCACCGGCGAGGTGCTGAACGTGAACGGCGGAAGCGTGCTGTGCGGGTGACCCTCTGCGGGGACAGGCCCGTCACGTGATCACGCTGCTCGCAACGGGCGGCACGATCTCGATGCAGCGGAGCGCCGAAGCCGGCGGCAACGTCCCCGCGCTCGACGGCCGGGGCCTGCTGGCGCTGGCGGGGGACCTCGGCGCGGAGGTCCGGATCGAGGACTGGGAACGGCTGCCGGCGGTGCATCGCGGGCCCGACCAGTTGTGGGCACTCCGCAACCGGATCGCCGAGCTCGTCCGGAACGGGTCCTCGGGCGTGGTGGTGGCGCATGGGACGGACACGCTGGAAGAGGTGGCCTACCTGCTGGCCCGCACGCTGCCGGCCGGAGCTCCCATCGTGCTCACGGGAGCGATGCGCACCTCGAGTGATGCCGACTGGGACGGGCCCCGGAACCTGCGCGATGCCGTGCGGGTAGCGGGCGCTCCCATGGCCGTGGGCCGGGGTGCGCTCGTCGTCTTCGCGGGGTCGATTCTCGACGGCCTCGAAGCGGCGAAGCTTCACACGAGCTCGCCTCAGGCGTTCGGATCCCCGCACACGGCACCGCTGGGCACGGTGGACCCGGACGGGGTTTGGTTCGCCGGACCCCCGCCCGCCCCGCCGCGGCTGCCGCTCGAGCCGCGAGCGCTCACCGCCCGAGCCGCTCTGATCCCGCTCTCGATCGGGGACGATGGAACCCTCCTCGACCTCGCCCGGCCGCATTACGACGGTGTGGTGATCGAGGCGTTCGGGGGGGGCAACGCCCCGCCGGGGATCGTCCCGGCGGTCGAGCGCTGGCTCGCGGAGCGGAAGCCGGTGGTGCTCGCGAGCCGTTGTCCCTTCGGGGAAGTCGGCGGGGAGTACGCCTTCCCGGGGGGCGGCGGCCATCTCCTTCGTCTCGGCGTCATGCCGGCGGGACCGCGTACCCCGGCACTGGCGCGCTTCGAGCTCGAGCTATCGCTCTCCGCCGGCGTCCCCTACGGGGGATACCCGTGACCGCACCAGTGCTCGGAACCCTTGAGCTTCCCGACGAGATCGCCCAGATCGCCGGCAGGCTCGAAGCGGCGGGATTCGAGACGTGGTGCGTGGGCGGCGCGCTGCGCGACCGGCTCCTCGGCCATGCCGCCGACGACGTCGACCTCGCGACCGCGGCGACGCCCGATGTCGTGCAGCGACTCTTTCCGAAGAGCGTGGCCGTCGGCGTGCGCTTCGGCACCGTGGGAGTACTCGATCGCCGGCGGGTGCTGCACGAGGTGACGACTTTCCGGCGGGACGTGCAGACGGACGGGCGGCACGCGGTCGTCGAGTACGGCGCCTCCCTCGAGGAAGACCTTTCCCGCCGCGACTTCACGATCAACGCCCTCGCCTACCATCCCCTCCGACACGAGTGGCGTGATCCGTTCGACGGCGCCGGCGACCTGACCCGGCGCCTGGTCCGCGCCGTCGGCGACCCGGCCGCGCGGTTCCGGGAGGACTACCTGCGGATCCTCCGGGCCATACGGTTCGCGGCCCGTTTCGAGTTCGACATCGAAGCACACACGTGGCTGGCCGCTCTCGAGCTCGTCGACGGTGTCCGGGGCCTCTCGGCGGAGCGGGTCCGGGAGGAATGGAGCCGGAGTCTCGCGACGGCCGCGTCCGTGGCGCGCTTCCTCGCCCTCTGGCGACAGGCCGGTATCGCCGAGATCTGGACGCCGGAGCTGGCCTCGGGCTCTCCCCTGGCGAGCGAGCGGCCGGAGCCGCGCGATCCCGTGCTGCTCACCGCAGCCCTCTCCGGCGCGCCGGAGAAGATCTGGCGCCGGCTTCGCGGCTCGAATGCGGAGATCGCGCGCGCGGCCGCCGTCGCAAGAGGGCCGGCGTCCCCGGACGGCGAGAGCCCGGAAGCGGTGCGGCGCTGGCTCGCTTGGGTCGGTCCGGCCGCCGACGATCTCATCCAGCTCGAGGAATGGCGACGGGGAAGCCCCGCTTCCTGGCGGAATGCCGTTCTCCAGACGCGCGCGGCCGGCGATCCCGTCTCCCGCGGCGACCTCGCGGTCGATGGGGACGACCTGCTCGCCGCGGGAGTCCCCCGCGGGCCCGAGGTCGGTCGCTTGCTGGACCGCCTGCTCGACGCGGCTCTCACCGACCCCTCCCTCAACACGCGGGAGCGGCTGCTCGCGCTCGCGGCCTCGTGGCGCTAGACCCGACGGTTCTCGCCGTCGGCGCCGCCCTCGGCAACGTCGTGGGGGCGTTCGCCGTGGTGCGGCAGGAGCGCCGGGGACTCCTCTTCATCGAAACCACGCTGGCCTTCGGCGCGGGCTTCATGATCGCGCTCGTCCTCATCGGCGTGCTGCCGGAAGTGTTCGCCCGCGCCGCTCACGCGGGGACCGCGGGCGCGCTCGTGCTGCTGGGGTACGTCCTGGTACACGTCGCCCAGCACGTGATCCCGCCGCATTTCCATTTCGGAGAGGAGACGCACGAGGTGCCGCCGAGCGCGGTGTACAGCGCGGTCATCGGGCTCGGGCTGCACGCCTTCTTCGACGGCGTGGCCATCGCGAGCGGGTTCCTCGTCTCGGAGGAGCTCGGCCTGCTCTTCTTTCTGGCGGTCGTGCTCCACAAGCTCCCGGAGGGCGTCACCATTTCGAGCCTGATGCTCGCGGGCGGACAGGGGCGGCGCGGCGCGCTCGGCGCGGGGGTCGGGCTGGGGATCGCCACCGTGCTCGGCGCTCTCCTCACCGCGTCGGTGGCGACGCTCGCGCGGTACGGTCTCGCCCTCGCAGCCGGAGTGACGCTGTATGTGGCGGCCTCCAATCTCGTGCCGGAGTTCCAGGCGACCCGCGGCCTCCGGATGACGCTCGCCTTTCTGGGCGGCGCTGCGGCGCTCCTCCTGCTCGGCGTCCTCGCGCCGGTGCCCTGAGCATGCCGCTCGACGAGCTCGGCCTCTTCCCGGTGCCCGGCCCGCTCGCCGCCCGGATGCGGCCGGAGCGGCTCGAGGAGTTCGTGGGTCAGGAGCATCTCCTGGGCGCCGGCCGTGCCCTCGGCGACGCCCTGCGCCGCGGGGATCTCGGCAGCGTCATCCTCTGGGGCCCGCCGGGCTCCGGGAAGACCACGCTCGCCATGCTGGTGGCCCGCTACACCGGCCGGGCCTTCGTCGCCTTCAGCGCGGTCACGGAAGGCGTGCAGCGGGTGCGCGAGATCATCCGCGAGGCGGAGGAGCGACGCCGGCTCGGACGGGGGACGATTCTCTTCTGCGACGAGATCCACCGCTTCAACCGCGCCCAGCAGGACGCGTTCCTCCCGCACGTCGAGCGGGGGACGGTCACGCTGATCGGCGCGACGACGGAGAATCCGAGCTTCAGCCTGAACTCGGCGCTGCTGTCGCGCTGCCAGGTCTTCGTGCTCGAGCCGCTCACCGCGGCGGACGTGTCGCGCGTGGTGAAGGCCGCCGCCGCCGACCGGGACCGCGGCCTGGGCGGCATGGAGCTCACGCTGGAGGACGACGCCCTGGCGCTCATCGCGGAGCAGGTGGACGGCGATGCCCGGAGGGCGCTCACGGCCCTCGAGTCGGCGGCGCAGCAGGTCGCCGCGGGCGAGCGGATCACCCGGGAGATCGCGGCGGAGGCGCTCGCCCGGCGAATCCCCAAGTACGACCAGTCGGGCGAGGAGCATTACAATCTCCTGTCCGCCTATCACAAATCGTTGCGCGGGAGCGACCCCGACGGCGCGCTCTACTGGATGGCGCGGATGCTCGAGGGCGGGGAGGACCCGCTGGTGCTTTTCCGGCGGGCCGCCGCGATGGCGGCGGAAGACATCGGGCTCGCCGACCCGCAGGCGCTCCAGCTCGCGGTCGCGGCGCGGGAAGCCTATCAGCAGCTCGGGCCGCCGGAGGGCTACCTGCCTCTCGCCGAGATGACGATCTATCTCGCGACCGCGCCGAAGTCGAACAGCGTGAAGGCGTCCCTGCACGCGGCCCTCGACCTCGCGCGGGAGTCCCCCGCGGAGCCGGTGCCGATGCACCTCCGGAATGCACCGACACCGCTGATGACGCAGCTGGGCTACGGTGCGGAGTACCGGTATGCCCATGACTACCCGGGCCATTACGTCGCCCAGGAGTATCTCCCCGACGCGCTCCGCGACCGGCGGCTCTACGAGCCCGGCGAGCTGGGCTTCGAGCGAAAGGTGCGGGAGCGGCTGGAGTGGTGGAGGCGGAGGAGTTCTGAGTTCTGAGTTCTGAGTTCTGAGTTCTGAGTTCTGGGTTCGGTACGCGGGTTCTCCGATTCGGTGTCGAGCCTCGCGCCGAATCCGGAGCTCGAACCCAGAACCCAGAACCCAAAACTCGGAACGATTATCTTCAACGCATCAGCCACCTTGAGGCCCGTACCATTCGCGAATTGATCAACGTCCAGCCGCCGGTCGAGCGCGCCCTGCTCGTGGCGGCTCCCCGCAAGGGTTCGAGCGACGCCATCCAGCTCCGGGAACACCTCGACGAGCTGGCCCGCCTGGTCGATACCGCGGGCGCCCAGGTGGTCGGAACGCTCTCGCAGCACGTCGCATCTCCTAACCCGGCGACCCTCATCGGCGAAGGCAAGGTGGAAGAGCTCAAATCGCGGATCGCGGATACCGGCGCCACGCTCGCGATCTTCGACGAGGAGTTGACGCCCGTGCAGGGGGCGAATCTCGAGAAGGAGCTGAACATCCGCGTCATGGACCGCCCCGAAGTCATCCTCGACATTTTCTCGACCCGGGCGCGCACGGCGGAGGCCAAGCAGCAGGTCGAGCTCGCCCAGCTCGAGTACCTTCTGCCCCGGCTCACCCGGATGTGGACGCACCTCTCGCGCATCCGGGGCGGTATCGGGCTCCGGGGACCGGGCGAGACCCAGCTCGAGACCGACCGCCGGATGATCCGGCGGAAGATCCAGCACCTCCGGGGGCGGCTGCGCGACGTCGCCCAGCACCGGGAGCGCATCCGGTCCGGGCGGCAGCGTGTGCTGAGTGTCGCCATCGTCGGCTACACGAACGCCGGGAAGTCGAGCCTCCTGCGCGCGCTCACCGGTGATCACGGGATCTTCGTCGAGGACCGGCTCTTCGCCACGCTCGATACGCTGACCCGCGAGGTGGATCTGGGCGAAGGCATTCGGGTCCGGGTCACCGACACGGTCGGGTTCATCCGGAAGCTGCCGCACCATCTCGTGGCGAGCTTCCGGGCCACGCTCGACGAGGCGCGGGATGCCGACCTCATGCTCCACGTCGTGGATGCGAGCCACCCGGACTGGGAGGAGCAAGTGGCGGTCGTAGAGCAGGTGCTGGCCGACCTGGAGCTCGCGGACCGCCCGGTCGTGCTGGTCTTCAACAAGATGGATCTCGTTCCCGACGCCGCGGCGGCCGCCGCGCGGCTGCGGGAGCTGTATCCGGGCGCGGCGTTCGCGACCACCATGCGAACCGACGGCGTGGACGGCGTGAAGGCGGCGCTCCGCGAGCGGGTCCGGGCGGGCCGGTCCACGGTGCGGGTCGTCATTCCCCCCGAGGACGGCGCTCGCCTGGCCGCCGTGTACCGGGCCGGAGAGGTGGTGGCGCGGGAGCATACTGAGGAAGGCGTGGTCCTGACGGTGCGGGTCGAAGGCTGGCGCGCCGAACGGCTCGGCGCGGCCGACGGGGCGGCCTGAGCCCCGGCTTCGCCGGACGAAGCGGAGGGGGGCGCGTGGACGTCTTCGTCAGAAAACCCGAGGTCAAAGGCCGGAAGATCCGGTTCGCGCTCGTCGGCTGCGGCCGGATCAGCGGCAACCACGTCGAGGCGATCGCGGCTCACGGGGCCGACGCCGAGCTGGTCGCCGTCGCGGACCTCGACCCCGCGGCGCTCGCGCGAGCCACCGCCCAGACGGGCGCGCCGGGGTTCCCGTCGCTCGAGGCGCTGCTCGCCGGAACCGAGCCCGACGTCGTGATCCTCGCGACGCCGAGCGGGCTCCACGCCGCGCAGGCCATCCGGTGTGCCAAGGCCGGGCGTCACGTCATGACCGAGAAGCCGATGGCCACTCGGTGGCAGGACGGCAAGAGCATGGTGCAGGCCTGCGACGACGCGGGTGTGTACCTCTTCGTCGTCAAGCAGAACCGCCGCAACCCCACCCTCCAGCTTCTCAAGCGCGCGGTCCTGGAAGACCGATTCGGGCCCATGTACATGGTGACGGTAAACGTGTTCTGGTCCCGCCCGCAATCCTACTACGACAGCGCCGACTGGCGGGGGACCTGGGAGTTCGACGGCGGCGCGTTCATGAACCAGGCCAGCCATTACGTCGATCTCCTCGACTGGCTGGTCGGCCCGGTGGAGAGCGTTCAGGCGTACACGGCCACGCTGGGGCGGCACATCGAGGTGGAGGATACCGGCGTCCTCGCGCTCCGCTGGCGCGGCGGCACGCTCGGCTCGGTGAACGTCACCATGCTCACGTACCCGAAGAACCTCGAGGGCTCCATTACCATTCTCGGCGAGCGGGGCAGCGTGCGCGTCGGAGGCGTCGCCGTGAACCGGATCGATCACTGGGAGTTCGACCAGCCGCATCCGATGGACGCGGAGCGCGAGCGAACGAGCTACGAGCCCTCGAGCGTGTACGGCCACGGCCACAAGCGCTACTACGCGAACATCCTCCAGGTGCTCCGCGGTGAAGCCGCGCCCGACACCGACGGGCGGGAGGGGCTGCACTCGCTGGAAATCCTGATCGCCACCTATCTCTCCGCGCGGGACGGACGGCGGGTCGCGCTCCCGCTCGAATACTGACCGCTCATCCGCTTCGGCCGTCGGCGTATCAGGCGGCCGTGCTGCTGTCGGGCCTCGCGGCGATCCTGGGGCTCGCCCGGGAGCTGCTGGTGCTCGGCCGGCTCGGGCTCCGGCCCGAGAACGACACCCTCCAGCTCGCGCTCTCCATCGTCTACACCGTGGCGCTCTTCGGTGAGCCGCTGCGGCTCGCGTCGCTCAACCTCCTGACCCGGCGCGTCGGCGCGAAGCTGGCCGCCGGCCTCGTCGTGCTGGCCGCCGCTGTGGGGGTCGTGACGGCGCTCGCCTATTCGTCGGACAGCCGCCTGCCTTTCGCGTGGGCGGTCGCGGCGGGAACGGGAGGCGCCGCGAATCTGCTCCTGGCATGGGTGCTCCCGCGTTGCCTGCGCCGGGGTCCGTTCCTGCCCGTGCACGCGGTCTCGGTGCTGCCGAATCTGGTGATCATCGCGGGTCTCCTGCTTCCGGTTTCGAGCGACACGGCCTTCGCGGGACGGGTCGTCTCTCTCTTCCTGGCGGCTCCGATCCTTCAGCTCGCTCTCCTGCTCCTGCTCTCGGCCCGGGGTGAGTCCCCCGAGGGCGAACCGCCCTCGGAGCTGGGCGGGGTCCTGCGACCGATCGGCTGGCACGCGGCGGCGGCCGTGGGGGGGATGGCCACCCAGTTCCTCATCCGGAGTGCGGCGCTCCGCCTGGGTCCCGCGGGATCGCTCACGGCGTTCGTGGTGGGTCTCCGGATCACGGAGACCATCCGGGCGGTGCTGGTGGACACCTACATCGCCTCCCGAATCCGGCGATGGTCGGAGGGACACACGGGCACCTCACCGCTGCTCGACGGACGCTGGCTTTCGGCCGGCTCGATCCTGGCGGTGGTCGCGGCGGGTCTGGCGGTCGCGCTCTTCTGGCCGGAGAGTGCGTGGTCGCCGGGAGGGCTGGCCGGCGCCCTTCGGGATCCGCTGAGCATCCTCACGGATCCCAAGACCATCGTGCTGCTGGTCGGGCTCTACTTCGTGCTCGCGCTCCGGGTCAGGTATCAGGAAGTGAACGTCGCGGCGCAGCCGATGAGCCTCGTGGCGAAGATTGCCGGGCTCGAGATCGGGACGGCGGTGGCCGTGGCGGCGCTCGGCGCGATCGCCGGGGTACCGGTCGCGTTGCTCGTGTGGGCGGCCTACGTGGCGAAGCCCGCCGGGGGACTCGCGCTGGTTCGGGCGCGGCCCATCGGGATCGGGGAGCTCGAGCCCGACAGCTGACCGCTAGGCGGTGCCGCTGATCTCCGCCCGCACGGCGGGCGAAGGCCGCGCGAGGATGTCCAGCCAGAAGTCGAGCGTGCGGCGCGCCAGCGCCGTTTCCACGTAGGAGTCCAGCGTCCGCTGCCGGGCCTGCTGGCCGAGCACCCGGCACTTCTCCGGATCGGCGACCAGCTCCTGCAGGGCGAGCAGCAGTCCGTCGACGTCCTCCACCACGATCCCGGCATCGCCGACGAGCTCCGGCAGCGCGCCCGCGGGGGTGACGATCGGTGCCACGCCGAGCATCATCGCGTCGAGCAGTATCGGCGAGTGCCGCTCGACCCACGCGGGAGTCTCGCGGGAGGGCAGGACCAGCACGTCGAACGACTCCCACAGCGGCTCGAGGTCGGCACGGGGCAGGCCCCCCATCCAGCGGATCCGCGAGGCCAGGCCGAGCCTTTGCGCCAGCTCCTCGAGCGATTCCTGCTCGGGACCGGTGCCGACCACGGTGAGCGACCAGGAGCCCAGGAGCTGACCGCAGGCGCGGAGCAGCATCTCGCCGCCGCGCTCGGGCACGAGACGGCCGACGAAGCCGATCGACAGATTTCCGCGCGGACCCAGCCTGGGCGGGGACTCCTTCGGAGTGAGCCCCGTCTGGGGCAGCACGGCGCCCGGCATCGTCCGCGCGCCGGTTCGGAGAAGGGCGAGCGCGTGACGGTTGCCGGCGAGGAGGGCGGCGGCGCCGTCGCGGGTCCTCCGCCAGCGGCGGGCCTCGAGCAGCCCCCGCCGGCGGGACAGGCTCTCCCAGCTGAACACCACGTAGGGAATGCCGAGCCTCCGGCAGGCGGATCCGGAGGCATACCCGGCCGGACTTGCCGGCTCCTCCTCGATCTGCACGAGCGCGGGGCGGAAGTCCGAGAGGGTGCGCCGCAGCGCACCGGCATCCCAGCGGAGAGTGGCGGCGTCCGCCGCATCACCGGATGCAGGGATCGGCAGCAGGCGCACACCGGCGTCGAGGCCGACGCTGCCGTTGGGTATGGCCACACCGAGCTCCACCCCGAGGCCGGCCAAGGCCCGTAGCTTTCCGCGATGCTGGCTGTCGGCGTAGAGACCCGAGACGATCAGGGCGCGCACTGGGGCATAAGCTAATGAACCCGCGCAGCGAAATCAGCGGGTGC
>JBOHSH010000127.1:0-1544 GCA_050733195.1 Gemmatimonadales bacterium
GACCCCGCCGATGCCGAAGCGATGCACGACTTCCGCACCGAGCTCCGGCGGCTTCGCACCCTGCTCCGGGCTTACCGCGGGCCCCTCGGCCCCGCGGCCGGCCCGGGCCACCGGAACGCGCTCCGGCAGCTCGCCAGCGCCACCGCAAGCGCGCGCGATCTCGAGGTGCAGCTCTCCGCCCTCGCGGCCGTCGAGTCGGGCCTTCGCCCGCGCGACAAGGTCGGGCTCAAGTGGCTGGTGCGCCTCCTCCGGAAGGCGGAGCAGCAGGCGGAGCAGCGCGCCGAGGCCAAGATCACCGGCCGGCTCCCCGAGGTCTCGGAGCGCCTGAGCAAGGCGCTGGCCGCGCGGGCGATCGAGCCTTCGGGCGGCCCCACCCTCGCACGCGCAACGGCGCTCCGGCTCGCCGCCCTCACCGATAACTTGGAGCAGCGGCTGGATGCCGCCCGCACCCTCGCCGACCAGGCCGAGGCGCACGCGGCGCGCATCGCGGCCAAGCGGATCCGCTACCTGCTCGAGCCGTTCGCCGCCACGATCCCCGCCGCCGCCGCCCTCGTCGCCGCGCTCAAGGCGCTGCAGGACCTGCTCGGCCGGATGCACGATTCCCACGTGCTCGCCACCACCGTGGCCCACCACGCCGAGGGCGCCTTCGAGGAGCACGTGCGGCTCGAGACCCGCCGCATGCGCGAGGGCCGTATGCCCGATCCCGGCACGCTCCGAAAGGAGCGGCGCCGCGATCCGCTGCCCGGCCTCCGGGAGATCGCCCGGCGGGCCGGCGTCATGCAGGAAGACGCGTGGAAGGAGTTCCAGCGCGACTGGCTCGATCGCCGCCAGGAGCGGCTGTTGAGCCCGCTCCGCGGGCTCGCCCGGAAGCTGGGCGGAGGCGCGATCGAGCCTGTCGGGCCGGGCCGCGAGATCGAGCGGAAGTATCTCCTCCGGAAGCTGCCGCCGCGCGCGGCGCGGGAGACGCCGCTCGAGATCGAGCAGGGCTATCTCCCCGGCACGGTCATCCAGGAGCGGCTCCGCCGGGTGCGCAACGGCCGCGAATCGGCCTGCTACCGGACCATCAAGTTCGGCCGCGGCGTGGCGCGCGACGAAGCCGAGGAGACCACGAGCGAAGCGGTGTTCGAGGCGATGTGGCCGCTCACCGAAGGCCGGCGGCTCACCAAGCGGCGTTACCGGGTGCGCGACGGCGACCTCACCTGGGAGATCGACGCGTTCGACGGCCGCGACCTCGTGCTGGCCGAGGTCGAGCTGTCCAGCGAAGAGGCGAATCCCACTCCTCCCCCGTGGCTCGCGCCCTACATCGAGCGCGAGGTCACGGGGGAGGACGCCTACGTGAACCTCAATCTCGCAACCTGATCCGGCGCGTTACTCTGCTTCTCCTCCGTTCAGCCTGATCTCGATCGTCGCTCCGCGCGAGCGCGAAGTCCGTCCGGCCCGGAACGAATCCGGCCGGTCGGCCGCGAATGAGGTCGCCACCTGCTGCACCTCGGAGAACGCTCCGGGCATCGCCACCCCGAACGTGGCGGGCGCTCCCGTCATCC
>JBOHSH010000128.1:0-4359 GCA_050733195.1 Gemmatimonadales bacterium
CGCCAGAGGTCCTCGGGGTCGTGCTCGACCCATCCGGGCGCGGGGTAATGCTGGGCAAACTCCCGCTGCGCCATGCCGAGGATCCGGCCGTCCTGGTGGACCAGGAGGGCGCGAGAGCTGGTGGTGCCCTGATCGAGAGCGAGGATGGAAGGCAAGGGGTTAGGGGCTAGGGGCTGGGGGCTAGGGGCTGCTGATAATAGCGATCAAGCGCCATGGGCGAGTTACCTTCCGCGGTTCATCCGTCCCTAGCGGTTGGCCAGGCCGCTGCGGTCAACAGATTCACCAGCCCCTGGATCCTCGAGTCCGCTCGCGCTTGAGTGGATGGCGAGGCCCAGGCACATTCCGGGCCTCGCAGCCCTTGTTTGTGGAGTCGGTGATCCATAGCACTGCCCCGAGACCTGAGCCCCAGAAACGGACGTGATCTTCCGACCGACACAGATGAGCCTCACAAGAAACGTCCGCGCATGCTGAGCAGTCGGATTCCGGCTTGGGCTACCCCGGCCTTTTGCCTTCTCGGTTTCGGATGCGCTGGGCCGGCCGGCGACGGCGCCGAGGGAGGCCCGACTCTCGCGCTGGTAGACTCGATCGTGCTTCAGGAGACGGACACCACCTTCCTTGGCCGTGTCCCCCATACCTATACCGTTGACTCCGCCGGCCGCATCTACGTCATCGATCAAACCACCGATCGCGTGCTGGTGTTCGCACCAACCGGCGACCTGCACTTGACCCTCGGGAAACACGGTGGAGGGCCCGGCGAGTTTCAGCGAATCGGTCCCCTGACCATTCCGCATGACGGGCTCCTGCTCCAGGGCGCGCGAGGCAACAAGCTCACCCTGCTCGACCTGGCCAGCGGGGCGGAGCTCAACCGCTTTCATCACGCCGGTTACCTCGCCTCCTGGGCCGTGTCTCCGAATTGGCTCATCCTGGGCCTCTACAATCCGGCAGAATCGGCTGCGGTGGTCGTGATCTCCTGGGACTCGATTCGTTCCGCGCCGAGCGGGGCACGACTCGTGGCCTCGATGGGTTCCTTGCCGGAGCTTTACCGGACCTATCCCGGAGTCGAGGTCTTCAATCAGGTCGTCGTCGGCCAGCGGGCCGATACCCTGCTCCTGGGCTTCGGCGCGGCCGACTTCATCGTCCGCGTTCCACTGGCTGGTGGCCCCCCCGATACGGTGCAGGTGCCCCGCCGCGCCCGGAGGCCGGTGACGCGCGCGAGCCTGGCAAAGTTCACCACGACGGCTCTGCCCTTCCACGACGCCCTGAGTGGCCTGCCAAACCTGCTCGGGATCTGGCCCATGTCCGACGGACATGTTGCGCTCTGGTTTCAGGAGGCCTCGACCGAGGATCCACGCCGGAACAACGCCGAGATCATCGGCCATGGCCGGATCGCGGTGCTGAACCCAAGTTTATCCCAGGCCTGCGTCGATGCCAGGATCGAGGCACCCGGCACGGGCAGGACCAGGCTCGCCTTCTCCCGCGACACGCTGTATTCGCTCGACCAGTTGCTCGAACCCGATGGAGCCGGATCGTCCGTCCGCACCGTGGTTCGCAAGTATGCGATCGATCTCCGAGGGTGCCGGTGGCTACCGACTCGAGCACGGCCAGGGTATTGACTCAGGATGGCCGACTCGACGAGGAAGCGCGCGTTCGTCCGACCCGTGCCCGGGAACTCGTGCAGCGCAGCGCACCGGTTCTCTCGTCGCTAGTCCCTAATCCCTAGTCCCCAGTCCCTCCATGACCTACTCCACCATCCTCTTCCAAGTCCGCGACGGCATCGCCCTCGTCACCGTCAACCGTCCGGACAAGCTCAATGCGCTCAACGACACCGTCATCGGTGAGCTCGGCGACGCGGTGCGGCGGCTGGAGAGCGACGACGCCATCCGCGCCGCGATCCTCACCGGAGCGGGACCCAAGGCCTTCGTGGCGGGCGCGGACATCGCCGAGCTGGCTCGATGCGACATCGAGACGGCCGAGAAGCTGTCCCGCCGCGGCTCGGAGACGTTCCGCCACATCGAGCGGCTGGGGAAGCCGGTGGCCGCCGCGATCAACGGGTTCGCCCTGGGCGGCGGCTGCGAGCTGGCGATGGCCTGCCATTTCCGCGTCGCGTCCGAGACCGCACGGCTGGGACAGCCGGAGGTCAAGCTCGGCACGATCCCGGGTTACGGCGGCAGTGTGCGCCTGAGCCGGCTGGTGGGCCGCGGCCGAGCGATCGAGCTGCTCCTTACCGGCGGGATGGTGGACGCCGCGGAAGCGCTGCGGATCGGACTGGTGAACCGGGTCGTTCCCGCCGACCGGCTCATCCCCGAGACGGAGGCGATTCTTCGAGCCATGCTCGAGAACGGGCCGCTCGCTCTGGCCGAGTGCCTGCGGCTGGTCGACGCCCAGGAAGACCTGCCGATGGATCAGGCGCTGGGACTCGAATCCCGCCGGTTCGGAGTGCTCGCCGGGAGCGAGGATTTCAAGGAGGGAACCGCGGCGTTCCTGGAGAAGAGAAAGGCGATGTTCAAGGGCAAGTAGACCGGCGGACCGCGGGCGTCAGACGGTCAGACGGGCAGACGGACGGACGGCCGATTCACCACTCCTCCGCGGCTGCAATTCCACAGCCTTATCCCTTAAATTTCAACGCGATGCGGGCCGAACGGATCGTGGCTCGGGGCTTCCGGAATCTGACGGACCTGGACCTCGTCCTGCCGGCCGCGGGAGCGGTCTTTCTGGGGCCCAACGGGCACGGAAAGACCAACCTTCTCGAGCTCCTCTCCTACCCGGTCCTTTTCCGCTCCCTCCGGGGCGCGCGCGACAGCGAGGTCGTGCGGCACGGCGAGACGGGATTCCAGCTCACCCTCTCGCTCGCCGGCAACGGTTCAGGCTCCGTGCGGGAGCTCGCGGCCGGATTCCGGTCGGCGACCAGGAAGAAGGCGGTGGGCGTCGACGGAGCAGAGGCGACGCGGCTGGGTGACGCGATCGGGCACTGGCTCGCCGTCGCGTTTCTCCCCGGCGATCTGGCGCTCGTGCAGGGCGGCGCGGCCGTCCGGCGGCAGTACCTGGACCGCCTGCTCGCTCTGGCGGACCGGCAGCACTTCCGCGCGCTGGTGCGCTACCGGCAGGCGCTGTCGCAGCGGAACGCGGCGCTCCGGTCCGGCCGGCGGCGGGTGGCCGAGGCGTTCGACAGCGAGCTGGGAGGCGCGGGAGCACGGCTGGTCCGCCGGCGCCTGGAGTGGGTCGAGGAGCAGGCGAACCGGTTTAGCGCGGGTTGCTCCGCGCTGGGTGAGCCGGCGCGAATGACAATGCGTTACTGCGGGAGCGAGCGGCTGGCGGACGAGGAGGCGTGGCCCGGCGCACTGCGGGACGCCGCGGCGCGAGACGACGGGCTCGGCCAGACGACGATCGGACCGCACCGCGACGAGCTCGAGCTCAGGCTCGACGGCCGGCCGCTCAGACAGGTGGGCTCGACCGGGCAGCACCGCACCGTGGCGATCGCGCTCCGGCTCCGGGAGCGGGACACGCTCGCAGAGGCCCGCGGCGACGCGCCGGCGCTGCTGCTCGACGACGTTTTCGCCGAGCTGGACCGGGAGCGTCAGGAGCGGCTGGCCGAGCTGCTCGAGCCCGAGCGAAGCGGCGGGCCCCAGGTGTTCATCACCTCGCCGCGGGCCGACGAGCTGCCGGCGGGATTTCACCTCCCGGTGATGACCGTGGAGAGTGGAACGGTAGGCGGCGTGGAGGTGGCGTCGTGAAGCGGAAGGGCCGCCTGGTCTCCGTGGGCGAGGCGCTGGGCTCCTGGCTCGACGCGAAGGGGCTCCGGCGCCGGATGGATCTCGCGACCGCGGTCGATGAGTGGCCGGAGCGGGTGGGCCCGCAGATCGCCGCGGTGACGAAGGCGGAGGCCGTGAATCCCGACGGCACTCTCTGGGTACGCGTGGCGACCAGCGCCTGGGCGAACGAGCTGTCGCTCATGGCTCCGGGGATCCTGGCGACGCTCAATCAGGGGCGGAAGGGACGGATCAGGGAAATCCGCTGGCTCGTGGGGCCGAACGGCCCCGACCGGCGCTAATCGAGGAACGGCATGGCGAACGCCGCGCAGGTGGCAAACGGCAACGACTACGGCGCCGAGCAGATCCAGGTCCTCAAGGGACTGGAGGCGGTGCGCCGGCGCCCCGCGATGTACATCGGCTCCATCTCCGAGAACGGGCTGCACCACCTCGTGTACGAAGTGGTGGACAACTCGATCGACGAAGCGCTCGCCGGCTTCTGCGACCGGATCGAAGTCACGATCCACGCCGACAACTCGATCACGGTGACGGACAACGGCCGGGGCATCCCGGTGGACATCCACCCGACCGAGAAGCTGCCGGGCGTCGAGCT
>JBOHSH010000129.1:0-1798 GCA_050733195.1 Gemmatimonadales bacterium
GGCCGAGTACGGACCCCCTGCCCTCGCCCTGACCCCGAGGCTCGGCCTCAGGCATCTCCTGGGCGCCGGCCTCCTGGCCGCCTGGGCCGGACTCGTGGTGGGGGGACTCCGCCGCCGGCCGCCCCTCGCCTTCGCCCTTGTCTGGACGGCGCTCGCGCTGCTCCCGGTCAGCAACCTCCTGCCGAGCGGGGTGATCCTCGCGGAGCGGACGCTCTTTCTCCCGAGCGCCGGCATGATGCTGGCCGCGGGCGTGGCCTGGGATGCCCTACGCGAGCGGGCCGGGCAGCCCCTCGCGCGCGCGGGACTCGGCGCCGCCACCGCCCTCGTGGCCGGACTGGGCCTGGTGAAGAGCTGGGACCGGTCGGCGGTCTGGAGGGATCAGGACACCTTCTTCGACCAGCTCCCAAAGGACGCGCCGCGCACCTATCGCGCCCACAAGGTCGTCGCCCAGCACCTGGTGCACAGCGGACGGCGCCGCGAGGCGGAGGGCGCCTGGCGCCGCGCGCTCGAGCTCTACGAGGGCGATCCGGTCGTGCGGGAGGAGCTGGGGCAGCTCTACCGCGCGCGAGGCCGGTGCGATCTCGCGCTGCCGGTGCTCGAGGCGGGTCTCGCGAATCATCCCGACCGCACCACGCTCCGATCCCGCTTCATCGAGTGCGCGCGCGCCACGGGCGACACCGCCGCGGCGCGCGCGGCCGCCGAGGCCGGCATCCGCCGCGGCAACGACGAATTCCTCCCGGTCCGGGATCGATTGCGGTTCTGAGTTCTGGGTTCTGGGTTCTGGGTTCTGAGTTCTGGGTTCTGAGTTCTGAGTTCTGGGTTCTGGGTTCTGGGTTCTACCGGCGGGGTGGACGCAGCGGATCGTACAGGTCCGCCCGGATGGAATCGGTCGCGAGCGAGAGCCTCGTGAAGTCGAAGTACCGGAAGGTCCGCCGCACCACCAGCGTCGCCACCGGAAACTGCCCGCAGTGGTCGCTGTAGGAGATGATGACCGAGCGGCCCAGCCCGCGGCGGATCCGCTCACCCACCTCGCGGCACTGCGCGTCGCGGGCCGGCGGCAGGCTGGCGGCGGGCTCCAGCGTCGCGGCGTACCGCCGGAGCGTTGCGCCGAGGCCGTGCTCCGCCTCTTCGGGAAGCACCGCGACCGCCACGATCGTGGAGTCGGTGCCGCTCCGGTCCAGCAGGCTCCGAGCGACGGCGACATTCACTTCCTGCCGCGCGGCCAGCTGGCGGGCGAGGCGCACCGAGGGCGGGATGACGAGGAGGAGGCACGCTCCGGCGGCGACGCGGGCCGCGAGTCCCAGCACCTTTGACCGGCTCTCGGCACTCGTCACCGCGGTGGCGAGCATCAAGGCGGGGCCGAACCCGAACGGGAGCCCGTACGGAGCCCAGTAGACGGGCCACGGAGTGTAGAGGGCGGTCGCGAGCACCGGCAGCGCGAGACCGAGCGCCATCGCGCGCCGTGCATGCCGCGTCCAGAGCGGGTCCGGCGTGCTCGCGAGCCCGAGCAGCAGCGTGACCGCGAAGAGCGCCGCCGGGAGCGCGAGCGCGGCGGGATCCTCCAGCCGGTTGGCGGGCCAGGGGAAGATCATCCGCTGCGCGATCTCGAGGATTCGAGGCAGCCCCAGGCCTCCCCGGCCGAAGAGCCGCGCGTAGCTCTCGCCCTGCTGGCCCATGACCGCGACGATCACCGGGATCGAGGCCGCCGCCGTCGCGATGCCGACCGAGGCGAGCACCCAGCGTCCCTGACGATCCGGAGCCCCCAGCGCGCCGAGCCTGCCCTTCTCGTCGACCACGC
>JBOHSH010000130.1:0-6600 GCA_050733195.1 Gemmatimonadales bacterium
ACCAGCTTCCCAGGGGATTACCGCTGCACACGACGCTTGGATACCGCTATCAGTGGTTCAAGAACCAGGGGCGCGCCGGGAGCTCACGCGAAGAGTCCAGCTCCCTCGTCCTTGGCGTCGGGCTTCGGCACATCAAGCTGCCGGTGCCAGCTTCCTAGAGCCTTCTGTCGCCGCGAGCCGTTCCTTGTTGGGCGCCGCGTCAATTCATCGTCAAACAACGGCGAATGACGGCCGGCGAGCACCGGTTTGACCGGTTCCTGACACCGTGGCGCTTCCTTGCCTCCCAGACCCCGACCTCGGAGGCAACGATGAAGTGCCCCGCCTGTGAGCGCGAGACCGCGCTGGATCGCGTCTTCTGCACCTGGTGTGAAGCCTTCCTGCCAAACCCGCCGCAAGGGACGTCCGCAGGACTGTTCCGCCGGTTCATGGCTGCAGCAATCGATCCTCTTCTGTTCTGGGTCGCCTGGATGGCGGGCAGCATGGTTCTGGTGCCCGTTCTGGGTGCCTGGGGAGCCCTCCTCGCCGTTCTCGGGCTCGCCGTCTGGTACCTCGTCCTGCTCGGCCGCGGTACCACCTTCGGGAAGGAGCTCCTGGGCGAAAGGGTAGTGCTCCGAACAACGGGGATGGAGCCCGGGGCGCTTCGGATGCTGGTCCGTGAGACGGTCGGAAAGGCGCTGAGCGGTCTTCCCTTCGGGCTGGGATACCTCTGGGCCCTGTGGGATCCCTGCCGGCAGACCTGGCACGACAAGCTGGTCGGCACGGTCGTCATCCAGCGACGGCCCAAGGGGACAAAGCTGCCTGCGCAGGCGGGGGCGGGGGCGCTCTCTCGACCGGCGTCCACACTCGCCGCCGCGCTCACGCTCCTCACCACGCCGGGCGTGCAGGCCCAGTTCCAGGCCGGGACTTCCCTCATCGGACCGACCGCCGGCGTGTCAGGGGTTGGTTCCTCCGCCGCCATCGGAGCCCATTTCGAGCGGGCCGTCACGGATCGGGCGGCTTGGGGCGCATTTGTCCAGTACTGGTCGTACGGAGCGGATCAGGTGTCCCAGGGTGTCAGCTACGGCATCGACTACCGCTACTTCGCGTTCGGCGGAACGGGCGCTTACCACTTCGCCGCCGACGATGAGCGCCTGGATCCGTTCGTCGGTGGAGGGGTCGGGTATTACGTCGTCAGCCTCTCCGGCGATGGCGGGTTTCAGGGGCTCGTTGACGAAAGGGGGAGCCGAGTGTTCGTGGCCGTTTTCGGAGGGCTCCGGTATTTCGTCTCGCCGGCCATCGCCGTCGTCGGGCGTGCCGGCGTAGGCCCCAGCTATCTCACCCTGGGTGTGGACTTCCGCCTGTGACCCGACCCAGCACCCGAAGACCCTGCGAGGAGAGAACCATGCGCCGGCTCACAAGCCTTGCCGCTGCGGTGCTGTTCGCCGCTGTGGCTCCGATCGCCGCCCAGGAAAACGGGCATACCGAGGTTCTGACCAATGCATCCGTGATCGAGATGGTCACGGCCAAGCTTCCCAAGGACATCATCCTGGCCAAGCTGCAGTCGACGGCAAACCGCTTCGACGTGAGCGCGACCGGCCTCGTCACGCTCAACAACGCGAAGGTCCCGAAAGACCTCATCAAGGCCATGATGGCGGCAGCCGCTCCTGCTGCCAAGCCGGAGGCCCGACCCGCGGCAGGAACCGCGGAGCTCGCCACAGCGCCTGCCTCCGGCGAGGACCCGGGGCCCGCCACCTCCCCTTCTGTGCAGCCTGCAAAGGCGGGTGGGGGTGCGGCGGCGGCGCCCCGAAGCAAGCGGCGCGCCTTGCCCCTGGCGTCAATTCCCACCGAGCCCGGCATCTATCTCCATGCCAGTGGCGAGGAGGGACTGGAGCTCACGCCGCTCGAGCCCACGGTCTACTCGGCAGGGAAGACCAGCGGCACGTTCGTATCGGCGCTCACCCGCGGAATCGCGAAGGCCAGGATCAAGGCGGTTGTCCGGAGCCCCGAGGCAGCCATCAGGACTGAAGATGACTTGGCCGAGTTCTACTTCGTCTTCGAGAAGAAGTCGTCGTCGTTGAGCGGAGCGGGTGACTGGTTTCAGCAGCTCACCAGCCCGAACGAGTTCACGCTGGTGCGATTCGAGGTAAAGAACAACGGCCGGGAGGTTTCAACGGCGGCGGTGGGCGCTTTCGGCTCCGAGGCGGGAACCGAGGCCAAGGCGACCGTGCCTTTTACGCTGACGCGGCTCAATGCCGGTGTGTACCGCGTGGTGCCGAAGGATGTGCTGTTGCCCGGGGAGTATGCCTTCATCCCGCCGAGCAGCGTGCAGGGCGTTGGTACGGCGGGGGCGGCGGGGGCGCAGCGGCTGTTCGACTTCGGTGTGAGCGTGCGCTGAACAGGCCCGCGGTTCGCTGACAATTGTGGCGACGCTGGTTATGCCGGAGTCTGCGATTGACCCGAATGCTCCAGCGTATCACAACGAATCCATTCGGGCGAAAGCTCTTATGACCCCCGACCCGCTCCGCAGAGCGCAGGAAGAAGCCCCGCAGCTCGAACTCCGCTCCGCCGGGCGAGGCGAAATCCGGAAGGAACGGGCCCGTATACAACGCCACGGCCGCGGAGTGATCGCCGGCCTCGACCGCGGCCAGAAACCTGTCCCGGTCGCAGCCAAGCCGAGTGCGAAGCACGATCTGCTCGCGTTCGCTCTCCACCACATCGTCGCCGAGCAGCTGCTTGATCGCGTAAACCGTCTGGCGGAGCGAATGCCGGGCCCGCTCCGGCTCGGCGTCCGCCCACAGGAGGTCGATCAGGTGGTCCCGGCTGGCGGATTGCCCGGGCGAGCAATGCAGGTAGGTGAGAAGAGCGAGCGGCTTGCCGGGAACGAGCAGGAACGACCCTCGCTGGCCGCCGTCCTGGAGCGACGGGGAGCCGAAGGTCACGAGCTCATAGGCCGGCGACGGAGCCGCGGGCCTCACCGAAGCATTCACCGGAACCGCTGTCGTCGGGGTGGGGGTTGCCAAGTTGATGTGCGGACGCGGTGCCGTCAACCGGCGTGCTGCACGCCCGCAAGGCTCTGCGGAGCGCGGAATGCGACGACTCCCAGGGACAAAGAGTTCGGCGAAACGCGCAACCCGAGGAGCCAGTTTCGCTTGACGCTGTTCTGACGCCGGCGGTGCAGACTGTACCGGTTCACCCTTCCAAGAGAAACTCTCTCTCATCCCCAGCTCGGCCTATGAGTACTTATAGGGGTGGGCTGTGAGCGGCGGCCATCGGCCCACGATCCTCGGGCCGTCCCCCGACCTCGAGGGCCGTGCGGCACTTCAGGATGAAGTGCAGCGGGCCGTCCTCGGCGAGTTCGAGATCCTGGGTGTACTGGGGCGGGGCGGAATGGCGTCGGTCTTTCTGGCTCACGACATCGCTCTGGACCGGCGCGTAGCCATCAAGGTGCTGTCACCCGCCCTCTTCTATGAGGACGACGTCCTGGAGCGCTTCCGCCGGGAGGCCCGCCTCGCGGCATCGCTCAATCATCCGCACATCGTGCCGGTACACGCGGTCCGGAAGCACGGACATCTCCAGCTGATCGTGATGAAGTGGATCGAAGGGCGATCGCTGGACGGCATCCTGGGGGACTTCGGCCCGCTTTCCACCCGAACGGTGCAAGTCGTGCTGGCCCAGATCGGCGGCGCCCTCGAATATGCGCACCGCCGCGGGGTCATCCATCGGGATGTGAAGCCGGGGAACATCCTCCTGGACGATGATGGTGGAGCGGTGATCTCGGACTTCGGCATCGCAAAGGCGGTCAACGCGACCAGCCTGACGACTTCAGGCGACACCGTCGGTACTCCGTTCTACATGAGCCCGGAGCAGTGCAAGGGGGGTGAAGGAGTCGGGCCGGCAGCGGATCAATACTCGCTCGGCTGTGTGGCCTATGAGCTTCTGACCGGACGGCCGCCGTTCGTCGCGGAGTCATTCCTGGAGGTCATGCAGCGCCAATGCCTCGAGGAGCCGATCCCCATCCGGACCCTGCGGCCGGACTGCCCGGAGTCTCTGGAGCAGCTCGTCCTGCGCATGATCCTCAAGGATCCGGAGAGCCGCTGGCCGACGCTCGATGCGATGTGCCGGGGTCTTCTCTCCGATGCGACCGTCGCTCCCGACGACCCGATCCGGCTGGAGATGATCACCCTGGCACGAAGCGGCGACCGCACCGCATTCAGGCCAAGCACACCCAGGAGCCCCGTTCCCGTTGTCACCGGCACACGGCCCGCCGCTCCAGTCGTCCTGAGGCGCCGAATCCGGTCTGCAGTCGTTGGGCTGGTCACGCTCGCGGCGGCCGTGACGGTCGTATGGGTCGCCACCCTGGATCGTGGGACCAGGACAACGAAATCGCCCGCCTCATTGTCACCCGCGTTTCCGCCCGCGGGGGCGCCGGCAGCTCCAACCGCCTCCGGCCCACAGCGTGACTCTGGGGACACCACGCCGGCCCGAGCCGGGATCCGGGAGGAGAGGGGCCCTTCGCCGCGACGCTCCGGACAAGCCGCGGACCGGACGACCGACAGTACAGCTCGGTCTGTGGCCGGTCCCGCGCTGACTCCGTCGGTTCTGGAGCTCGGCCAGCCGTCCGATTCCATTCGACCGCTCCAAGCCTGGATCCGCATCGGTACCCGAATCGACGGAGTGTTCCTCTACATCAATGATGTTCCGCACCCGCTCGGCCCGATCCGATGGTGGCTCGTCAAACCGGGTCAGGTGCGGCTACGAGTCCGTTCCACTCGACCGGACTGCTCGGACCTCGATTTCAGCGTGACCGTCCTGCCGGGAGACTCCCTTCCCATCGGCTGGAGGGCTCCCAATTGCGCTCCGCCAGAATCGAAGCCGCCAGGCGGGGCCGGCGCGATCCCGAAACCTCGTCAGTCCCTGTACCAGGAGTCGTGATGCCGCCTCGCCTCGCTGCGTTGATCCTCGTCCCTTTGCTTGTGCTGACTCGGCCGCTCCGGGCGCAGGAGCGATCACCCATCGACGATCTCCTGCGGCTCGCCATCGCCGCACTCGATGACCTCAAATTCGGAGAAGCGGATTCCATCGCCGGGGTCGTGGTCGAGCTTCCGGCGGCGAGAAGGTCTCATCGGAGCAGGGCGCTGGCCGTGTCGGCGGCCGCGCGGTACCCCGAGCTCGAGGAGGCTCAGCGTCCGGATCTCGCTCGCCTGGCGTTGGCCCGGCTGGTGCGCATGGCACCGGAAATGGGAATTCCCAGGGAGATCAGCTGGCGGGGTCTCGACTCCCTTCACCGCCTGGTACGAGCCTCGACCTTCGGCGCGACGGCATTCCCCGCGGCTCCGGTGGCTGACATTGCACTGGATGGCCGTTTGACGTTTCAGGCCATCGCGACGCGACCGACGCGATTCCTTCTCCGGGTCCGGTCCGCAGAGGGGGGCCCGGTGCGGTCCCTCGACTCCACACCCCCCGTCGAGCAGGGCACGTTGGGTTTCCGGGCCTTCGCGGGCGACCAGCCACTCCTGGGGAGCGGCAGCTACCGTTTCGAGATCCTCGCGATCGATCCGGAGCGTACCGATACCATACGAATGGACTACCCCGCCTCGGTAGAGGTCTCGCCGTTCGTCCTCTCACCTGTCCCGGCGGGCATTCCACCGGAGCGTTTGAAGCCCGAGCGCACCCGCCCTGTACGCGTCCGGGCGGTGGTCGTGGGAGCACTCGCCGCAGGTGCCACGATTCTCGTATCACGAGTCATGAGGCCGAGTGCGGCCCGACAGGAGGCTACGTCCGACGGAAGATCGATCGGCATCGGCATCGCGATCGGTGGAGCCGCGGGCATAGGAGCATGGCTTCTCGACCGCGGAAGCCCGATCCCCGCGAATCAGGAAGCCAACCGATCGGCGCGCGAGGCTTTCGATCGGGAAATCGAGGCTCTCAGGGCGGAAAACGAGCGCCGGCGGGCGGGGCATCGCGCCGTCATCACCTTTCAGAGTGACCCCTGATCATGCGATGGACTCTCTGTCTGACCGCGCTGTGCGCCACCGGGGTACAGGCGCAAGGTCCGCGGGTGGAAGTGCGAGCCAATGCCGCCGTTCTCTCCACCGAGCGGACCGTCTTCGCGTCCGGGCTCGTGGACCGCAGCCGTGGCACGATGACGGGGTTCGAGTTTCTCGCTCGCGGCGAACCCCTCGGGATCCAGCTACGGCTGCTGCGCGGCGCTTTCGACGGATCGCTTTCGGGTGGTGACCTGAGGCAGGCCGAAGCAACCCTCCTTGTCGGGGCCCCGGAGTTTCATGTCGCCGCGGGATATGGCCGGCGGGCCCGCGGGTCCTCGCTGACGAGCGGTTTCCTCGGGTATGGGCGGGTCGGAGCCAAGTCGATCCTCACCCTTGGTTCCAGCGGCGTGGCCGTGGAGCTCTCCGCCGTGGCCCTGCTCTCACCGGTCGGAGAAACGGAGAAGACCCTCACCAGCGTCGGCCGGGAGGGCGAAGTCGCCCTCATCTACCAGCTTCCCAGGGGATTACCGCTGCACACGACGCTTGGATACCGCTATCAGTGGTTCAAGAACCAGGGGCGCGCCGGGAGCTCACGCGAAGAGTCCAGCTCCCTCGTCCTTGGCGTCGGGCTTCG
>JBOHSH010000131.1:0-27622 GCA_050733195.1 Gemmatimonadales bacterium
ATTGGAAGGGCGCTCGCCGCGTCTTCCTCGACGCCGACAGCCTCCCCGCCGCCCTCCGCTCCCTCGTCGGCATCTGACCCGCAGGGAAGGGGAGCAGGGAACGGGGAGCAGGGAACGGGGAACGGGGAATGGGAACGGGGATTCTGACAGAGCTCTTACCGTTCCCCGTTCCCCGTTCCCCGTTCCTACCAGTACTCCCACTTCCCGGTCCCCACGACATACGCCGAGAGGAGCGCGTTGGTCGTGGCGTGGGCCAGGATGAGATCCCCCAGACTCCGGGTCCGGCGCATCCATTCGTTGTAGGCGATCCCTGCCAGCAGCCCCACGTCCCAGAGCGCGCCGTGCTCGCTCGCGAACAGCACGGCCGTCAGCCAGAAGGACACCCGGCTGAAGGCGCCGGGCGGCCGCGTGCGGAAATCTTCCGGCTGATCGATCCATCGGGGGAGCCAGGCCCGCCAGAAAAGCTCTTCGATGATCGGGACCAGCACGACGGCGCGCAGGGTGCGCAGCAGCAGGAAGCCGAGGCTGTCGACGGCGCCGGCCGGCACAGTGCTCTCGAAGCGCCCGAAGATCCCGTTGGAGAAGAGCGAGCCCGCGTGCCAGCCGGGGACCAGGAGATCGGGACCGATCCAGACCACGAACACGATCGCGCCGACCGCGAGGCTGGCCGCCGGCCGGGCGACACGAAACGAGAGCACCGGCCGCGCCAGCGTGAACAGGAGTCCGGTGAGGAGCGTGACGCGGATGGCCGCTTCCGCCGTGGGAGAGACGCCGAGCTTCGGCCCGAGCCAGAGCAGCAGCAGCAGCAGCGCGAAGGGCGCGACGTAGGGAAGAGACGGCCAGCCGGCCAGACGGCCAGACTGCCGGGGAGGACCGTTCACCGCGTCCTCTGGCCGTCTGGGCGTCCGGCCGACTGGCCGTCTGTCATCAGAACGTGTACGAAATCTTGGTGAGAAACAGCCGCCCGATCCGGGGCACGCCCACGAAGGAGGCGTATTTCTTGTTGAAGACGTTTTGCAGCGACGCCGCGACCCCGATGCTCCGTGCCGCGATCGGGAGCTTCCAGTTCCCCTGCAGATCCACGACGCCATAGGAGTCGATCGGCAGCAGCCGCCCCGGCTCCTCGGGGTCCGGCGGGCTCACGTAGACGCCCGAGTTCACCGGGAAGCCCTTCACCGCGCGGAACCGGATCTCCGCGCCGCCCCGGCCGAAGACGTCCCGCCACGCGGCGGCGATCGACCCCTTGCTCCGGGTCGCGTTGAGCGCGATGTCGGTCGGCCCGCCGGCCTCCTCCTTGGGGAAGAAGTCGTCGCTCATCCAGGAATAGCTGCCCGAGAACGAGAGCGTGGAGGTGGCCATCCAGTCGAACGCGAGATCGGAGCCGTAGAGCTCCACCTCACCGAAGTTCCGGTAGGTGAGGAAGATGTCCGGACGTGCGGTGAGGGGGGTGTTGTTCGGCACGACGGTCGCGAGCGGGACGCCGGTCGTCGCGGTCGTGGTGGCCGCCGACACGCCGGCCATCCCCGTTCCGATCGCCGCCGCGGTGGCGGCCGCGTTCGGCACGCCGGCCCCGGTGAAGAGCGCGGTCAGATAGGCGATGGTCGACGGCCGGTCCAGGAAGACGGTGGGCGATTCCACGATGAGCGGGCCCACGAAGTTGCGCTTGCGCTCGAACCAGCCGTCGATCGAGAGCTGCACCTTCCCGTTCGCCAGGCGGCCCTTCCATCCCCCCTCGATGCTCTGGGTGATCGTCGGCTTCATCCGCTCGATGTCCTGCACCTGGGCGGGCGCGATGTCGAGGAACTGCCGAGTCGTCGGATTGAGCAGCCGGAGCTGGGTCCCCACCTGCGTGGTCGGGGGGTTGCTCAGCATGAGCTGCGTGAGCTGGGGGCCGGCCGCCGCGGACACTGCCTGGACCGCGGCCGACCAGAGCGCCACGGCCCGGGCGGGAAGCTGGCCGAGTTGGGGAGCGAAGGGAGAGCGCATGCAGAGGTTGTCCACGCCGCCCGCGCACCCGCCGTTCTCCCGGAACCGGAAGCCCGCTTTGGGCACGCCCAGCGCCCGGACATCGTAGCCGATCGTCGGCGACAGCGGGATGCGGCTCGCCACGATGTCGAGGAACAGATTGTTGTTGCTCGGCGTCGAGAAGGCGCGGTTGAACGTCACCCGGAGGTTGTGGTCCTCGTTCGGCCGGAGCACCAGCCCCGCCCGCGGCGACCAGACCGCGTCCTCGAGCCGGCTGTGCTTGTCCACCCGCAGCGCCGCGACGAGGTCGAGCTTCGGCGTGAGCCGGGTGACGCTGTGGACGTAGCCGCCGATCTCCTTGATCGTGTCGTCGCCCTCGTTGGAGCCGTTGATCGTCCCCCCGGTCCGGGCATCGGTGTGGAAGTAGTCGGCGCCGTAGAGGATCGTCTCGCGCGAGCCCAGATCGAAGCCGTGCTGGAACTGCGCCGACCAGAGGCGCGACTCGTCCACGATGGGGTTTCCGTCGCGCAGGAGGAACGTCTCGCCCGCGTTGCTGAAGTTGCCGAATCCCTGCACGAAGAACCGCTTGTGGCGGAAGCGCATCTGGCCGGTGGTGTACTTCCAGCCGCGCGCCTGCCCCGCGCCGATCCCGGTGTACTCGACCAGGCGCTTGGCATTGGTGTGGCCCACCACGCCGATGATCTCGGTGTCCGTGTCGCCATTCGGCCGGATGTCGAAGCGGGCCTCCCCGCCGTACCGCTCGAGGTCGAAGTCCCGGCAGCCGGTCTGGGCGTTGCAGAGGCCCGCGGGCAGGCCCAGCTCCGGCCGGGAGGTGCTCAAGTTCGCGGGCTCGGCTTCGTCCCGCATCCGCCACTCGGTGCCGCTCAGGTAGTCGCCCGAAACCTTGAAGGCCACCTTCGAGCTGAGCACCGCGGCATAGCGCCCGCTCGCCCGCCACAGGCTGGCTCCGCCGTCCGTCAGCGTGGTACCGGCCGAGACGTACTCCGAGCCGGCCCGCGCGCCGGTTTCGAAGTTCAGCACGCCCCCCGCCGAGTTGAACGGGGACTTGGTGATGATGTTGAGCACGCCGTTCGCCGCGTTGGGCCCGTAGAGCGCGGCCCCGGGGCCGAGCACGAACTCGATCTGGTAGATGTCGTCGTTGGTGGCCGGGAAGAAGGTCGGCACGTTGACCCGGAGCGACGGGACCGCGGCATAGCGGTAGTCGATCAGGGTGAGCAGCGCGCCCGAGAAGATGTTGTTGAAGCCGCGGCCCACCACGTTCGACTGCACGAGCCCGCCCTGGGAGATGTCCACGCCGGGGATGCTCCGCAGATGGTCGGTGACGCTCAGGACCGGCCGCTCGGTGATCTCCGCGCTGCTGAGCGCGAACACCGAGGCGGGAGCCTGCGTGGCCTTCTCGGGGACCTGCGCGCGGTCGTGCGAGACCACGGTCAGCTCCTCGATCTGGGTCACGCCCATCTCCAGCACCGCGTCCTGCATGGCGCCGCCGCCGGCCCCGACCTGCACCGTCTCGAAGGTGCGCGCCTGGTGCCCGATGGCCGCGATGGTCACCCGGTACGTCCCCGCGCCGAGGCTCGGGATCCGGTATCGCCCGGTGCCGCCGGTCGGGACCCGCGCCGCCTCGATTCCGGCGCTCGTCTGCACGGTGACGATCGCTCCGCCGATCGGGCGGCCGCCGTCGCTCGACGTGACTCGCCCGGACAGGGACCCGGATTGGCCCGCCAGAGCGGGCGGGATGGCGGCCATGAGAATGACGAGGACCCCTGCGAGCACCCACAAGCGAACGCGCGGCATGGCGAGACCTCGGGGCTGTAGTTCGCGGAGAGGGAGTCCGGCCACACTGCCTCGGTGGTCCGGCGGGATGGGGAGACCGGGGCGGAATATACGGCTCGCGCCCTGCGAAGTGTCAAGCTTTCGGACTATCCGGCGGACCCACTGCAGCCAGCGAGATGGACTGAAGTGTGTGCAATGGAGAACCGGTCTGGCGTCTCTAGCCTTCAGAAAGCCGCAGTCCAATTCCCTTGCTGTTTGTGGTCCTTCGTGTCCGGAGGAAAAGTCGGATGCCGCTCCAGAGGAGGAGGTCAGGTATGAGGCGTCATGTCCTGGGCGCGCTCGCGCTCGCCATCGCCGCGTGTGACTCGGGAGGCGGAGACCCGCAAGCCGCCCGGATCCCCCGCGATTCCACCGTCTACTATCGCACGCAGGCGCAGGAGCTCACCACCGTCAACTCCGTCAAGGACAGCCTGGTGCGGGACCTGGCTGAGACGACCAAGCTCCTCGCCGACATCAACACCGAGATCGCGAAGGTGTCGCGTGCCAGGGCGGCGGCCAACGAGCCCGTCGTCGGGACCGAGAGCGCCGCGTCGGTCAACGAGCGGGCCGCGGTCCTCAAGCGGGTCCAGGATCTGACGACCCGGCTCCGGTCCAGCGAGACGCGCCTGGCCACCAGCCAGCGCCGGCTCCGCGACCTGACCAAGAACAACGACAGCCTGCGCGTCTCGCTCGCCGACTTCCAGGCCACGATCGACGGCCTGCAGGCGACGCTCGAGAGTCAGAAGAACAGCATCGCGACCCTCGAGGCCGACCTCACCGGCGCCCGGCAGCAGGTTGCCACGCTCAGCACCGAGAAGCAGGTCCTGACCGATACCGTCGGGGTCATGACCGAGCGCGAGAACACGGTGTATTACGTCATCGGGACCCGTCAGGAGCTCAAGGACAAGGGCCTGATCCGCGAAGAGGGCGGCACCCGGTTCCTGATCTTCACCCGCACGGGTGAGGTCCTGAAGCCGGCCCCCGATCTCGATCCGTCGGCCTTCACGATCGCCGACCGCCGGACCATGACGGAGATCGCGCTGCCCAATCCGGCCAAGGAGTACCAGCTCATCACGAGCCAGAACCTCGCCTACAGCAACATTCCGCTGGACGCGAAGGGTCGCGTGAAGGGCACTCTCCAGATCACGTCGCCGGAGCGGTTCTGGGGCAACTCGAAGTTCCTGATTCTGGTCGAGCGGTAAGCCGTCGCCTTCGCAGGACCGAGCGGGAGGGGCCTGGGGCTCCTCCCGCTCGTGTTGTATTCTCCCTCCCTCTCCACAGCCGTCCGCCCTCATGACCGGCTCCTCACGCCCGTGGCTCGTGGTCCTGACCCCGGTCCGGAACGAGGCGTGGATCCTGGAGCGCTTCCTCGCGGTCACCAGCACCTTCGCGGACCTCATCCTCGTCTCGGACCAGCGCTCCACCGACGGCTCCCGGGAGCTCTGCGCCCGCTACCCCCGTGCAGCGGTCGTGGATAACCCGGAGGAGACGTTCGACGAGGGCGCTCGCAGGGCCCGGATGGTCGAGGAGGCGCGCGCGCGGATTCCCCTGCCCCGCATCCTCCTCGCATTCGACGCCGACGAGATCCTCGCGGCGGACGCCCCCTCCCGTGTCGGATGGCAGACCCTGCTGAGCGCCGCGCCGGGAACGGTCCTCGACTTCGAGCTGGTGGATCTCTACCTGGGCACCGACCGGGCGATGCGGCATGACCCGATGCGCCCCTTCGGCTTCGTCGACGACGGGACGCCGTTCCAGGGGCGCGTGATTCACGGAGCGCGGCTCCCCTTCCCGGCCGGCGCGCCGCGGCTCCGGCTCAACGACGTGAAGCTCCTGCACTACGCCGCGGCGGTGCCCGCGCGCTTCGCCGCCAAGCTCCGCTGGTACAGCTGTCTCGAGAACGTGCTCGGCACCTGCCGTCCGCCGCTCAAGCGCCGGCTCCGGTACCTCAACCACCTCGACTTCACCTGGCGCGGGCGGCTCGAGCCGACGCGGCCCGAATGGTTCGGCGGCTGGGAGTCGCGGGGCATCGACATGCACTCCCTCCCCGATGAGCGCTTCAGCTGGTTCGACGTCGAGGTGCTTCGGTGGTTCGCCCGCTATGGAGAACGGCGGTTCTGGCTCGACGACATCTGGCGATTCGACTGGGAAGCCTGCCGGCAGTGGGCGCTCGACCAGGGTCTGAGCGGCCTTCCCACCCGCCCCGTGCGGCCGCCGTCCTCGGTGATCGTGCAGGGGATGCGCGGGCTCTCTCTCGTGCACCGGACGCAGGTGCGGGCCCGCCATCGGCTCACGGGCCGGACCAGTCCGCGATTCGGGTAGATTCTCCCCACGGATCCCATGTTCCCCCCTGTTTCCCGGCTGGTTGCGCTCCTCCTCCTCCTGATTCCGCTGACCCGGGCCGGCGCGCAGGTCGCCGACTCCTCCGCCCGGGCTCTGGAGCGGGAGATCCTCCGGCAGCTCGTCGAGATCAACACGTCGGACTCCGCGGGCGGCGCCTCGCGCGCGGCGCAGGCCATGGCCGGCCGCCTCCTCGAGGCGGGTCTCCCCGCGGCCGACGTGCACGTCGTGGGCTACAGCCCGCGATACCAGAGCCTCGTGGCCCGCCTCCGCGGCCGGGACGCCCGGCGCCGGCCGGTGCTGCTCATGGCCCACCTCGATGTGGTCGACGCCCGGCGCGAGGACTGGAGCACCGATCCGTTCATGCTCGTGGAGAAGGACGGGTTCTTCTACGGGCGGGGAACGAGCGACAACAAGGCGGGTGCCGCGATGCTCGTGGCGAATCTGATCCGCTACCGGAAGGAAGGATTCGTTCCCGACCGGGACCTCATCGTGGTGCTCACCGCCGACGAGGAGACGACGGGCGAGAGCATCCGCTGGCTCCTGGCGGAGCGGCGCGCGCTGATCGACGCGGAATTCGCGCTCAACACCGACGGGGGCGGCGGAGCCTACGTGAACGGCAAGGCGGCGGTCTTCTCCGTCCAGGCGGCGGAGAAGATCTATCAGACCTTCCGCTTCGAGGTCCGGAACCGCGGCGGCCACAGCTCCCTGCCCGTGCCCGACAACGCCGTCTACCGGCTCAGCCGCGCGCTGAGCCGGCTGGCGTCCCACGTCTTCCCGATGCGCCTCACCACGATCACCCGCATCGCCTTCGAGCGCGGCGCGTCGCTCATGGATTCGACCCTCCGGCGGGACCTCGTCAGGGTCGCGCGGACGGGCGACACCGCCGCCGCGCGACGGCTCTCCACCGCCTCCCCGTACCTCAACTCCGTGCTCCGCACTACCTGTGTCGCCACCCGGCTCTTTGCCGGCCACGCGGACAACGCGCTGCCCCAGCTCGCCCGGGCGACGGTGAACTGCCGGGTGCATCCCGAGGACGATCCGGCCCGGGTCGAGGCCGTCCTCCGGCGGGTCGCCGCCGATACCGCCGTCGTCATCCTCGCGGAAGGAGAGGCCCGGCCGAGTCCGCCGTCACCGCTCCGGTCGGACGTGATGGGCCCGATCGAAGCGCTGGCGGCCCGCTACTGGCCGGGTGTGCCGGTCGTCCCGGAGATGTCCACCGGCGCGACGGATGGTCTGTACACGCGAAATGCCGGCATCCCCACGTACGGCGTGGGGGCGATCTTCGAGGACATCAACGACTCGAGGGCGCACGGCCGCGACGAGCGCGTCGGCGTGGAGGAGTTTCACCGCGCGGCGGGCTACTGGTACGAGCTCGTGAAACGGATCGGATCCCCGAAGGCGCTGGCGCCTTCGCCCTAGGTCAGATCCGGCGATACCGCGGGTAGTGCCACTTCCGCAGCTCCCGCTCCCCCATCCGTTCATCGAGCTTGCGGCGGAGCTCCCCGCTCCGCTCCCGCTGGCGCTTCTGCAGGTCCTGCATCCGGTCCTGGAGCTTGCGGTGGAGGTCGTCGCGCTGCTCGATCCGCTGCTTGTGCTGCTCGTGGAGGCGGTCGTCCAGCCGGCGCCGCAGCTCCTCCTGCCGGAACGCGAACTCCCGGATCCTGGGCTCCCGCGACCGGAATCCCTCGATTTTGAAGCGCGGAGCCCGGAACTCCCGGTAGTCCCGGTGCGCCTTCATCCGTTCATGGAGGGACTCGAGCTTGCGCCGCGCGATGGAACGGCGGGACTCGATGGAGTCGGCGGGCTCCTGGGCCGCAACGGGGAGGGTGGCGAAAGCCGCCAGCGCGAGGGCCAGAGCGGCGGGGCGACGGTTCATCGGCTCTCTCCTGGGTTCGTTGGGCGGTCCCGGACAGGGCCGCCAATCTCCCAGTCTGATGCGCGGCCCCGGAAAACCGTTGCGGAATCGCGCCGGTTGCGGCGGGGCGTCCGGGAGGCCCGTTGACCCTCCGTTGACGACGCCCTCGATCTTGCTCGCGTGCTCAAGGAGGCGGCATGTCACCTGTAGCCCGACGATTCGCGGCCCTGCTCCTGCCGGCGCTTGCCGCCTCCGGAACTGCGGCTCGAGCGCAGACCCTGGCCGTCCCCGACCTGGCCGGCTTCCCGCTCAAGCTGGACCGCGCCGTGCTGTTCAGGGGGAAGGAGGCCACTCTCGGACAGCCGGCGGACATGACGCTCCGCCCCGACGGCTCCATCTGCGTCGCGGATCCCGGATTTCAGCGCATCAGCTGCTTTCAGGCGAACGGCCGGCTCCTCTTTCACAGCGGCCGGAAAGGAGAAGGGCCGGGAGAGTTCGGGTTTCCCTATCGCATCGCGTCGCTCCCGGACAATTCCCTCGCCGTCTACGACGTCGCCTCCCAGAGTCTCTCGCTGCTCGATTCGCGCGGCCGGTTCGTGCGCCGCTGGCGGCTGCCGTTCGACTTCCGGCAGGCGAACGGCATGATCGGGCTCGGGGGGTCGCTCGTCGCCATCGCCGGCTACGCCCCCACCGCCGGCCGGTCGGCCGATTCCGCGGTCCATGTTTTCCGCTTCGATTCGACGCTGCGTCACGTCCGCTCCTTCGCGCCGCTTCCCGCGGCGAAGGACCGGGAGATCCTCGAGTACTGGGGCGCCGGGCATCTGTCTCGGCTGCCCGGGGGCCGGATCCTCTACTCGCAGAGCATCCCCTACGAGCTCTTCGTCTACGACGCGAGCGGACGCCGGCACCGCCGCACCGGCGTGCCGATCCGGGTGGCGTCCGCGCCCGATCTCGCCTTTCAGATCACGAGGGACCTCTCGTCGTTCTCGATCGCGTCGACCAACGCGCTGGTCATGGCGCCGGGCGCCGCGGTGGAGGTCCATCCCCGGCTCACGCTCGTGCAGCGCTTCGCCATGAAACTCGGCCAGACCGAGGAGATCTGGTGGGACGCGCTCGATCCCGCCACGGGGGCGGTGCTCTCGTCCGTACGCCTGCCGCCGGGGTTTCGGATCGTCGGGCTGACCGAAGTACTGCCGACCGGAAGGTCCCTCATCGGCATGGCCCTGGTGGACGACGAGCCGGTCCTGGTGCGGCTCGATTTCACGCTGCGACCGGCGGGTCGCGGCTAGCCCGAACAGCACGGAAAGGAGTGCGACATGACCGGGCTCATCGCGGGAATCCTCCTGGCCTCGGCCCCGGCGCCGGTCCAGGGAGGAACATGCAACGAGCATTGCCAGTGGAACGTCTTCCTCGGCCTCAAGGGGTATGCCTGCGTGATGGGGACCGAGGGGACCTACTGCACGTCCTGGGGATACGTCTGCTCGATCATCACCTCCTGCCGGCGGACGATGCTGCTCCGCCCCGATGGCTCGGTGCTGGCGGTGATCAGAACTTGCGGCCGTGCCACCGCCCCGCTTCGGGCGACCTGAAACCGGCGTCCACGAAGACGCCACAAGAAGGGAGGAATCCCCCATGCGATCGATGATCTTCGGATGCGGCGTCCTGCTCGCGCTCGCCCTCGAGAGCCGGCCGCTCATGGCGCAGAGCGGCTGCGAGAGCTCCATCTGCTTCGAGGTACAGGATTATCGAGGCTGGAACGGGCATGCGTGCATGATGGGCGGCATCATGGAGCCGGCTGTCTGCGTGGCGACGACGAAGGCCTGCACCAGGTACCTCTGCAAGGCGCGCGTGTACTCGGGGCCCGGCGGAGCGCGACTCAGGCTGCCCGGGCCCTGCGGGCGCGCAACGGAAAGGGAGGCCGCGCGGGTAACGATCCTCGCGGGGCGATGGGTGTTCCACCGCTCCGGGGCGGCGGGCTAGGACCGGAGCGAGCGCACGAAGCACGTCAGGGCCATTCCGCCGCAGAAGAGCGTCGCTCCGCCCATCGCGAGCTTCGGAATAGCCCGGAACAGCCAGAGGAACCCCACGATATCGAAGTCGGTGTCGGTGTGAGCCGGCCAGGGGAGCCGGAGAAAGAAATACAGCATGATGGCGGTGAGCACTGCGAAGACCGCCGTACCCGCGCGATAGACGCCGGCCGCTGTCATGCTTCGAGTATAGCGGCCTGGCGTCGGGCACGGCCTCCCGGCTTCCTCTTCCGCCGTGCGGAAGAGGAGCCGGGGGTCCGTCCTGACCGGAGTACCTACCCGGGGATCTTCAGGGCCTTGAGCGCGTCGGCCGAGGCCTGGCCGGCCGTCTTCTGCAGACCGTTCGCGACCTTTTCAGCCTCGGAGTACCGGGCCATGAAATCCGCGGGCCCGGTTCCCTTGGCCTTCTCGGCCACAGGCGGGTCGCGCGGCGGCACACCGGCGCCGACGCCCTTGGCCGCGGCGTGCTGGGCCTGCGCCTTCAGGGCGACATCCGTGGCGATCAGGAACGCCAGCGCATCGACCTCGTTCGACCCGAGACCCGTGAACCGCGCTGTGACGGCGGCTCGGGCCTTGTCGGTCGTGAAGGCTTCCCGCGAGGTCGTGAACTTCGCCGCCTCGCTGGTCACCCACCCCTGGATGCCCGAGGGCACGTTCTGGATCAGGGTCTCACGCGTCTTCGTCACCTCGACGGAGAGCGCCTGATTCTGATCCTTCATCTTCTTCGTCGTGTCCTGGGTGACGGGGGTCACGGCGGGGTCCTTCTTGGTCGTGTCCTGCGTGACGGGCGCCTGAAGCGCAACGGCGAGAGCGAGCAATGTGATCATCGTACACCTCCTCGAGCACGGGACGGTCAAGATGGCCTTCGACGCCGCACGCGCCCCCCGGGGCGGTCAGGAGAATCATCGACGTCGAGCTTCGGCGTTGTGGGGACGTCGGGCCCTCCCGGGTTCCGCACAGTCGGGGACGGTTTTCGGGTGAGCCGGGTCACCGAGGGCCAGTGACCAAGGTGACGGATGTGCGACACTCCCCGCGCGATGTTGTCTCTCACCAGGTCCCCGAGCTGGAGTTGGACGATGTCACGACATGCACGGAATGTGGGCACCTTTGCGTTCGCGATCGCGCTCGCCTCCAGCCAGGCGGCCGCGCAGTCGCCGGTGCTTCGTGTCGTCGTGGGCGGCGGACAGTCGACCGACCTGCGGGGCGCTCGTGCGGCCGCAGTCTCGATAGCCCCCTCGGTCCACCTGTTCCCTTCCGCAGGGTCGAGTGCGTGGGTCTACGCGCGCGGCACGAGGTTCGACGGAGCCGTCTGGTCCGCGAGCGGAGGCGCAGGCCTCTCGATGCGGACGATGGGTGGAGGGCCGCTCGGGCTCATCCTGACCGCTTCCGGCGACGCGACCCGCGCGTCCTGGGGTGATACCTGGATCCAGGGCGACGCGCTGCCGGCGATCGAGGCCCGGCTCGGCTCGCTCTCGTTGTACGGCGGTGCGCGCGGCGCGCTCGCGAGGCATTCCCCTGCTTCGGATCCACGACTCGGTCCTCTTCCCTCGCCCGGCGGCGCCGGGACGACGTCTCGAAGCACCGCAGGCCCGGCCTTCGGCGCGACGCTTCGACTGTCGGGCGCGGGCGCCCGCGAGCTGATTCGGATTCGATATCGCGAAGAGCATCTCCGGCCTGACGGCCTCGCCGTGAGCGAGCGCGCCGCCACCATCGAGCTCGGCCGTGGGTCCGTGACCGCGGCGGGCTCGCTGGGCCGCCAGTCGGCGCCGGACGAATCGCGCACTTTCGGCGGAGTCCAGCTGACGGTGGGGATCGTCCGGGGTGTGGCCCTCATGGGGTCGTTCGACAGCTACGCCGCCAACCGGCTCGCCGGGACGCCCGCCGGCCGCTCCCTGAGTCTCGGCCTGTCCCTGAGCACCGGCGGGGTTCGAGCCCCGCGCTCGTTGCCCCGCCCGGCCGGAGCGCCCGCGCCGCGGCCGGGTTACGTCCGACTCTCTCTGCGTGCCCCGTCGGCCCGAGCCGTCGAGGTGGCGGGAGACTGGACCAGCTGGAAGCCGGTGCCCCTCACCAGGGCAGCCAACGGCGTGTGGTACGTGGATCAGCGCATCAACCCCGGCGAGTACCGGTACGCCTTCCGGGTGGACGGAACGGCGTGGACGGTGCCGGATGGCGTGGCCGCCGTGAACGACGGGTTCGGCGGTCGCTCGGCCTGGCTTTTCGTCAAGGAGACCGGGTCGAACGAAGCAAAACCCGAAACGCTCAAGGAGGAACGATGATGAAGCTCACTCTCACGCTCGCCCTCGCGATGCTTCCCGGGGCGCTGCTCGCGCAGCAGTCGGCGAGCGACCCCGCCGGGAGTGCCGGCGCGACCGCCCGAGTGACGGCGGAAGCCAGGGCCGAGGCGCGAATCCCGTCCGGTTTCTCGGCCGAGACGCGTGCCCGGCTCGAGGCGATGGTCCGTGCCGCCGAGCGGCAGGGCCTGCCCAGTGAACCGATGACCGATCGCATGGCGGAGGGGCGCGCCAAGGGTGCCTCCGACGCGGCGATCCTCGGCGCGGCAGCCCGGAGTCGCACGGAGCTCGAGGCGTCACTCCAGGCGCTTCGGCGGGGCGGCCGTGAGCGCCCCGATCGGGAGGAGATCGCTCGCGGCGCGCAGGTGATCGCGCGCGGCGCCACGGAGGCCGAAGTCGAGGCCCTCGTGCGCCGGACCCCGTCCGAGCGCCGTCTCACGGTGGCCTTCGAGGTGCTGACGGACCTGACTGCTCGGGGAGTGCCGGTGGATCGCGCGCTCGCCGTCGTGGGCGCCAGGCTGGAAGCAGGCGCCACGGACAGTCAGCTTTCCGGTCTCGCGGTGTCCGCGGCCGCCACGGCGAACGCCAACGCCGGGGTCGGCCTGGACCGGTCGGCCGGAACGGTCACGAAGACGTTGACCGGCTCGGTCGGCGTCGGAATCCGGAAGCCGTAAGAGACTTTTCATCCTGCTTCACGACGCGGCGGCCTCCGGGCCGCCGCGCTCGTTTTGCTCCCCCCGGTTCCGCGCCCCGGGCGTTCTGGCCTCCCGGGGCGCCCCACTCTATACTTGAACAGGCCGCCCCGACGGCCCCGTCTTCGACTCGCGGAACCCGTTTGCTCGAAACGCTCGAACGCCTGACAGCCGGTTTGGGAGATCGTTATGCCGTCGAGCGCGAGCTCGGCCGCGGCGGCATGGCAACGGTGTTCCTCGCCCGCGATCTGAAGCACGATCGCGACGTCGCGATCAAGGTCCTCCACCCGGAGCTGGCCGCGACGATCGGCAGCGAGCGCTTCGAGCGCGAGATCCGCCTCGCCGCCAAGCTCCAGCATCCCCACATTCTCGGGCTCTACGACTCGGGCCAGAACGACGGGCTGTTCTACTACGTCATGCCCTTCGTCAAGGGCGAGGCCCTGCGGGACCGGCTCGACCGCGAAGGCCAGCTCCCCGTCGACGACGCGATCCGCATCACGCTCGAAGTCGCCGACGCACTCGGCTATGCCCACGAGCAGGGCATCTTCCACCGCGACATCAAGCCCGAGAACATCCTGCTCTCCGGCGGCCATGCACTGGTCGCCGACTTCGGCATCGCGCGGGCCGCGTCCGAGGCCGGCGCCCAGAAGCTCACCCAGACCGGCATGGCTGTGGGCACGCCGGTCTACATGAGCCCGGAGCAGGCCACCGGCGAGCACGTGGGGCCGACCGCCGACATCTACAGTCTCGGCTGCGTTCTGTACGAGATGCTGGCGGGCGAGCCGCCGTTCACCGGCAAGAACGCCATGGCGATCATGGCCCGGCACGCCATGGAGAACGTGCCGAGCATCCGGATCGTCCGGACGGCGGTGCCCGAGGAAGTCGAGGACGCGATCTTCGCGGCGATGGGCAAGGTCCCCGCCGACCGCCCGCAGACCGCCGCGCAGTTCGCCGAGATCCTCGGCCTGCCCCTCGGGTCGACGGCCGCCCGCCGGGCCCTGGGCCGCACCGCTTCCCGCCGGATTCCCACCCAGGCGATCGAAGCCATGGATGCGGCGCCGGCCCGCCGGAAGAACCGGGTCTGGATCGCCGCGGGACTGGGGCTCGCACTCCTGGCGGGCGGCGCCGTCGCCGTCTGGCAGCTCGGAGCCCTCAAGGGCAGCGCCGCGGCGCAGGGAAGCGGGGGTCTCGATCCCCGGAACATCGCCGTCCTCTATTTCAGCGCCGGACGCGGCGGCGAGCTCTCCGATCTGGCGGACGGTCTCACCAGCGAAGTCATCGACCAGCTGCGGGGCGTCCAGGGGCTGAACGTCGTTTCCGAGAACGGCGTGGTCCCGTTCCGCGGCTCGGACATCCGTCCGGACAGCATTGCTCGCGTGCTCGGCGCCGGCACCATCGTGCAGGGTGAGCTGGCGCCGAGCCGGGCGGGCGTGAGCCTGACGGTCCAGATTTTCGAGGGCAACGGGGGCACGCGCCTCGATTCGGAGAGCTACGAGTTTCCGCGGAACGCGCTGACCCTCGGCGACTCCGCCGCCGCCCAGATCGCCGCGCTCCTCCGCAAGCGGGTAGGTGATGAGGTCCGGGTTACCGCGCGCCGGGCGGCTACGTCCAACGAGCAGGCGTGGGCGCTCACCCACCGTGCCGAACGCCTCATCCGGGAGGCGGAGCGCAACGGCCGCGCCCGCGACACGACCGCGGTCGAGCGTGCCCTCTTGGAGGCGGACTCCCTGCTCGGCGTGGTCGAGAAGCTCGACAACAAGTGGGTCGAGCCCATCGTGCTGCGCGGCACGGTCGCGTACCTGGGTGCGCGGTACGGCGCCAATCGCGCCCTCATGGTTCCCCGCGTCGACAGCGGATTCGCGAGGGCCCGGCGGGCGATGACCCTCGACGAGCGGGACGCCGGCGCCTTCGAGCTCCGGGGGACCCTCGCGCTCTTCCGCTGGAGCAAGGGCCTCGAGTCGAACGCGACCGCGCAGGCGCGGCTGCTCGACCAGGCCGAGGCCGACCTCAAGCGGGCCACCCAGCTCGACGGCTCCCGGGCCAGCGCCTGGTACCGGCTCGCCAGCGTCTATTTCGAGAAGGCGAATCCGATCGAAGGGACCCTCGCGACCCGCCGGGCGTACGACACGGACGCGTTCCTCGCCGAGGCCGACGCCATTCTCTGGCGCCTCTACTCGACCTCGTACGACAACGAGCAGTTCCCGGATGCCGTTAACCGCTGCGACGAAGGCCAGCGACGCTTCCCGGCGGACTGGAAGTTCGTCCGTTGTCAGCTCCAGCTCTTCACCACCAACATCCGCCAGCCCGATCCGGCGACGGCCTGGCGGCTTCAGGCCCGGCTCACCGAGCTGGCCCCCGCCGCCACCCGTCCCTTTTTCGAGCGGGAAGGTAAGATGCTGGTAGCGGCGACGTTGGCTCGTGCTCAGCAGAAGGACAGCGCGAGGCGTCTGCTCGTGGCCGCCCGCGGGGACAACGAGATCGACCCCGACCATGCGCTCATGATTAATGAAGCTTTCATACGGGAATTGATGGGGGACAGGGGGGAGGCGCTTCAGCTCCTCCGGCAGTACCTTAGTCTCCACCCCGAGCACCGGGCGGGGTTCGCAGAGAGCAAGATGTGGTGGTGGCGCAACCTGCGCACCGATCAGAGCTTCAAGGACATGGTGGGCCTCAGCAACTAGCTCCGTCCCGCCGAGCCCTGCAACCCCGATTCGCGATCGAAGGAGGAAGGCCCTCATGGGCATCCGGAATCGTTCTCTGCTCGCGCTCGCCGCGAGTGGGCTGCTTGCTTTGGCCTGCGCCGACGCCCCCCGCACCTCGCCGACCGAGCCGCAGCTCTCCGTAAATCCGGCCGCGACCTGTGCCAAGGCCACCTCGGACCAGGTACTGGCCCAGATCGATCAGATGTCGCGCTCCAGCAACCGCTCGCAGCTCAAGAGCCAGTGGAGCAAGGTCACCAAGGCCTGCCCGAATCTCGTGACGGCGGCGGCGGAGCAGAAGACGTACATCCAGCTCACCATCGACAAGTTCTACACGGGCAACCTCATCGTCGTGCCGCCGTCGCTGGAGAGCTTCCTGGTGGCGCACTGGGACCTGACCGCGAGCTTCGTGGGCGAGCCGGCCTACGCGCTCTCTCCGCTCGTGCTCGGAACGTCGGGCGGGGTGAAGGTGATTGGCCCCGGGGGCGGCGACCTGGTCAACGGGAACCAGACGGCGGGACAGCGGGTCAATCCGAACGCGGTCTCGGCCAGCCACCTGTTCAGCATCGCGCCGCTCAGCGATTGCAGCGCCATCGCGAACAACACCAATCTGGACCTCCATCCGCTCTGCTTCGACTTCGACGTGAACCCGGTGACGTCGTTCCAGGGCCCGAAGTACGTGATCATCTCGGTTTGCGCGGTGGAAGGAACCGACGGCGCGATCATCGGCCGGGGGCTGCTGGCCAACAATCACAACAACCAGGTGGAGCTGGCCCCGAAAGTCGTCGACCCGCTCGGACTCGTGTGCAGCAATGCGCTGGGGAACGCGAACCTGCCTCCGGCGCGCGGCTTCTTCGGCGTGCTGAACCGGCTCGCGGGCACGCTGGTCGACTGGCTCGCTCCGGAGCGTCTCTTCGCGGGCCATTCGGGAACTTCGGGCCGGCCGATCACGGACGAGAGCGCCTGGGGTCTGGCGGATCCGTTCATCTTCCGGGCGACCTTCAGCACCGAGACCGTCGGGCAGCCGCTGCCGAGCCCCCTCGTGCTCTCGACGCCCCAGAAGGGCACCTGGACCGTCGTGTCCGTGGACCCGGGAAGCGTCATGGTGGAGGCCGGGCTGGGCGACATCGCGAGCAACCTGGCCGTCATCAATCAGCAGGGTGGCAACTGCGCGAACTGCGGCGGGCTCACCTTCACCGGCACGGTCAAGAACGCGCCTCCGGGCGAAGGCGTGTACGTCGCCCGCTGGCGGTCGGTGATCAGCTCGCCCAACGTCGGCTACGTGCCGTTCATCCTGCGAGCCAACGGCGGCGCCGAGGTGGGCCGGGTCGAGTATCAGCGCGGCCAGTCGGCGCAGACGGGGCCGATCACCTTCAACGGCCAGGCGCTCGCCGGGCAGAGCTGGGCCCGCAACGTGTCCCAGCTGTTCGAGGTCGAGGTCAACCTCGTGACCCAGACCACCACCCTCAGGATCAACGGGGTGACCGTGGCGCAGAACGTCGCCTTCGTCAACGCGCTCGCGACCACGCTCGCGACGATCGCCATCGAGATCTTCGGCAACGACGTGCAGACCATCGGCTGGGACGACGTCGAGATCTTCCGGCTCCCGGAGCCCGTGCCGCCCGATTTCGTGCCGTAGCTCGGGAACCGGACGAGAGCTGTTCCTCGCGGCGGCCTCCGGGCCGCCGCGCTCGTTTCGGCCCCGGCGTTCTCTAGACGTCTCAGCACCGAGCGGATACCATTCAGGCATGAGAACCGCCGCAGTCGCTCTCCTCCTCGCCGGCCTGGCGGGCTGTCTCGACGTCTCCGGGCCGCAGAGCCGCATCGACCTCGACTTCGACTTCAACATGCACGGCGAGGGGTGGTTCCCCTTCGCGACCGACTTCCCCGTCGGCCGCGAGGCGGACATCCAGCTGGTGGGCGAGCTGCGGAACCTGCCCGCCCCGATCGACGGCCGCGCGGCGCTCTACCTCGCGGGGACGAACATCAGCGACGATCTCTTCATCTACCTGCGGAAGCGGGTCACCGGGCTGCCGCCCAACATCACGCTGCAGGCGTCGCTCGCCGTGGAGATCGCGAGCCCCGTCCACGCCGGATGCACCGTGGGCATCGGATCGTCGGTCTGGATCAAGGTGGGGGTGACGTCGACCGCGCCGGAGCCGTTCGACGATAACGGCTACTGGACGCTCAACCTCGACAAGGGCGAGCAGTCCGCCGCGGGTCTGTTCACGCAGCTCGGCGACATCCGCAATACGCTGAGCGGCTGCCCCTCCCCCGGCACCTGGGGGTTCAAGCAGACCGAGCTCCGGACCCAGACGGTGAGTCTGACCACGGACAACGAGGGGGGATTCTGGATCTTCCTCGGGACCGAGTCCGGCTTCGAGAGCCGCCACGAGCTGTTCTTCAGCAGACTCCGTCTCCATCTCGAGTAGGCGGCCTCCCGAGCAGCAGATCCGCTCGCGACAGACTTCCCGTCAACGGTCAACTGTCAACCGTCAACGGTTCAGGTTTCTCCATGCGCCCGATTCGTGCCGCCCTCGCGGCCGGCCTTCTCGCTCTCCTGCCGGCCGGAGCCGTGTCCGCGCAGCGTCCGCCGGCGCGGACGCCGGCTCCGTCCCGCGTCCTCGTCGATTCGTCGCGCTACACGCAGCTCGCGTGGCGGCACATCGGGCCCGAGGGGAACCGCGTGTCCGCCGTGGCCGGCGCTCCCGGAGACCCGCGGGTGTATTACGCCGGCGCGGCGTCGGGCGGCATCTGGAAGTCCGGCGACGGAGGACTCAACTGGCAGCCGGTCTTCGACGGCCAGCCGGTGCAGTCCATCGGCGCACTGGCGGTGGCGCCGTCGGATCCGAACGTGGTCTGGGCCGGGACCGGTGAGGCCTTCATCCGGAGCAACATCTCGCTCGGCTGGGGAGTCTTCCGTTCGACCGACGCGGGGAAGACCTGGACCCGGGCAGGCCTCGACGCCACCGGGCGGATCGCCCGCATCGCCGTGCACCCCTCCGATCCCGATGTCGCGCTGGTTGCGGCACTCGGGCATGCCTACGGCCCGCAGGCGGACCGGGGCGTCTATCGCACGGCCGACGGCGGGAAGACGTGGGACCGGGTCCTCTTCGTCAACGACAGCACCGGGGCGATCGACGTCGTCATCGATCCGGTCAACCCGCGAATCGCCTACGCGGCGACCTGGCAGATCGAGATCCACACCTGGGGCCGGGTGAGCGGCGGCGCGGGGAGCGGCATCTGGAAGAGCACCGACGGCGGGCGCACCTGGACCCGGCTCACCGGAAGCGGGCTGCCCGCCCAGCCCTTCGGCAAGGTGGGCCTCGCGATCGCGCCCTCGAATCCCAACCGCGTCTACGCCCTGATCGAGACCGCCGACGGCAACCCGGTCGACGGGCGCGACGCCGGCGACGGCGAGCTCTGGCGCTCGGACGATGCGGGGTCGAGCTGGCGGCTCGTCAGCCGGGACCGCGAGCTCGCCGGCCGCACCCAGTACTACACCCGCATGGCGGTCGAGCCCGACAACGACAACGAGGCGTGGTTCATGTCCGCCGCGGTGACCAAGACGCTCGACGGCGGGAACACCACGACCGACCTGGCGTTTACCCGGCAGCCGGGGTTCGATCACCACGACGTCTGGATCGATCCGAGGAACGGTGACCGGCTCGCGGTGGGGCACGACGGCGGCATTTCTATCTCGGAGAACCGCGGCGCGAGCTGGCTCCGGGTGCAGCTCCCGATCGCCCAGATGTATCACGTCACCACCGACGACCGGGTTCCCTACTTCGTCTACGGCAACCGGCAGGACGGGCCGTCGGCGCGCGGACCGAGCAACAGCAAGCTCTTCTCCTTCTTCGGGCCGGGGAGCGTGCCCCGCGGGGTGTGGCAGCCGGTGGCGGGCGGCGAGAGCGGATGGGCCACGCCCGATCCGGCCGACTCCAACATCGTTTGGTCGAGCGCGTCGGGGTTCGGCTCGGTCGGCGGCGTGGTGACGCGCTACGATCTCCGGACCGGCGTCGCGCACCACGTCGAAGTCTGGCCCGAGGCGACGATCGGCTGGCCCGCCGCGGACCTCAAGTACCGCTTCGTCTGGACCTTTCCCCTCACCATCTCCCCCCACGACCCGAACCGGATCTACGTCGGCAGCCAGCACGTGCACGAGACCACCGACGGCGGGCGGAGCTGGCGGGAGATCAGTGCCGACCTCACGCGGAACGACAAGACGCGCCAGACCGTCTCGGGCGGGCTCACGCCCGACAACATCGGCGTCGAGTACGCGGGCGTGGTCTTCGCGATCGCCGAGTCGCGGCTCGAGCGCGGGCTCCTCTGGGCGGGCACCAACGACGGGAAGGTGCACCTCACCCGTGACGGCGGCCGCACCTGGACCGACCTGACCGGCAACATCCCCGGGCTCCTGCCCTGGGGCACCATCAGTAACATCGAGCCGTCGCGGTACGATGCCGGTACCGCGTTCCTCACGGTGGACGGCCACCAGGTCAACAACCGGGATCCCTGGGTCTACCGCACCACCGACTACGGCCGCAGCTGGAAGCTCATCGTCGGCGGTCTCGCGAAGACGCCCCTCAGCTATGCGCACGTCGTCCGCGAGGACCCGTCCCGTCGCGGACTCCTCTATCTCGGCACCGAGGGTGGGCTCTACGTGTCGTTCGACGACGGCGAGAGCTGGCAGCCGCTCCAGAACAATCTGCCGCGCGCCCCGGTGCACTGGCTCACCGTGCAGGAGCGCTTCAACGATCTCGTCGTCGCGACCTACGGGCGCGGCTTCTGGATCCTGGACGATCTGACGCCGCTCCGCGCGCTCGACGCCGAGGTCGTCGCGAGCGACGCGCACCTCTTCGCGCCGCGCGCGGCCTGGCGCTTCAAGCTCACCGAGCCGCCTTTCGCGCCCTTCGACGACCCCGCCATGGGCAAGGACCCACCCTACGGCGGGTCGCTGAACTACTGGCTCAAGGCGGAGTCGAAGGACAGCGTGACGATCCGGGTGAAGGACGCGGCCGGCAAGGTGGTCCGCACGCTCAAGGGCGGCTCGGCCGCGGGGATCAACCGGCTCTGGTGGGACCTTCGCATGGACGCGACCCGGGCCGCGAAGCTCCGGACCCCGCCGCTTCATGCGTCGCATCTGGTGGTTCCCGACACCGGGCGCGCCGCGCCGGACGTCGGGCGGCTCTCCGTGATGGTGCCGCCCGGCACGTACACCGTCGAGCTCGCCGCCGCCGGCCGCACGCTCACCCGCACGCTCGAGGTCCGGAAGGATCCCAACTCCGGCGGAGGCGACGCGGAGATCACGGCGCAGACCGAGCTGCTCCTCGCGATCCGGGTGGATCTCGAGGCGGCGGTGGATGCCGTCAACGGCCTCGAGTCGGCGCGGGGACAGCTCGTCGCGCTCCGCCGCGTGCTGGAGGCCGACTCGAGCCGGCGCGACCTCGCCGCCGCGGCCGACTCGCTCGAGAAGCGGCTCGGCGAGGTCGAGGACGGCCTGATCCAGCGACGGATCACGGGCCGCGGGCAGGACCTCATCCGGTGGCCGATGAAGCTCGCCTTCCGGCTCAACTACCTCGCCGGCGGGGTCGAGACCAGCGACTTCGCGCCGACGGCCCAGCAGCGCGAGGTGGCCGCGCGCCTCCACACGGAGATCGAGGCCGTGCGCACGCGGGCCCGCGAGATGCTGAGCCGCGACGTCGCGGCCTTCAACGAGCGGCTTCGCGGACGCAGCGTGAGCAACGTCATCATCACGGCGCCATGAGCCGCGCGGCCCGGGTCCTCGACGCCGCCCGGATGGACCGCCGCGGATTCGTCCGGGCGCTCTCGGGATTCTCGCTGGCGCTGGCCGGCATCCCGCCGGCGCGCGTCTGGCGGCGGCCCGGCTTCACCACCGATCCGTTCACCCTCGGCGTCGCGTCCGGCGACCCCGCGCCCGACGGCGTCGTGCTCTGGACTCGCCTCGCGCCGGATCCCTGGCGCGGCGGCGGCATGGACGACCGGTCGGTGAGCGTGGGCTGGGAGGTCGCCACCGACGACGCGATGCGCCGGATCGTCCGCCGCGGAAGCGCCGACGCAAAGCCGGAGCTCGGACATTCGGTGCACGTGGAGCTCGACGGCCTCGAGCCCGACCGGTGGTACTGGTACCGGTTCCACGCCGGCGGTGCGGTGAGCCCCGTGGGCCGGACGCGAACCTTCCCCGAGCCGGGCGGCTCCGTGCGCCGGCTGCGATTCGCCAGCGCCTCCTGCCAGCACTACGAGCAGGGCCTCTACACCGCCTACCGGCACCTGGCGGCGGAGGAGCTGGACCTGGTGGTCCACCTCGGCGACTACATCTACGAGTACGAGGGGCGCCTCGACCGCGTGCGCATGCACACCGGCCGCGAGATCGAAAGCCTGGCCGACTACCGGAATCGCTACGCGCTCTACAAGAGCGACCCCGACCTGATCGCCGCCCACGCGGCGTTTCCCTGGGTGGTGACCTGGGACGATCACGAGGTCGACAACAATTATGCGGACGAGATCTCCGAGCGACTGGATCCCGTCGCGGCCTTCCTGACTCGACGCGCCAACGCCTACCAGGCGTACTACGAGCACCTGCCCTTGAGACGGGCGTCGCTCCCCCGCGGAACCGAGCTCAAGCTCTACCGGTCCGTGCCGTTCGGCGGCCTCGCCGCGTTTCACGTCCTCGACACCCGCCAGTACCGCGACGACCAGCCGTGCGGCGACGGACTCAAGCCCCTCTGCCCCGAAGCGCTCGACTCGGCGCGATCGGTGCTCGGCCGCGAGCAGGAGCGGTGGCTGCTGGAGCGCATCCGCATGCCGCGCACCACGTGGACCGTGCTCGCCCAGCAGATTCTGATGGCGGCGATGCCGGAGGCGGCGATCGAACCCGGCCAGCCGATGCGGTTCGGGATGGACAACTGGAACGGCTATCAGGGCGCCCGCAAGCGCCTGCTCGACGCCATCGCCGCCCGCCGCGCGGGCGACACCGTCGTGCTGACCGGCGACATCCACTCGAGCTTTGCCTGCGAGCTGCCGGTCGACTTCGAGAATCCGCGGTCGCCGCCGGTGGCCGTCGAGTTCGTCGGCACGTCCATCTCGTCCGGCGGCGACGGCCTCGACCAGTGGCAGAGCTGGCCTCGCATCGAGCCCCACGCGCCGCACATCAAGTTCCACAACAGCCGCCGGGGATACCTGCGCTTCGAGGTCACCCCGACCGAGTGGCGGACCGACTATCGGGTCGTGCCCTGGGTCGTGCAGCCCGATGCGCCGGTGGAGACCAGGGCCTCCTATGTGAGCCGCCGCGGGAATCTTCGACTGGAAAGGGCCTGACGGGGAGCTCCCTACCCCCCACGCAACGCTTTTCCCCCCGCCGGTATCTCAGTTCCTGACTCCCTTTTGAGGTCCCGCGATGGTCGTTGCGGCACTCTTCCTGCTGGCTGTCCAGGCGCAGCAGGCCAGCAACGTGAGCCGGCCCTCCGTGGCCGCCCCCCCGACCCGGGCCATGGCCGTCCGGGCCGCCACCGCGCCCGAAATCGACGGCCGGGACACCGACGAGGTCTGGCAGTCGGCCACTCCCATCACCGATTTCGTCGAATTCGATCCGGTCGAAGGCAAGGAGCCCCGCTTCAAGACCGAAGCCCGGGTGGCCTACGACGCGCGGAACTTCTACGTCTTCGTCCGGATGTTCGATCCGGAGCCCGACAAGATCCTCACCCTCCTGGCCCGGCGGGATGTCCGGCCGGCCACCGATCAGATCAAGATCATCATCGACTCCTATCACGATCGGCGGTCGGGCTACGAGTTCGCGGTGAGTCCCTCGGGGGTGAAGCGCGACTACGCCATCTACAACGACTGGAACGAGGACGGCGCGTGGGACGGGGTCTGGGACGTCAAGACCACGATCGACTCGCTGGGCTGGACGGCGGAGTTCAGGATACCCCTCTCGCAGCTCCGGTTCTCGCAGGCGGAGAGCCACACCTTCGGGTTCGCCGTCTGGCGCGACATCGAGCGGTACAAGGAGCGGGTGAGCTGGCCGTTGTACAAGCGAACCACGGCGGGCCTCGCGTCGCAGCTCGGCGAGATCGGCGGGATCACCGGCCTCTCCTCGCCCCGGCGCCTCGAGCTCTCGCCTTACCTCGTCACCAAGAATTCCACCCGCCCGGACGGCGACGGCTACTCGCATCCCCAGGACTTCACCGGCGGCCTCGACTTCAAGTACGGGATCACCTCGAACGTGACCGTGGACGGCACGATCAACCCGGACTTCGGGCAGGTCGAAGCCGACCCGGCGGTGCTCAACCTCTCCGCGTTCGAGACCTTCTTCGGCGAGCGCCGTCCCTTCTTCATCGAGGGCGCCGGCCTGCTGACCTTCCCGGTCAACTGCTTCGCCGTCAACGACTGCGGCTCGGAGAGCCTCTTCTACTCCCGGCGCATCGGCCGGTCTCCGCAGCTCTCCGGGGTGAGCGGCTACGGCGACGCCTCGTCCCCCACGGCCACGACCATCCTCGGCGCCGCCAAGGTGACGAGCCGGATGCCGGGCGGCCTTTCGCTCGGAATCCTGGACGCCGTCACCGGCAGCGAGGAGGGGGTGGAGGGCAGGACCCTCGAGCCGCGCACCAACTACGCGGTGGTGCGCGCGTCGCAGGACCTTCGGAAGGGTCAGACCGGCATCGGCGTGATCGGCACCTTCGTGCACCGCTCGAACGACCGGTGGACCGAAGACTTCCTCCGCTCGTCCGCCATCGTCGGCGGCGTGGACCTCCGCCATCGCTTCCTGGGCGGCCGCTTCGAGGTGACCGGAAAGCTCGTGGGCTCCCGCGTCACGGGCACGCCGGAGGCGATGGATGCCACCCAGCGAAGCTCGGTGCACTACTTCCAGCGGCCCGACGCGTCTTTCGACTACGATCCGACCCGCACCTCCCTCGGCGGCGACTACGAGCAGGTCACCTTCGGGAAGGTCGGCGGCGGCATGCTCCGCTTCGAGACGAGCTACCAGCGCGTGTCGGCCGGGTTCGAGGCGAACGACCTCGGCTTCCTGCGCCGCGCCGACTGGCAGAGCCAGGCCAGCTGGGCACAGCTCGCCTGGAACAAGCCCGCGCTCTTCTTCCGCCGGTTCTTCTGGAACGGCAACGAGTGGATGGACTGGACCGCGTCGGGCCTGGCGCTCCAGCGCGCCGTCAACTCCAACATCCACACCGAGCTCAAGAACGCCTGGTGGTTCCATTTCGGCGGAACCCTGGGCGGCCTGGGCGAAGTGTACTGCGACCGCTGCTCGCGCGGCGGCCCGGCGCTCCGCACCGACGAGTCGCTGTCCCTCTGGAGCGGCATCGAGGGCGACAGCCGCGGCATCGTCACGCCGAGACTGTGGTTGAGCTACTGGGAGAGCGACGGCGGCCGCACCCGCGGCAACGACTTCAGCCCCGGCGTCTCGATCCGGATCGGCTCGCGCTTCACGTCCTCCTTCGGACTCTCGTTCTCCCGGAACCGCGACGACCGGCAGTGGTTCTCGAACATCCGCGACTCCGCCGGGGTGACCCACCACACCTTCGCCCATCTCGAGCAGCGGACCACGAGCCTGCGCACGCGGATGAACTTCACCGCGACGCCGACTCTCACGCTGCAGCTCTACGCCGAGCCGTTCGTCAGCAAGGGCGACTACAGCGACCTCCGCGAGCTCGATCAGCCCCGGAGCGCGGAGTACGACCAGCGCTTCAAGCCCTTCACCCTGAATCCCGCGCTCGCGGCGGATCCCGGCGGCTTCAACTTCAAGCAGTTCCGGTCCAACGTCGTGCTCCGCTGGGAGTACCGCCCCGGGTCCGCGCTCTTCCTGGTCTGGCAGCAGGGCCGCACCGACTCCGAGGGCGAGCGAGGCACCCGTTCCCTCCGGGACGACCTCGACCGGCTCTTCAGCGCGCACGCGGACAACACGTTCCTCGTCAAGGTCTCGTACTGGTTCGATCGGTAGCCCTTCGGCATCCTCGCACGGCCCGTCCGGACCTTCCGGGCGGGCCGCGTCGCGTCTCCACCAGCCCGAAGCTCTGCGCCTTGAGCTGGATCGTCGCCGCGCTCCTGCACGGCGGCGGCGGAATCTAGGGCAGGGCCGGCCGGCCGAAGGCGGGGCGCGAGTCCTCGGGGATCCGCTCCATCCAGCGGGGTCGCCGCTCGAGCACGGTGTCGGCCCACGCCCGTTCCCGGGCCGCCAGCAGCATCGGATGCGCGAGCAGCTCCCGGAACTGGGCGCCGTCGTGGCGGCTCAGGAACACGGCGGAGCCTTCGCGGACGACGTAGGAGCGCTGCTTCGCCAGCAGGAACTCGGCGATCGAGTCGAGCGTCGCCGCGGTCGAGCGCTGCAGCACCGCCCACTCCTCCAGGTCGCGCCGCCACGCCGACAGGAGATCGTCCGCCGCACTCCCGAGACCGTCGTAGCGGCCGCTCGAGCCCTCGAGCGTGTCGGCACGCGCCAGGAGCCGTGCGGAGATCCGGCGGCCGAGGTCTACGACGCCGTCGACTTCGATCCGGTAACGCTCCGCGGCCACGAGCGTTTCCCGGAGCGCGCTGCCGTTCGTGAGACCGATGCCCCGGAACCGGACCTCGAAGCGCTGCAGCCGGACCCAGTCGTGCAGCTTCCGCTGCGCCGCCGCGATCGAGTCGCCGATCGCGTGATCGATCTCTTCCAGCACCGCCTGCGCTTCGTTGCCCGGGAGCGAGCCGATCGCGGCTCGCCGGGCCGCATCGCTTCGGGCGGTCAGGCTGTGCACCCGGAGACCGATGAGGGCGAGCACGGCCAGGCCGGCCGCGGCGACCCAGACGCCGCGCCGGAGCCGGGCCCGGCGTTGAGGCTCCGGCGGCGGGGCGAGGTCGATCGCCGGCAGTGTGCCGCTCGAACGCTTGAGGGCCGCTGCCGCCTCGCGATAGGCGGCGACGGAGCCGGCGGGGTGCCAGATCCGCTCCCCACCCACGGACAGGGGCGTGGACACAGTGATCGCGCCCCGCTGAATCGCCTGCAGGAACGAGGCGACGTCGGGCAGACTCTGGACCTTCCCCTTGGTGTCCTGATAGCGAAAGTGCATGGTTCCCCCCACCCGCAGCAGGGCAAGGGACATACCCAATTGTTGTGCGGTCCTGCCGGATCATGCACAGGCCGGTAGACACCGTATAACGCATTGTCACTGCTCCAGTTGGCCTGCTCGTTAGCACGCCGGTAGAATGCAGGCCGTTTCATGCTTTGGCATACCCCATCGCATCCTGCTAGTGAACGCGACGGCGGCGAGAATCGGCTGTGCCCCGCCCCACCCAGGCCGTCGTCACCGAAAACGACCCGGTTTGCGTGGCAGGGCGACCGACCGGGGTCAGCGCTCGGCCGGAGCGCGATTCAGCTCTCTGGGAGGCTTCATGCGTGCTGCGTCCATCACTCTCACCCTCGTCACCCTTCTCGCGCCTGCGGTCGCCGCACAGGAGCCGGCGCGCCTGTCCGGGCGACTCGTCCTTGCCGACGGCACGGTCGTACCGTTCGAGGACATGATCTACAACTACAACGCCGCTGTCTGCAGCGGGAACGCCAGGCTCTGCCAGGTCGGTACGTCGAGCTTCGTCGTGGACTATCAGGGAAGCCGGCGGGAGCTCCCCTTCACGGCGCTCAAGGAGGTCCGGCTCGACAGCTACGAGATGTGCAAGGCGGACAACTGCCCCCGCGATCCTCACGGTGGAGTCGCCTGGGGCGACTTCAGGGTCACCACGCGCACCGGCGTCAACCTCACCGCGCGCCTCCACGGCGCTTCGCACTTCAAGGTGCGCATGCGGGACGACCTCACGGGCGAAGTGCGGCAGATCCTCTACCCCTTCATTGTCTTCGTGAACGGAGTTCCGCAGCTCAACGTCCGCGCCGTCATCTTCGACGGGTGAGTCCGGGCAT
>JBOHSH010000132.1:0-13195 GCA_050733195.1 Gemmatimonadales bacterium
CGGAATACCAGGACGCCGTCGGCCCGTTCGTCGGGAACCCGGTGACGGCGGTTCTCGGCCGCACCGGGCCCACGCTGCCGCAGGGAGGCGACGGCAGCGCGGAGCTCAAGTATCTCGAGACGGCGGAGCTCCAGACCCGGCAGTTCATTCGCGGGAGCGAGTGGGCGTGGCGGCAGCGGAGACCCGCCCTGCAGGCGGAATACTTTTCCCTCGCCGACGGGCTCGACCACACCTGGTTCGGCTACGTGGCCTCAGGCGTTCCGGGCGTCGATCCCGCGCTGGCCGCGCGGATCGCCGCACTGCGGAACCGCGGCTGGGCGCTGGTCGACCGACGGCTCGCGTCGCTCCGGGCGCTCGCCCGCGAGGGCAACGCGCTCCTCGTCGTGGCCGGCGACCACGGCATGCGTGCGGTCTGGCGCTTCTTCCACGTGAACGTGGCACTCCGGCAGGCGGGCCTTCTGGGCGTGGACGAACGGGGGCGGCCCGATCTCCGGCGCACCCAGGCGATCACGAATGCGGGGTATTTCGTCAGCGTGAACCGGGACTCGCGGAAAGGCGGCATCGTTCCGTCCGACCACGTGGACCAGGTGGCCGATTCGGTCGCCCGGGTGCTGCTCGCCGCCCGGGGGCCGGACGGCACGCCCATCGTGCGCCGCACCTGGCGGCCATCGCCGAACGACCCGCTCGGGCTCGGCGGGCCGACCGGAGGCGACGTCTACTTCGACCTCGCGCCCGGCTACTCCTACTCGGCGGCGATGGGCGACTCGCTGGTCACCGGGCGGCCGCCGAACGGCAGCCATGGATTCCCGAGTATCGAGCGCGACATGTACACCGTGCTCTGCGCGGTCGGTCCCGGCGTGGGCGGCCGGCGTCTGCCGACCGCCCGGGTGATCGATGCCGCCCCGACGGTGAGCGCCTGGCTCGGCATTCCGCCGCCGATGGACGCCCGGGGCATCTCGCTGCTCGAATCGATGCGATCGGCCCCGTAGCGATCGGGGTCAACCCGTGACGCTGCTCATCCTCGCCTTCCTCGCCGCCGCCGCCGGCGGCATCATGAACAGCATCGCGGGCGGGGGCACGCTGGTCACGTTCCCCGCGATCGTGGCCCTGGGCGTCCCGCCGCTCACCGCCAACGCCACGAGCACGGTGGGTCTCTGGCCGGCGGCGGTCGGCAGCATGTGGGGCTATCGGGGCGAGCTCACCGGGAGCCGCGCGCTGCTGGCCCGCTTCACGGTGCCGAGCCTCGTGGGCGGCGGGTTAGGAGCGGCGCTCCTCCTGCAGACCGGCGAGGAACGGTTCGCGCGGATCGCTCCCTTCCTCGTGCTCGCGGCGACCCTCCTCTTCATGCTGCAGGGGCCGTTCCTGCGCGCGATCGGCCGCGACCCGTCGGCCCGGGCTCCCGCCTGGCTCTTCATGGCGACGCAGCTCGGTGTGGGGATCTACGGCGGCTACTTTGGCGCGGGGATCGGGATCCTCATGCTCGCGACGCTCGGGATGATGGGCCTTACGAACATCCACCGGATGAACGGGATCAAGAACTGGGGCGGGCTCTGCATCAACGCCGTCGCGTCGCTCGTCTTCATCACGAGCGGCGTGGTCGACTGGCCGGTGGGTCTCGCGATGGCCGGGGGAGGACTGATCGGCGGCTACGCCGGCGCCCGGACCGCCCAGCGGGCGGGGCAGGTCTGGGTCCGCCGAGGCGTCGTGCTCATCGGGCTCGGGTCGTTCGTGTGGATGGTTCTGAGTTCGGAGTTCTGAGTTCTGAGTTCTGAGTGCTGAGTGCTGAGTTCCCCCCTTTGCGGGGTTTCCAACCCAGAACCCAGAACCCAGAACTCAGAACTCAGAACTCAGAACCCTTCTGCGTCACTGCCCGCCGCAGCAGCTTCTTTTCGAAATACGCCGCCGTGGCCGAGTCGACCGTGATCGCGTTCGCGTGCCGCATCCAGTGGTGCGTGTCGTCGACGATCACGAGCGTCTCGACCTCGACGCCCGCCGCGGCGAGACGCCGCACCAGGTCCGTGCTCTGGCTGAACCGCACGTTCCGGTCATCGTCGCCGTGAATCACCAGCACCGGCGACTTCCAGGTCGCGATCGCCGAGACGGGTGACGACTCCCAGCTCACGTCCAACGCCCGCTCCACGTCCGGGGCCCGCTCGTAGCGCTCCGCGAAGAGGGCCGCGCGGCTCGCCCGGTCGTGTACGCCGTGGATGTCCACGCCCGCGGCGAAGAGCCGCGAGTCGCGGCCGAGGGCGAGCGCGGTCAGATAGCCGCCGTACGAGCCACCGTAGATTCCGATCCTTGTCGCGTCCACCTGCGGCTGCTTCGCGAGCCATTCCGCGCCCGCCTTTACGTCCTGGTACTCCGAGGCCCCCTGCGTCCCGCCGCCCCTCGGCTGGTGGAACTCGTACCCGTAGCCGATGCCGAGCCGGAAGTTCACCGACAGCACGATGAAGCCGCGGCTCGCGAGGTACTGGTTCATCGCGTACGCGTTGGCGTAGTAGTCGGAGTAGTGCCACCCCAGGAGCATCTGCCGCGGCGGCCCGCCGTGCACGTAGATGACCGCCGGCCGCCTGGCCGCGCCGCCTCCCGGCGGCTCGAAGAGCTGGCCGTGCACCGTCATCCCGTCCGGCGCCTGAAAGACGACCTGCTTCGGCGTCACGAGCTTCGCCGCCGGGAAATCGGCGGGGAGGGTCGATTCCGCGAGCAGGCGGCGCGGGCCGCCGGCCAGCGGCATCACCGCGGGAAGCGGCGGGCGCTGCGGCGTCGCGCTGATCATGGCGAGCGTGGCGCCGTCGCCCGTGACCACGGGGAACCACTCGAGCCCCGAGCCCGGGGTCATGACTGCGGGGGCCGCGCGATCCACCGGGACCTTCACCACGTGGCGGCGGTCGATGTCGAGCGGGTCGCTCCCCGCGTTGCCCGCGAACACGAGCCAGCGGCGATCCGCGCTCAGCCGGATGTGCTCGGCCATGTAGCGGCCGGGCGTGAGCAGCAGCGGCTCCCCTCCGGTCTCGGGCAGGGAATAGAGGTGGGGCCACCCATCCATATAGGACAGGAAGACGATCCGGCCCTGGGCCCAGTGGAGGTTGATGCCGCCATGCGTCGAGGGCGGCGAGCCGCGCAGCGTCTCCGGCGCCTGCCAGATCCGGCGCGCCGCGCCCGTCGCCGCGTCCGCGGTCCAGAGTCCCCACGGCTGGTGCCTGCGGGTGAGCATCGAATCGGGCGCGCCGCCGGCTCCGGGGCGGCGGACGAATACCAGCTTCGTGCCGTCGGGCGACCACCGCGGCGAGCCGTCCCGGTCGAACGACGGGGCGATCCACCGGATCGGTGTGCTCGCGTCGGTGTAGACGCCGATGAACGCGTGGTCGCCGCGGTTCGAGGTGAACGCGATCCGGCTGCCGTCGGGCGACCCCTCCGGGGGGCCGTTCGAGCCGCGCGCCGAGAAGAGCATCTTGCCCGGCGCCGAGCCGTCGATCGGCGCGATCCAGATCTGCCCGCCGCGCGTGAACGCGACCTGATCGCTCTTCGGCGAGAGCACCGGCCCGTCGCCGTCGCCCACGACCTTCGCCTCACCCCCCTCGAAGGGCATTGACCAGATCTGCACCCTGGGCGGCGTCGGTGAGAACGTCGGGTTCACCGGTACTGCGTCGTCGAAGTTGGACCCGTGGTCCCCGCCGCGCACGAACACCACCCAGCGCCCGTCGGCGGAAAGGCTCACGCTGGTGAGCTCCTGGCCGTCGTCCGCGGTGTAGCTGGTGAGCTTTCGAGGGGCAAAGGCGGGGCCTTCGGCGACGTAGAGGTTCCTCTGGCCCCGCTCGTTCATCGCCCACGCGATACGGCTGCCGGTCGCCGCGGCGGTGAGCTCGTTGGGGTAGGGATAGGAGCGGACCTGCTCCACGGTGAAGCCCGCTGGGGCCTGGGCCCACGCGCTGGCCGGCAGGATCGCGAGCCCCAGGCAGAGGACGGTGACGGGACGGAACACGGCGGTGCTCTCGACTGGTGGGGAGCCCCAAAATTCGCCCCGGTTCGCGGTCCTCGCAATCTCACCTGCAGCAGGTTGCGCGGACCGGTTTCCGGACCCCGTGGCGAATCGCGGAAGCGGTTGTCCCTCCGGGCGTTGGCTTCCTCGCGTGAGGGGACACCTTCGGGGCACGTCGCTTGCCCTTTCCCGGGGCATGCTTCGGCAGTCGAAGTGCTCAGCCGGGGCGGCCCTGCTCGGGCTCGTCCTGAGCGTCGCGTGCGCGCCGGTCGGCGTGCGCACCGGCGCGCTGCCGGAGGACCATCCGCCGCCTCCCGAAGGCATGTCGGTCGAAGCCTGGGTGCACGCCCGGGCTGCGCATCAGCGCGCGACCGGGATGGGCCTCACCACGCGCACCCTCGTCACCATCATCGACTACTCCCTCCCCTCCACCGAGCGGCGGCTGTGGCTGGTCGATCTGGGCACGAGCGAAGTGCTCATGAACGAGCACGTGGCGCACGGGATGGGCTCGGGCGGCACCTGGGCCACGGCGTTCTCGAATCGCGCGGGGAGCGCGCAGTCGAGCCTGGGAACGTTTGTCACCGGAGCGACCTACAGCGGGGTGCGCGGCATCGCCGTGCGCCTGAGCGGGCTCGAGCCGGGCATCAACGATCGCGCACAAGCCAGGGGAATCGTCGTTCACGGGACTCCCAACGTGAGCGCCGAGCGAGCACGCCGGGGGCAGCTGGGCCGGACCGAGGGGTGTCCGGCGGTTTCCAGAGCGGCCGCCCGGCGGCTCGTACGGCTCATCGCCGGCGGGACCGTGGTGTTCGCGTGGTATCCGGAGAAGAAGTTCCTCGCGAAGTCGGAATACCTGGACCGAACGCGGCTGCCGGTGGTTCTCAGCAATATCGAATAGTGAGACGGGCAGACGGGCAGGCGGTCGAGGCCATCCCGTAACACGCTGCATCGACTCCAAACCAGGCATCCATGGCTCCGCTACCCGGAGCGCGCTATGGCTGGCCATCAATCGCTCGCCGGTGGACGCACCAGCTTCGTGGAGTCCGCGAGCTCGCGGGACACCAGCAGGAACTGCACGACCTTCCAGTATTCGTCATCGGAGAGCGTGCCCGGCGCCCCGTAGGGCATCGTGCGCCGGAGATACTCGAACAGCCGCCCGGGCGGCTGATGGGCGGCGACGACTTCCCGTCGAAGCCTTGGCCCGATGCCCCCGTCCACCTCGTGACAGGCGGAGCAGCGGGCGCGATAGAGGTCGAACCCCTCTTCCGTAACCCGCATCGCCCGGGCGGCCTCGGATTCTCCCCGGCCGCAGGCGAACACCGCGAGCAGCAGAGCCGGTGGAACCCGGGCCCTCACGCCACGGTCACGGAATGCGGCAACGCGGCATTGAAGAGGTAGCCCTGCTCGTTCCACGGCACGCTCGAGGGCTGCCTGTTTCCCTGCCGGTCCGTGGCACGCGTCAGGATCCGGTGCTCGCCGGGCACCGCGTTCCACTCGAAGTCGAACCGGTTCCAGGCGAGCCCCGGCGCGGGATCGAGCCGCGCGGCCTTCCAGGTGGTGCCGCCGTCGGGGCTCCACTCGACGCGGGCGATGCCCGACGGGGCGTGGGCGAATCCGCGGAGCCGCTGCACTCCCGCGGCCAGGCGGCCCGGCCGCGGCAGGGCGAGGGCGCTCTTCACGTTCAGCCGGGTGACGGGAGCGCCGAGCGCCGGCTTGTAGCGGTCGGCCGGCCACTGCTCGCCGACCAGCACGTAGGAGGCGGTGTTGGTCTTGACCCAGACCCTGGACATCGAGACCTCGATCCGGCCGAGCCACTTGACGCTGTTGCTGCCGACCCAGCCGGGCACGAGCGCGCGAACCGGGAACCCATGGTCGGGAGGCAGGGGCGCGCCGTTCATCGCGAAGGCGAGCAGCGTATCGTCCTCGCGCGCGCGCGCAAGCGGCATGGGACGGCTGAACTTCGCCTCGTCGAGCCCGTGGAGGAGCACGTCCACCGCGCCCCGCCGGACGCCCGCGCGCTCGAGCACCAGCGCGAGCGGCACTCCCGTCCACTCGGCGCACCCCACGGCACCCGTCGCCCACTGGCCGCCGGTGGCCGCCTTCCCACCGATCTCGGCGAAGAACTTCCGCCCGTTCCCCGCGCACTCGAGATACGCGACCACGCTCCGGCTCGGGAGCCGCATCAGGTCGTCGTAGCTCAGGTCGAACGGACGTTCGACGCCGTCGCCGTCCACGCGGAGCCGCCACGCCGCCGCATCGAGGCGGGGTGTGGATGCGTGATTCCGGACAAAGAAGAGCTCGTTCGGCGTGAGGAGGCCGGGGAGGTTCTCGAGGCGCGTTTCCAGATTCGTCGGATGCCGGATGAAGGGGGCGGGGTCCTTGACCCACGGCTGCGGGGGCGGGGGCGCCGCCGCCGGGGCCGCCGCAGAGGGCGACGCCTCGGGCTTCTCCGACGTCGTGCAGCCGGCGAGGAGAACGCCGCTCGCGGCTCCGACGAAGTCACGCCGGGAGAGTCCGCCCGGCGTCGGGGACGGATCCGGAGAGCCGCGCATCGGGAAGCTCCTGGGGGGATCGGTCAGTATCTTACTCGAATCCCCGCGACAAGAGGCACACGGTGGACTCCCTCCGCTTCCGGCAGCTTGCCGCCGGCGAGATCCTCGCCACGCTGGGCCGCCTGCGAGAACGCATCGAGGAGCGCTTTCCCGGCTCCGGTCTCGCCCAGGTGGCGCACGGGCTGCGCACCTTCGCCGACGAGAACTCCGCGGTCCTCTCTTATCTCGCCCGGCCGCACTGGGCGATCCGGATCGGTGTCGGCGTCGTGCTGGCGGGCATGGCGATCCCGGTCGGGGGCATCCTCACCACCATGCGGCCTCCCGCCGGCGTCGCCCGGTTCGGGGAGCTCATTCAGGTGGGCGAGGCGGCCCTGAGCGGTCTCGTGTTCCTGGGCGCGCTGGTCCTGTTCCTCGTGACGCTCGAGACCCGGCTCAAGCGGAGCAGGGCCCTGACGGCCCTGCATCAGCTCCGAAGCCTCGCGCACGTCGTGGACATGCATCAGCTCACCAAGGATCCCGAGCGCATGGCCTCGGACCAGCCGGATACCCCGTCGTCGCCCGAGCGGACCCTGAGCCAGTCGGAGCTGGGCCGCTACCTCGACTACTGCTCCGAGCTGCTGTCCCTGATCGCCAAGGTCGCCGCCCTCCACGTCCAGCGGTTCAACGACCCGCAGACGCTGGCCGCGGTCAACGACATCGAGTCGCTCACCAGCGGCCTCTCCGGCAAGATCTGGCAGAAGATCACGCTCCTCGATCGGAGCGCCTGAGGCGGTCGCGGTACCGCGGCTTGACGAGCTGGGACCGTGGTGCTAGTGTATTAGCACCATGCAGGTGCGGTAGCACCGCGCAACCCTGGGGAGGCCCGCCGTGTCCGATCCCTACGCCGAGCTCGGCGCCCGCGAGCGCCAGATCATGGACGTGCTCTTCCGCCAGGGCACCGCCACCGCCCAGGAGGTCCAGGACGGCCTCACCGACCCGCCGAGCTATTCCGCGGTGCGCGGCATGCTCCGGCTTCTCGAGGAGAAGGGCTACGTCCGGCACGAATGGGACGGCCCCCGGTACGTCTATCGCCCGACCGTCAACCGGGGCCAGCTCCAGCGCTCGGCCGCGGCGCACATGCTCCAGACCTTCTTCAACAACTCCATGGAATCGGCGATGGCGGCCATGCTCGGCGTGGCGGACCGGCCGCCCACCGCGGACGAGATCGACCGGATGACCCGGCTCCTCGAGCGGGCCCGCCGGGCTGGAAAGGGGAAGAAGTCATGACGGCACTGATCCTCAAGGCGACGCTGGTCTTCCTCCTCGGCGGGCTCGCGGCGCTGCTGCTGCATCGGCGATCGGCGGCGCTCCGGCACCTCGTCTGGACCGCGACGCTCGCGGGAGCGCTGAGCGTGGCAGTCGCGTCCCCCCTGCTGCCGGACTTCCGGCTTCGCCTGAAGGGCTGGCCGTCCGCGGACCCGCTGGAGTCCGAGAAGGCGCTCACCACGGTCAACGACGTCGCTTCGGCTGCGATCGAGGCGTCCGGCCCAGTCCGGACCGCCGCGGCCCCGCTTCGTCCCTCGTCATCCCGCACGATCCAGGACTTGCTGCCCGCCTTCTGGCTTGCCGGAACACTCGCCATTCTCGGCTGGTGTGTGCTGGGCCGGCTCGGCCTCGCGCGGCTGCTGCGACGGGCGGCCGCCCTCCGCGAGCCGGACTGGCTCGCGAGCCTCGAGGAGCGGCGTCTCGCGGCGGGAGTCGCCCCGCCGGTGCGGCTCTTCATCTCGCCCGCGGTCGGCTCCCCGGCCACGTGGGGCCTGCTGCGCCCGGTGATCGTGCTTCCGCCCGATGCCGTGACGTGGAGCGCGGAGCGCCGGCGGGTCGTGCTCGCCCATGAGCTCGCGCACATCGCACGCGGAGAGGGCATCGCGAACCTCATCGGCTGGGCGGCCTGCGCGCTCTACTGGTGGCACCCGCTCGTCTGGTTGGCCTCGCGACGGCTCCGGATCGAGGCCGAGCGGGCCGCGGACGATCACGTGCTGGCGCGGGGAGTTCCGGCGGTCGAATACGCGGCCCATCTCCTCGACGTCGCCCGCGGGTCGCGCGCCATGCGGCTCCTCGGCGCGAGCGCGATCGGAATGGCCAGGCCCTCAACGCTGGAAGGGAGACTGCTTGCCGTGCTGGACGACACCAGAAGCCGCCTGGTTCCCAGGGTCTTCACCCGGCGCGCCACCTGGCTCGGCCTCGCCGGAGTCGTGCTTCCTCTGGCGGCCGTCGCGCCGTCCGCGGAAGGCCGGCGTGAGCCGGCGGCGGGAGCTGCGATGGAGGAGCGGTTCCAGGCCCCCGCCGATACGACGCTGGAGCAGAGCTATCCGGCGCGCCCGGGCGAGACGCTGACCCTCGACCTCGAGACCGGCGGCAGCGTGCGCATCGAGGGATGGGATGAGCCGACCGTCCGGATCCGGGTCCGGGTCGGCGGCATGAGCTGGCGGCAGACGACTGTCGAGATCGCGCACCGCGGACCGGGCATTCATCTGGTCACCTCGCTCGTAGGACCTCGGGGGACCTTCTCTACGACCTCTACGAGCCGTCATTTCGACATCCGGGTGCCGAGACGCTACGACCTCCGTATCGAGTCGAGCGGCGGCGATCTCACCATCCTGGGCGTCGAGGGAACCTTCAGCGGGCACACCGGCGGGGGGGCCATCACGATCCGCAACGCGAAGGGCAGCGCGACGCTCCGCACGGGCGGCGGAGAAGTCGAGGTGAGCGACTCCGAGCTCGAAGGCCGCGTGACGACCGGCGGCGGCATCGTTCGCGTGAGCCGGGTCTCCGGCAACTTCCGCGGCTCGTCGGGCAGCGGGCCCGTCATCCGCGTGGGCGACAATGAGAACGAAAAGGGCGACCTGCGCGGCGTCGTCGTGGAGAAGGACGGCCGGAAGTTCGCCGTCAACGAGATCCGGGGCGCAGACCGCGGCACCCTCCACATCGAGAAAGCGGGCGGCGGGATCGATCTCGACCGGGCGCCGAACGGCGCCCAGGTGCGGACCGGCGGCGGTGAGATCAGGATCGGCGAGGGCGCGGGCCTCGTCAGGGCGCGCGGATTCGACGGACGGTTCGACCTGGAGACCGCCTACACCCGGAGCCACGGCGGGACCCGCATCGTGAGCGACTGGGAGCTCTATGTCTCCGAGACCCAGGAGTGGGATTCGTCGCAGGGGACACCCCGGAGATACGTGCGCGCGACCGGAAGGGCGGGGAACGGCTCCGGCCACATCCTGGTCAGGCTCGTGAACGGGAACATCACGGTGCGGCGGGCCCGCTAGCGGCGCTCCGCTCCCGTGTCCGGCGGGTCGGTGGCGCGCGGTATCGTCGCGCGCCATCTTTCTTTCCGAGCTACGACATTTCCTCTTCGCCGCCGGAAACCTGATTCCTCTGCCGCGAGACCCTCGCCGGACGCGGGCGCTGCTCTTCGTCATCGTGGCGATGGGCTGCCGCGCGTCGCCGCCGGTCGAGCGGAGCGGCACCGAGCGCATGGCGGACACGCTCGCCGTGCTTTACTCGGCCGCGGTCCGCTCCCCCGAGCCGTACATCTTCCTCAACCGGGTCCGGGCCGATTCGCTCGAGGCCCGGCTACCCGGCTTGAGCGGCACCGAGGCGCTCGGCACCCGCTTTCTCCTCGCCCAGGAGCGGCTCCGCGGCGGGCAGGCGAGGGAGGCGATCGCGCAGCTCGACACGCTCTTCCGGCGGGCCGGCATTCCGGCGGACGGCATCACCGCCACGAACAAGCCGCTCTTCGATCTCTTCGCCGTTGCCTGGCTCCGGCTGGGCGAGCAGGACAACTGCCTCGACAATCCGGGCGCGGGTGTCTGCATCCTCCCGCTCGCGGGCGCCGGCCGCCACACCCGCGAAGAGGGCGCGCGCGGGGCAGTCGCGCGGTACTCGACGCTGCTCGCGAAGTTCCCGGAGGATTACGGCTCGCGGTGGCTCCTCAACATCGCCTGGATGGCGCTGGGCGGTTATCCCGATAGCGTGCCGGCGCGGTACCGGATCCCGGGTCTCAGGCCCCCTGTGCGGCCGAGGTTCCCCCTCTTTCCCAACATCGCCGCGGAGCTCGGCGTGGCGGTCAACGGACGGGCGGGGGGCTTGAGCGTCGAGGACTTGAACGGCGACGGCCTGCTCGACCTCTTCACGACCTCTCAGGGTCTCACCGATCCCGTCCATCTCTACCTCGCCGACGGGCGCGGCGGTTTCGCCGATCGGAGCGCCGCGGCGGGGCTCGACGGCATCGTCGGAGGCCTCAACGTGGTCCACGCCGACTACGACAACGACGGCGACGTGGACCTCTTCATCCTGCGCGGCGCCTGGCTGCACGACGCGGGCGCGTGGCCCAACTCGCTGCTCCGCAACAGGGGTGACGCCACCTTCGAGGACGTCACCTTCCACTCGGGGCTGCTCTCCTTTCATCCGACCCAGACGGCCGCCTGGGGAGACTTCAACCTCGACGGCCACCTCGACCTCTTCGTGGGCAACGAAGCCGACCGCCGGGCCGACCGCGTGGTCCATCGCTCGGAGCTCTTCCAGAACCGGGGCGACGGGACCTTCGCCGAGGTCTCGGCTGAGGTCGGCATCGATCTGGCCGACTACGTGAAGGGCGTGGCCTGGGGCGACGTGAACAACGACGGGCTCCCCGACCTCTTCGCGTCGGTGCTGGGCGGGCCCAACCGCCTGTACGTGAACCGCGGCCGCGCCCCAAGCGGATCGTGGCGTTTCGAGGAGACCGCGCGCAGCGCAGGTGTGGAGCGTCCCATCTTCGGCTTTCCCACCTGGTTCTGGGACTACGATCAGGACGGCCGGGAAGACCTGCTCGTCCTCGGATACGACCTCCGGTTCGGCGCCGCGGTCCATGACGCCGCCGCGCGCGAGTACCTCGGGCTTCCCCTCACGACCGACTACGAGGGGACCAAGGTGGCCTTCGAGCCCTCGCGGCTCTACCGGAACAAAGGCGACGGCACCTTCGCCGACGTCACCGGGGCGGCGGGGCTCGAGACGAAGATGCTCTATGCGATGGGGAGCAACTTCGGCGATCTCGACAACGACGGCTGGCTCGACTTCTACGCCGGCACCGGCAATCCGGACCTCCGGTCCGTCGTTCCCAACCGGATGTTCCGGAACGACGGCGCGCGCCGCTTCACGGAGGTGACGCTCGAAGGCGGCTTCGGACACATCCAGAAGGGCCACGGCACCGCTTTCGCCGATCTCGACCGCGACGGCGACGAGGACATCTACATGGTGATCGGGGGCGCGTACCAGGGAGATCGCTTCTCCGCCGCGCTTTTCGAGAACCCGGGATGGCCCGGCCGGAGCTGGATCGCGCTCGAGCTGGTGGGCCGCGCCGCCAACCGCTCGGCGATCGGCGCGCGGGTCGAGGTCGTGGTCGCCGGATCGAGCGGGACCCGCAGTCTCCACCGGACCGTCGGCAGCGGCGGGTCGTTCGGGGCCGGCCCGCTCGCGCTGCACGTCGGGCTGGGCACCGCGTCGCGGGTCGAGCGGGTGACCGTCTCGTGGCCCGATTCGGCCCGGACCCGAACGACGTATTCAGGCCTGGCTGTCAATCGGAGTTATCGCATCGTGCAGGGGGAGCAGCCGGTGGGGCTGGAGCGGGCGGCCGTCCCGTTCCGAAAGTCTCCGGCGGTACATTCCACCCATTCCGAACGGACACCGGAGCGGTGATACTGCGCAGGCTCTCCATCCTGTACGCGCTCAGCGCGACCTGGCCGGCAGGACCGGCGGCGGCTCAGGGCCGGAGCGATACGCTCACGCTCGACCAGGCGCTCGAGCGCGCGCGCCGGAACCGGCCCCAGCTCCTGGTTGCCCGCGCGGCGCGCGCGGAGGCGCGCGCCGGTCTCGGCGTGGCGAGCGCGATTCCTAACCCGGTCCTCCAGTATAAGCACACCGAAGGGTCGCCGTCCGAGGAGGCGATCGTCGAGCAGCGGCTCGACTGGCTCTTCACCCGGTGGACGGATCGCAGCGCGGCCCGCGCCGGTCTCCGGGGCGCGGAGGCGGACTCGATCATTCTCGCCGCGGAGCTCGGACGCAACGTCCGGCTCGCCTTCTTCCACGCGCTCGCGGCGGAGCGGACGCACGACCTGGTGCTGGCGATGTCGCGGAGCGCCGATTCGCTGGTGGGCTTCGCGGTCCAGCGGGTGCGGGCCGGAGACCTCTCCGCGCAGGAGCGCGAGCAGGTCTCGGTCGAGGCGGGCCGGGTGCGGCAGCTCCTCTCTCGCGCCGCGGAAGCTCGCGCGGCGGCGCGGGCCGAGCTCGGGCGCGAGCTCGGGAGCCCGTCCGCCGAGACCACGCCCGCCGGCGCGCTCGATCGAGGCCTGGACGGGACCTGGCCGGCCGCGGCGGGGGAGGAGTCGCTCCCCATTGTTCGGCGCGCCGTGGCCGACTCCGCGGCGGAGCACGCGCGGGCGCGCGGGGCTACGATCCGCCGGCTCCCGATTCCGAGTCTCCGGCTCGGGCGCGAGTGGGACGACCAGGGGCCCTTCTCCGAGGGCGCGACCGGCGTCGTGGGATTCTCGGTGCCGGTCCCGCTCTGGAACATCGGAAGCTCCGCGGCGGGACTGGCGCGCGCGCGGGCCGACCGGGCCGCCGCCGCCGCGGGCGAAGCGCGACTCGAGGC
>JBOHSH010000133.1:0-13477 GCA_050733195.1 Gemmatimonadales bacterium
AATTTCAGCAGCGCTTCCGCGCCATGGAGCGGCAAGCCGCGCGCACCGGCCGCAAGCTCGCCGATGTGCCGCGCGACGAGATGGAACGCCTGTGGAATCAAGCGAAGCAGCAGGAGAAAGCAGGGCAGAAGGAATGATAGACAACGCAGAACGCAGAACTCAGAACCCAGAACCCAGAACCCAGAACCCAGAACCCAGAACTCCGAACTCAGAACTCAGAACTCACGTTACATTCTCCCATCCCCTCTCCGGAGGTCGTCCCCATGACCTACGAGGCGATCGTCGAGCTGCTCGATTACGCCGGCGGCCATGACCAGGTGGTGCGGATCACCACCACCGACGACCACCAGGTGGTGGGCGTCCCGACCAGCGTCGATACGGACCCGGGGGCGCTCGAGGTCTTTCTCCGTCCGGTGGGGGCGGACGACACCGAAATCGCGGTCCGGATCAGCCACATTCGCGTGGTGGAAATGGTCTGAGGTCCCCTTCCCTGGTGACGTTGCGGGCTGAAACATTCCCCCGCAACTTCCGTAGGGCCACGCGTTGCCCGACCGCTGGGTGCCGGGCCATCACCCCGAACCGTGAGCTGAAATGCCCCCTGCCTTCGGTGACCTGATCCCGATCGTCGGCATGCTGACGGGGATCGTCATGATGGTGCTGATCGGGGTCACCGTCATGAAGATCGCCCAGGGGCCCATTGGGCAGGCGATCGGCCGGCGGATCCACGGCAAGTCGGCGGTGGATCCGGACGTTCAGGCCGAGCTGGCCGACCTGCGGGAGCAGGTGTCGTCGCTGGAGCAGCGGCTCGTCGAAAGCGAGGAGCGGCTCGACTTCGCCGAGCGGCTCCTCTCGAGTGGAGGCGCGGTGGAGCGGGGGGCGTCCGGGAGGCCGGAGCAGAGCTGATGGAAGACATTCTCGCGATCACCTTCATCTTCGGCGGCGGCACGCTCTTCCTCCTGGCCATTTCGCCGGTGGGCAAGGCGATGGCGGAGCGCATTCGCGGTGGAGGCCATCACGGCCCCGATCCCGAAGTGCTCGCCGAGCTGGAGACGATTCGCGCCGAGCTGACCGAAGTCCAGGAGCGGCTGGATTTCGCCGAGCGGCTCCTGGGCGAGAAGCGGCGTGATCCGGCCGAGCTGCCCGAAGGTGAATCTTGATGCGGGCGCTTCCCACGTGATCGAGCTCGAGGAGCGGGTCGATTTCACCGAGCGCCTCCTTGCCCAGCAGCGCGGCGTGGCCGAGCTCCCGCGCGGCGGGCTGGATCGGCCATGAGCTGGTTTCGGGAAGCCGTCGGCATCGACTTCGTGGACTTCGTGATCCACCTGGGGGTCACGCTCGCGCTCATGGGGTTCGTCGACGTGACGGACGGGCCCGAGGGCCTCTACCCGACCCTCGTGGCCGGGTCCCTGCTCGCGCTCGGTGCTCGGCGGCATTACGCGATGCGGCGGCGTGGCCCGCGGTCGCTGAACAGCGGCGAGGTCCAGGCGGAGCGTCTCACCGACCTCGAGGCCCGCGTCTCGGACCTCGAAGCGGTGCAGGCCCGGCTCTTCGAGCTCGAGGAGCGCGTCGACTTCGCCGAGCGCCTGCTCACCGCCGAGAAGAATCCCGGCGCGCTCCCGCCGGCTCAGGGAGGCTGACCATGGCTTCGGACCGGGGTCACGGCCTCGGCGGACTGGTCTCTTTCGGGACCGCGGCGCTCGCGGGCTACGTGTTCCTCGCGATCAACCTCGGCATCCCGTTCGCGATTCCGGTCGGCATCGTGGGAAGCGTCGCCGTGGCCATCGCCCTGCACGGGCCGGTGGGAAAGGCGATCGCCCGTCGCCTGGACGGGTCGCCTCCGCCGGGAACGGAGCTCCCGCCCGAGCAGGTGCTCGGGGAGCTGGACGAGCTCCGGCAGCGAGTGAGCGAGCTGGAGGAGCGGGTCGATTTCTCGGAACGGCTGCTGACCCAGGGTCGCGAGGAGCCGCGGGCCTAGGATCCCGCCGGGATCGGCGGCCGGTTGCGAAGATTAGATTTGCGGAAAGGGCCACCGCCTGTTGGCCCGGTCGTTGCGGAGGTGAGGATGGTCAGCAAGGACGACCTGCAGGCCTTCATCGATCGCCTGGACGGTGGCACGGTGGAGGCGGAGGAGGTCGAGCCGGGTCTCTGGAGGGTGCGAACCCAGTCGGGCGCGGAAGTCGTCGTCAACTACGCCCCGCCGGTCGCGCTGCTTCGGGTCCGGGTGATGGAGGTGCCGCAGAGCGAGGAACGCCGCGGCGAGCTCTATCGCCAGCTGCTCGAGCTCAACGTGCGGGACATGATTCACGGGTCGTACGGGCTCGAGGGAGATCACGTGGTGCTCACCGACGCCCTCGAGCTCATCGACCTCGACTACTCCGAGTTCGAGGCGAGCTTCGACTCGCTCACGCTCGCGATCGCCTCGCACCTGAGCGCGCTCGCCGCGTATCGCGAAAGGTAAGCCATGAGCATCTTCGAGCGGTTCTCGACCATGCTGCGGTCGAACATCAACGATCTCATCTCCCGGGCGGAAAACCCGGAGAAGATGCTCAACCAGCTGATCCTGGACATGAAGTCCCAGCTGGCCAAGGCCAAGCAGGAGGCCGCGGCCGCGATCGCGGACGAGAAGAAGCTCCAGGCCGACGCCGAAGTGCTGAAAAAGCAGGCGGAGGACTGGGAGCGCCGGGCGATGCTCGCGGTCCAGGAAGGCCGGGACGACCTCGCCACCCAGGCCCTGGTGCGGTACAACGAAGCTCTGCAGGGAGCCCAGCAGCTGCACGAGGCCTGGGTTCGGCACAAGGCCGATACCGAGCACCTCAAGGGCCAGCTCCGGCAGCTCCACGACAAGATCGAGGAGGCGAAGCGGAAGAAGAACATCCTGATCGCGCGGGCCAAGCGGGCCCAGGCCCAGCAGCGCATTCAGGAGACCATGGCCGGCATGAACGACAAGAGCGCCTTCGAGTCGTTCGAGCGGATGGCCGAGAAGATCGAGCACATCGAGCGGAAGGCCCTCGCGGCCGCCGAGATCCAGCAGGAGTTCCAGGGCGACGATCTCATGGAGCAGTTCAAGCGGCTGGAGTACAAGGGCAACGCCGAGCAGCAGCTGCTCGAGCTCAAGGCCAAGATGGGCCTCCTCGGCGCCGGTGCCCAGCAGACCCGCCAGATCGGGAAGGGCGGCGAGCCGGTGCACGAGGCCGAGATCGTCGAGCAGCCGGACTCGCAGCAGAAGAAGGGCTGAGCCGGTTCATTCTCGCACTTCGGCGGGGCGGTCACGACGATCGCCCCGCCGCGTTATTTTCCCCCAACCCAGAACCCAGAACCCTAGAACCCAGAACCCAGAACTCAGAACCCAGAACTCAGAACGCTTTCCGTGCCTCCTCGTCTCCCCCGGTACCTCCTCCTCGCCGACGGCGAGTTCGGCCCGATGACGTCGAAGACGGCCAATTCCGTCATCCGCTATCTCCCCGACCGGGTCGTGGGTGTGCTGGATCGCGCCCAGGTCGGCAAGACCGTGGAGGACGTGCTGGGCTTCGGTGGAAGCATTCCGGTCGTCGGCTCGATGACCGAAGGCCTGGCGCTGGGCCCGGACGCGGTGATGGTGGGCATCGCCCCCGTGGGCGGCCGGCTGCCGGAGGAGTGGCGAGCCTGGCTGCTGGAGGCCCTCGATGCGGGCTGCGATCTCTGGAGCGGCCTCCACACCTTCCTCGCCGACGACCCGGAGCTCGCGAAGAGGGCCCGCGAGCGTGGGCGGCAGATCCACGATGTCCGCCGGCCGCCGCCCGGCCTTCCCGTCGCCACGGGGAAGGCGCGGCTCGTCGATCCCTACGTCGTGCTGACCGTCGGGACCGACTGCAACGTCGGCAAGATGACGGCGCAGCTGCAGCTCGTGAAAGGACTCCGGGCGGGCGGGCTCGACGTCCGCTTCGTCGCCACCGGGCAGACCGGGATCTTCATCGAAGGGTGGGGAACCGCCGTGGATGCCGTGGTCGCCGACTTCATCGCCGGCGCCGCGGAAGAGCTCGTGCTCAGGGCCTCCGAGCCCGGGGTCGACATCGTGCTCGTCGAGGGGCAGGGCAGCATCAATCACCCCGGATACTCCGGCGTGACCCTCGGCCTCCTCCACGGGTCATGCCCCGACGGCCTGCTGCTGTGCCACCAGGCCACCCGCGAATACATCGGCGAATACCGGGAGTACGAATGGCTCCGGATTCCCCCGCTCAACGACTATGTGCGAATGTATGAGCTCCTGGCCGGCGCGGTGCATCCGACGCGCGTCGTGGGGATCAGCATGAACTGCTATGATCTCGATCCCGTCCGCGCCCGGGATGCCTGCGATCGTGCCGCGGGGGAAACGGGTCTGCCGTGCACGGATCCCGTGATGTTCGATCCCGCTCCCCTGGTGGATGCCGTCCTCGCCGGGTACCGCACCTATCAGAAGGCGAGGGCGGCGAAGCCCAGGCTCGCCGCCTCCGTCTGATCCCGACCTCACCGGTTTCGTCAACCGTCAACTGTCAACCGTCAACCGCTAGAAGTTCTGGCCCGACCGCCGGGCTGGAGGCGGGTTGGTGTCCGTCCCGGCGTGCCGGAGGCAGAAGCCGACCCCGCGCACCGTCTCGATCCGCTGTGCGGAGGACATCCGGCCGAGCTTGCGGCGAAGATTCCCCACGTGCACGTCGACCACGTTGCTCTCGGGGTCGAAGTGCATGTCCCAGACCTTCTCGAGCAGGGTGGTCCGCCGCACCACTTCCTCCGGGTGCAGCAGGAAGAACTCGAGCAGCTGGAACTCCTTGGCCGTGAGATCGAGCCGCCGATCGGCGACCATCGCCACGTGGCGGAGCCGATCGACGGCCAGGTCTCCGTAGCGGAGCACCTCGAGCCGCTCCGAGCCGCCACGCCGCGTGAGCGCCCGCATCCGGGCCAGCAGCTCCTCGAAGCGGAAGGGCTTGGCGAGGTAATCGTCCGCGCCGGCATCGAGGCCCCGCACGACGTCCTCGACGGCGTCTCGCGAGGTGAGCATCAGGATCGGCGTGTTCCGGCCTTCCCGCCGAAGCTCGGTGGCGACCTGGAAGCCGTTCTTCTTGGGAAGGACCACATCGAGCAGGATCACGTCGTATTCGTAGACGTGCGCCAGCATCGTGGCCTCGTCGCCGTCGGCCGCGACGTCCACCACGTAGCCCTCCTCCTTGAGACCCTGCTCGATGAACCCGGCGACCTTCCGGTCGTCTTCCACGACGAGGATCTTCATCGTCGCAGGTTACGGTCGCACCTCTGAACGGATCTCAAACCCCCTCTGAAGGCTTCTTCATACTTCCGTAAAGCCGCCCGGCAGCCGGAGAACGAACAGGCCGCCCGCGCCCGGTCGGGAGACGGCCACGAGATCCCCTCCGAGAAGGCGGGCGAGCCGGCGGGAGAGCGGCAGGCCGAGCCCGCTGCCCACCTGGTCTTCCCGGGCGGAGGTGTAATACAGGTCGAAGATGTGCTCGACGTCGCCGGGAGGGATCCCCGGGCCCTGATCGGTGACCTCGAACACGACCCCGCCGTTCTCCGCGGCCACGCGAGCCGAGACGGTCGAGCTTTCCGGCGAGTGGCGGATCGCGTTTCGGAGGAGATTCACCAGGATCTGCTCCACCCGGTGCGCGTCGGTCTGGGTGAGGAGCCCGGGCGGCGGCTCGGTCATCTCGAGGTAGACCGATCGCTCCGCGGCCGCGTGATGCACGCGCTGGACCGCGGACCGGAGCACGCGCCCGCACTCGACGTTCCGGATGACCGGCTTGAGCCGGTCTTCGTCGAGCCGGCTCAGGTCCAGGAGATCGTTGATCAGCGAGGCGGCGTGCTGGGCCGAGTCGAGCACCTCGTGCGCCGCTCGGGGCACGGTCCCCGGCTCTTTCCGGCGCACCAGCATCTCCGCCCATCCGAGCACGGCGGCGAGCGCGTTGCGCAGCTCGTGGTTCACCATCGCGAAGAATCGCTCCCGCGAGCGCTGCAGCTGCTGGACTTCCTCCAGCAGACGGGATCGTTCGCCGTGCAGCCGCGCGTTCTCCACCGCCGAGGCGGTCGTGATGGAGAGCAGAACGGCGATGTACTCGTCCTCCTCGTTGAACTCCTCGGCGTCGATCTTCTCGGTGAGATACAGCTCGCCCAGGACGCCCTGCCGTCCCGTGATGGGCACGCCGAGAAACGAGCGCATCGGCGGGTGCTCGGCCGGAAACCCCGACGAGGCCGGGTGCTTCGTGAGATTGCGCAGGCGGATGGGGCGGCCTTCCGTGATGAGGAGGCCGAGAATGCCGCGGCCGATCGGAAGCTTGCCGATCGCGGCGCGCTGGGCGTCGGTGAGCCCCGTGGTCACGAAGCTTTCGAGCGTCCGGCCGTCGGGAGCGAGCAGGCCGACCGCCACGTAGCGCGCACCGACGATGTGGGACACGAGCTCGGCGACCCGGCGGAGGACCGCCTGCGGGTCGAGCTCGGCCATGAGCGTCGGCACCTCGCGAATGACCCGCTCGATGCGCGCCTGGGTGGCCGGACTGGTCATGGGCATTGCCGGATTCTAGCCATGGTCAAAGGGAGCGGCGAGGGGAGCTTCAACCCTTGTTTCATACCCCCTTTATCGGCGCCCCTCGGGCTACCGTTGGCCGGGCATTCCAGTCTTATTTGCGGGCATGCTCCGAAGGATTCTCCTGCCTTTGGACGGGTCCGCCTTCGCGGAGACCGCGGTGCCCCTGGCGTTGCGGGTGGCGAAGGCCGCTTCGGGCTCCCTTCACGTCGTCCTCGCCCATCAGGTCCTGACCCCGGTCGTGCCGCTGGCCGAAACCGGCGGCGTCGCACCGGCGCTCGAAGTCGATCTGCGCACCCAGGAATTGGACTACCTCACGCGGCAGGCCGAGCTCCTCGGGAAGCGCGGCGGCCCCGAGGTCACGCACGCATTCCTCGAGGGCCCCGCCGGTCCGACGATCGTCGCGGAAGCCCGGCGGGTCGGGGCCGATCTCGTCGTCATGGCCGCGCACGGCCGCGGGGCTCTCGGCCGCCTCCTGCTCGGCGGCGTGACGGAGCATATCGTGCGACACGCCACGATGCCCGTCCTCGTGGTGCGCCCGGAGGACGGCGAGTCGACCGAGACTTCGCTGCGCCGGCTCCTGGTTCCGCTGGATCTGTCGTCGGATGCGGAGGCGGTGCTCGGGATCGTCGGCGAGCTGGCGGTCCTCTTCCAGTCCACAGTCTCGCTGCTCCACGTCGTCGAGCCGTACGTCGAGCTGGCCGATCCGTCCTCCCCGAATCCCGTGGCCGTCGATGCGGGCCTGCGCGACACCCGCGTGGCGGATGCCGAGCGGCGGCTCGAGCAGGCCGCCGCCTCGCTGCGCGACGCCGGCATTCTGGTGGAAGCGCGGGTGGTCGAAGCGGCAAGCGCCGCCGGGGCGATCCTCGATCTCCTCGAGAAGGACCAGGCGGATCTCGTCGCCATGACCGCGCACGGCGCCGGACTGCGGCGGCTCCTCCTCGGCAGTGTCGTCGACAAGGTGATCCGCGGCACCCGGACGCCCGCGCTCGTGGCGAGGCCGGCGGCGAAGCAGACGACATGACGACCTCCGCGTCGCCGTTACAGCCCGTCACCGTCCGCTGCGCGTTCTGCGGCCGGCTCAACCGCGTCGACCTGAGCCGCATGGCCGAGGGACCCCGCTGCGGCGAGTGCTCCCGTCCCATCCTCCTCGACCGGCCCGTCAAGGCGACGGGGGCCGACTTCGACGAGACCATTCGATCCGCCGCCGTGCCCGTACTGGTCGACTTCCATGCCGACTGGTGCGGGCCCTGCCGGATGCTCGCGCCCGTCATCGACGAGCTGGCGTCCGCCCATGCGGGACGGCTGCTCGTGCTCAAGGTGGATACCGACCGCGAGAGCGAGCTCGCACGGCGCTTCGACATCCGCGGCATCCCGACCGTCGTCGTGTTCCGCATGGGGAGCGAGGCGGGACGTCACACCGGTCTTGCCCGGCGCCAGGAGCTCGAGCGGCTGCTCGGGCTCTGAATCTCCCGGGGCCGGTGGCCGGCACCCGGAGGTCACTCCCCGGTCACGGGAACCTTCCATCCTTCCGTGTGTTGTTGACTTGAATCGGAATCGGCGTCCTTCGGGGCGTCGGCTCGTCCCTTGCACGCGTGAGGATGCATGACTGGAGTGCTTCGATTTCCTGCCGTGGCGGCGCTGTTTCTTCTGGCCTCCGTGCCCGGGGCCGCTCCCGCCCAGGCCCGGCGGCTCGATCCTGCCGCCGCCGCCGCCGCACTGGCCCGTCTCACCCCTGCGCAGACTGTCCGGATCGAGGACCGGGTCGGAATCCGGACGGAGGGCAGGTTCGGGGGTGTTGCCGGAACCACCCTCCGGCTGTCGCAGAACGGCGCCGCCGAAGAGGTGGACCTGAGCCGACTGGCTGCCGTGTGGGTGCGCGGCCGCCAGACGAAGGCCGGCGCCATCATCGGCGGCGCCGCGGGTCTTGGCGTCGCACTGTTCTTCGGCCTCATCGCCAACGGCGTGTGTGAGACGGACGAGTGCCGTGGCGTCGGGCCGTACCTCGTCTACTCGGCCATCTTCGTTCCCGGAGGAGCGCTGGTCGGCGCCGCCATCGGCGCGGCGATTCCCCGCTGGCGCCGGATCGCCCCATGACGCGCCTCGCGCTCGTGCTGGCGGGGCTCGCCTGCGCGGTGGTTCCCGCGAAGGCCCAGGACCTCATCGGAGAGCTGCGGGTGCTCGGTGCGGGCGGCTGGGCGAGCAGCGTCGAGCGGGATGCCGTCTTCGGTCCGGCCGTGCCGGGCCGCGCGCTCGGCGGCGGGATGGCGAGCTTCTCGTTCGTCTGGCGCTCCCTCTCCGCCGGCCCCGAAGGATTCAAGCTCTTCGGCAGCGATCGCCGCGTCGGTGGCGCCGGTGCCGTGCTCCGTATCGGCCCGCGCGGCCCCGCCGTGCTCCGGCCTCATTTCGTGGTCGGCGCCGGGTGGTACTTCTGGGACCGGCTGCAGGCCTATCCGCCGTCGTCCCAGGCCTTCTGGGGCAGCGACATCTCGACCCAGTTCTCCGGCAGCCTCGGCGCCGGCATCACCGTCGGTCCGCCGCGCTCGCATCTCGGCTTCACGGTCGAAGCCCGCGTCCACCGGAGCCTCCAGAGCATGGAGTTCGAGCGGGGCCGTTCCCTGTACACCGTCATGAGCGGGGTGCGCTGGGCCTGGTAGGCACGGTTGACGGGCCTCGGCGCGGCGGCCTAGCTTGCGCCTCCATTTCCGGCCCGGAGCGTCGTGCAAGCGCCTCCCCCACCCGTTCCCGCCCGCCCTGACACGCTCGTCGGTTCGTTCCTGGAGCAGGTCGAGGGATTCCTGCGCATGCCGCCCGGCATGCTGGCGCGCGTGGTGCTCACGATCGGGCTCATCTGGCTGGCCGCCTGGGTGGCCGATCGCCTCCTCAAGTTGATCGTCCGGAGGATCCTCAGGGTGGTCGTCGCGCACGACGACGACACCATGACGGCCGCAGAGAAGCGCAGCCATACGATCGCGCAGCTCGTGCGCAGCGTGGGCCGGGTCGTCGTCATCGTGCTGGCGCTGCTGCTTACCCTGGACATCTTTCTCGACATCCGGACTCTCCTGGCCGGCGTCGGCATTCTCGGCCTCGCCGTCTCGTTCGGCGCGCAGAGCCTGGTGAAGGACGTCATCAGCGGTTTCTTCATCCTGGTGGAGAATCAATTCGTGGTGGGCGACCAGATCGAGGCGGCCGGCAAGACCGGAACGGTGGAGCGGATGACGCTGCGTGCGTTCATGCTGCGCGATCTCGACGGCACCCTCCACCACATTCCCAACGGCAACGTGGTCATGGTGAGCAACAAGAGCCGGGGCTGGTCGCGCGCGATCGTGGAGATCGGGGTGAGCTACAGCGCCGACCTCGACCGCACCCTGGAGCTCTTCCGCGAGGAGGCGCGGAGCTTCTACGACGACCCGGCGTGGCACGCCCGGTTCGAGGGTGCGCCCGAGGTGTCGGGCGTCGAGCAGCTCGGCGACACCCGCGTCGTCATCCGCACGCTGTTCCGCACCGTGGCCGGGGCCCACAACGAGGCGGCCCGCGAGTTCCGGCGCCGGATCAAGAACCGGCTCGAGCAGGACGCGAAGGACCGCGTGCGCGGGGAGGCCGCGCGCCGGGGCGCCGGATGAGCCTCGTCCTCTACAACACCCTCTCGCGGACGCTCGAGCCGTTCCGCCCCGTCGCGCCGCCCCGGGTGACGCTCTACTCCTGCGGGCCCACGGTCTGGAACTACGCCCACATCGGGAACTTCCGGACCTTCCTCTTCGTGGACCTCCTGCGCCGCTGGCTGGAGGCGAGCGGGTACGACGTCTATCACGTCATGAACCTGACCGACGTGGACGACCGCATTATCCGCGAAGCCGGGAAGGCGGGCGTCACGATCGATCGGCTGGTGGAGCCGTACATCGCGGCGTTCTACGAGGATCGCGACTATCTCCGCATCCGCCCCGCGCACGAGTATCCGCGGGCCACGGCATTCATCGCGCCGATGATCGCGCTCGTCGAGCGTCTCCTGGAGAACGCCACCGCCTATCGGGGCGACGACGGCTCGGTCTACTTCTCGATCGCCAGGTTCCCCGCCTACGGCCGCCTGTCGCGGCTCGATGCCCGGCAGGTGAAGGCGGGGGCGAGCGGCCGGGTCTCGACCGACGAGTACGACAAGGAGAACGCCCAGGATTTCGTGCTCTGGAAGGCCGCCAAACCCGAGGACGAGGCCGCGCAGGCCGCGTGGGACGCGCCCTTCGGGCGCGGGCGGCCCGGCTGGCACCTCGAGTGCTCGGGCATGGCGCTGGACCTGATCGGCCGCTGGAACGGCGCCCGCGTGCTCGACCTCCACACCGGCGGGGTCGACCTGATCTTCCCGCACCACGAGGATGAGATCGCCCAGAGCTGCGCCTATACCGGAGAGAGCGACTTCGCCCGGTTCTGGCTCCACGGGGCGTTCCTGCAGGTGAAGGGCGAGAAGATGTCCAAGCGGTTCGGCAACATCGTGACCGCCCGGGCTCTCCGGACCGACGGCGTGGACCCCGCGGCCATTCGCCTGCTCGTCTATCAGACGCACTACCGGCAGGAGCTCGACCTCACCGAGGAGGCCCTGCAGGCTGCGAGGGAGGGCGGCCGCCGCCTCGGCGAGCTCAACCGGCGGCTGCTCGCCGGGACCGGCGATCCGTCCGCGTCTTTCACCGAGCTCATGCAGCGCACCGACAAGCGCTTCGCCGAAGCGCTGGACGATGACCTGAATGCGCCGATCGCCGTCAGCGCGATCTTCGATTTCGTCAGGGAGGCCAATCGCCTGCTCGATGCCGGAGAATCGCCCGGCCCCAGGGTCCTGGCCCACTGGAAGCACTGGACCTGGGACGTGCTCGATTTGATCCCGCTGGAGCGCTCGGCGGATGCCGATCTGGCCGCCTGGGCCGATCAGCTCGTCGCCGACCGGGCCGCCGCCAAGAGCCGGCGCGATTTTGCGGAGGCGGACGCCATCCGGGACCGGCTCCGGGAGCGGGGTGTCGTGGTCGAGGATACGCCTGCGGGCACCGTCTGGAGACTGGCCTGATCCGGGCGGTTGACTGGCCTCGCAACCTCTGGTAAAATAAGGGTCTGTCACATTCTGCGGGCTTTTGGCTGGTGTAGCTCAATTGGCAGAGCAGCGGTTTTGTAAACCGCAGGTTGAGGGTTCGAGTCCCTCCGCCAGCTCCAGTGAACGCAGGCACGGCGCAACGAGTGCGCAGAACCCCGCTCGCGAATAGCGGGGTTCCGCGTCCCCGGTGCCGGTATCACGTGCGGGTGGGGTGGCCGAGCGGCTAATGGCAGCAGACTGTAAATCTGCCGGGCTTACGCCCTACGTAGGTTCGAATCCTACCCCCACCATGAGGGGCGGATGGGCGCCGGAATGCGGGCGTAGCTCAGTTGGTAGAGCATCAGCCTTCCAAGCTGAGGGTCGCGGGTTCGAGCCCCGTCGCCCGCTCGCTCGCGTAGCTCAGTCGGTAGAGCGCATCCTTGGTAAGGATGAGGTCACCGGTTCGATTCCGGTCGCGAGCTTGGCAAGGGTGCTGAGTGCTGAGTTCGAACAGCACGCAGGCCCGGGAACCCGGAACGAGAACCCAGAACCCAGCACTCTGAACCCAGAACAGTGAGCATCGGGCTCCGACCATGGCCAAGGCCAAATTTGAGCGGACGAAGCCGCATGTGAACGTGGGCACGATCGGGCACGTGGACCACGGGAAGACGACGTTGACGGCGGCGATCACCAAGGTCCAGGCGAAGAAGGGGCTGGCGCAGTTCACGGCCTACGACCAGATCGACAAGGCGCCGGAGGAGCGGGAGCGGGGGATCACGATCGCGACGGCGCACGTGGAGTACGAGTCGGCCAAGCGGCACTACGCGCACGTGGACTGTCCGGGGCATGCGGACTACGTGAAGAACATGATCACGGGGGCGGCGCAGATGGACGGGGCGATCCTGGTGGTGTCGGCGGCGGACGGGCCGATGCCGCAGACCCGGGAGCACATCCTGCTGGCCAAGCAGGTGAACGTGCCGTACATCGTGGTGTTCCTGAACAAGGTGGACATGGTGGACGACCCGGAGCTGCTGGAGCTGGTGGAGCTGGAGGTGCGCGAGCTGCTGTCGAGCTACGACTTCCCGGGGGACGACACGCCGATCATCAAGGGCTCGGCCCTGAAGGCGCTGGAGAGTGGGGACCCCGACTCGGAGCCGGGGAAGGTGATCCAGGAGCTGCTGGAGGCCTTGGACAGCTACATCCCGCAGCCGAAGCGGGAGATCGACAAGCCGTTCCTGATGCCGGTGGAGGACGTGTTCTCGATCACGGGGCGGGGGACGGTGGCGACGGGGCGGATCGAGCGGGGGGTGGTGAAGGTGGGGGAGGAGGTGCAGCTGGTGGGGTTTGGGGCCACCAAGAAGACGGTGGTGACGGGGGTGGAGATGTTCCGCAAGCTGCTGGACCAGGGGGAGGCGGGGGACAACGTGGGGCTGTTGCTGCGGGGGATCGAGAAGAACGAGATCGAGCGGGGGATGGTGCTGGCCAAGCCGGGGAGTATCACCCCGCACGCCCATTTCGAGGCCGAGGTGTACGTGCTGACCAAGGAAGTGGGGGGCCGGCACACCCCGTTCTTCAAGGGGTACCGGCCCCAGTTCTTCTTCCGCACCACCGACGTGACGGGGAGCGTGGAGCTGCCGGGCGGGGTGGAGATGGTGATGCCGGGGGACAACGTGCAGATGACCATCGAGCTGATCACCCCGATCGCGATGGACGAGGGGCTGCGCTTCGCCATCCGCGAGGGCGGCCGCACCGTCGGGGCCGGCGTGGTCACGAAGATCAAGAAATAACCCATGGCCGCCCGGATCCGGATTCGCCTGAAAGCGTTCGACCACGCCCTGATCGACCAGGCCGCGGCCGACATCGTGCGCACGGCCGAGAAG
>JBOHSH010000134.1:0-17415 GCA_050733195.1 Gemmatimonadales bacterium
GCGCTGCGCGGCGCCCGCCGGGCCGGGCGCGAGCTCGCGGCCCTGCCCCGTCACACGCGGGCCGGAATCCTGGACCGCGTGTCGCGAGCGATCGCGGACGAGCGGGCGGCGCTCGCCCGGCTCATCGCCGAGGACGCCGGCAAGCCGGTGACCTTCGCGCTCGCCGAAGTCGACCGGGCGGTGACGACCTTCCGGATCGCCGCGGAAGAAGCGCGCCGGTTCGGAGTCGCGGCCTACCCGGCCGACACGGAGCCGCGGGGAGTCGGCTACACGGCGGTGGCGGAGCGCTTCCCGGTGGGCGTGATCGCGGCGATCTCCCCGTTCAACTTCCCGCTCAATCTCGTCGCCCACAAGGTCGCCCCGGCGCTCGCCACCGGGAACGCCGTCGTCCTCAAGCCTCCGCCGCAGGCGCCGCTCGCGGCGTTCCGGCTCGCGGAGCTGGTGACGGCCGCGGGCGCTCCCGCCGGCGCCCTGCAGGTGCTGCATCTCCCGATTCCTCTCGCGGAGCGCCTCGCGACGGATCCGGCGGTCGCGCTCCTGAGCTTCACCGGCAGCGCGCGGGTCGGCTGGCACCTGAAGGAGGTGGCCGCGCGCAAGCGCGTGGTGCTCGAGCTCGGCGGGAACGCCGCGGCGATCGTCCACCGCGACGCCGGCGACCTGTCCGCGCTCGCCGAACGGATCGCCTGGGGCGCGTTCGGGTACGCCGGCCAGGTGTGCATCAAGGTCCAGCGCCTGCTGGTCGACGCCGCCGTCGCGCGGCGGTTCACCCGGCTCGTGGTCGACGCGGCGCGACGCCTCCCCGCGGGAGATCCGCGCGACGCCCGCACGGTGGTCGGACCGATGATCGACGCGGCCGCGGTCGAGCGGGTCCGCGCCTGGATCGCGGAGGCCGCGACCGCGGGAGCCCGCGTCCTGCTCCGGGGATCCCTGCGGCGGCGGCTCCTCCGTCCGACGATCCTCGATCGCGTGCCCGCCGACACGCGCGTGTGGCGCGAGGAGGTCTTCGGCCCCGTGCTCACGGTGACGCCGTATCGCGACTGGGACGAGGCCGTGGAGCTGGCGAATGACGGACCTTACGGGCTTCAGGCCGGCGTGTTCACGCACGACACCCGGCGAGTCCGGGACGCCTTTCAGCGTCTGGAGGTGGGCGGCGTGGTCGTCAACGACCTCCCCACGCTCCGGCTGGATCACCTGCCGTACGGCGGGGTCAAGGCCTCGGGCTTCGGCCGCGAAGGCGTCCGGTCCGCCATGGCGGAGATGACCGAGGAGCGGGTGCTGCTGATGAAGCCCTAACCGACAGTTGACGGTTGACCGTCAGACCCCGAGAAAGAACACCACCTCGTGCTCGGCGGCCGCGGTGAAGATGGCGCGGGCGCCGTGGAGGGTGACTTCGTCGACGGTCACGTGGGACACCGGCGGAACGTTGCGCAGCGAAAGCTCGAGGGGAATCGGCGGGCCGAAGGTGACCTCCAGCCGGCAGGTGATCCACTCCGCCCTCGGACGCACCTCCACGTCGAGCAGCGTGCGATGGCAGCGGAGCCTCCGCAGCGCCATCGCTTTCCATCCGTCGACGATCCACGGCGCGGCCTCGAAGCGCCCTCCGGTACCCTCCGCGCGGGCGCCGAAGAGGCCGCCCGTCACCTCCCGCAAGAACGCTTCCGGGTCGGTCAGCGCATGCCGACCGACCCGGGCCCAGCGCCGCGCGTCATCGATCAGCGCCGCGAGGTCGTCATCGCCCCACTCGGGCCGGTCCCCGGACTCCGCGCGCACACCGGTCGGAGCGCGCTCGACCGCCCAGGCGAAGACACGGCCGAGCGCGCGGTCGGGAGTCTCGAGAACCGGGGTTCGGCGCAGAGCTCAGGCGACCGCGTGCAGCCGCTCCAGGATCTCCGCGTTCTCCCGCCTGGCCCCGAGCTCGCGCTCTTCATGGGTCCAGCGCACGATGCCCTCGCGGTCGATCAGCACGTAGGCCCGCTTGGAAAAGAACTTGTCCTCCAGGAGGACGTCGTAAAGCCTGGAGACCTCCCGCTTGAAATCGCTCAGCAGGTCGACCGACATTCGCTCCTTGGCCTTGAACTCCTTGAGCGTAGGCACGGAGTCGACGCTGATCGGCAGCACGACCGTGTCGCCGTCCTGGAACCTGCCGAGATCCTCCGAGAACGCGCAGAGCTCCGCGGTGCAGGTGCTCGTGAAAGCGAGCGGGAAGAACGCGAGCAGCACTTTCTTCCCGCGGAGCGCCGACAGCGTGACCGGCTGCCCCGATGTGGCCGGCAGCGTGAAGTCGGGAGCCGGGGAACCCAGGGAAGGCAGTGGCATGAGCCTTCAGCCCTGGAGCCGCGTTCCCACGACGCTCCAGTTCACGGCGTTCCACCAGGCCGAGACGTAGTCGGGTCTCCGGTTCTGGTACTTGAGGTAGTACGCGTGCTCCCAGACGTCGCAGCCGAGCACGGGATGCTTGCCGTCCATCACGGGGCTGTCCTGGTTCGGCGTGCTCTCGATGGCGAGCTTCCCCGCGCGGTCGCGGACGAGCCAGGCCCAGCCGCTGCCGAAGCGACCGATCGCCGCCTTCTGGAACTGCTCCTTGAACTGCGCGAAGCCGCCGAAGGTCGCGTCGAGGGCCTTGGCCAGCTCTCCGGACGGTTCCGTCGGGCCGCCCGGCGTCATGAGCTGCCAGAAGAGCGTGTGGTTGTGATGGCCGCCGGCATTGTTCCGGACGGCCGCGCGGCTCGCCTCGGGCACGCCGCCGAGATTGGTGAGCAGCCACTCGAGATCCTTCCCTTCGAGGTCGGGCTTGCCCTCGAGGGCGGCATTCAGGTTGTTGACGTAGGCCTGGTGATGCTTGCCGTGGTGGATCTGCATGGTCTGGGTATCGATGTGCGGCTCGAGGACATCGGGCGCGTACGGCAGCGGCGGCAGTGTGAAGGGCATGGTCCCTCTCTCGCGCGTGAACGACGATTTCCGACCGTCTCACTCCCTAATCGCGGGCGGGAATATAACGCGGCCGGCGCCCCCCTCCCCCCTCCCCCTTCACCGCCGTTCAGCGGCGGGTCGGCCCGTCGAGCTCGGCGATCGTCCGGGCGCTGGGCGGCCGCTCGCGGAGGAGCCGGGCGGCGACCGCCTCCGCGCGGGCGAGCACGCGGAGGATGTTCTCGCCCGAGAGCTTGCGAAGGTCCGCCAGCGACCACCCCCGGCGGGCCAGCTCGGCGAAGAGCGCGGGAAACGTCGACACGTCTTCGAGACCTTCCGGCGTCTCCGAGATGCCGTCGAAATCGGATCCGATGCCGACGTGGTCGATGCCGGCGACCTTGCGGACGTGCTCGATCTGGTCCGCGACGTCGGCGAGCCGTGCCCGCGGCCGGGGATGCGCGGCCGTCCAGGCGGCGTGCTCGCGGGTTACGGCCGCGGTATCACGGCCGTGGCGGATGTCGAGGTCCCTCCGCCGGCGCTCGCTCTCCGTCTCCCACGCGAACAGCGCCGGGGACGTGAAGACGGTCACGAACGGCACCATGACGACCCCGCCGTTCCGGGGGAGCCGCGCCAGGATCGAGTCGGGCACGTTGCGGCGATGGTCCACCAGCGCGCGCGCCCCGGAGTGCGAGAAGATGACCGGCGCCTCGGTCACGTTGAGCGCATCGCTCATCGTCGCGGGTGAGACGTGGGAGAGGTCCACCAGCATGCCCAGGCGGTTCATCTCCCGCACGACTTCCTCCCCGAACCGGCTGAGCCCGTCGTTCCGCGCGCTGTCGAGCGCCGCATCGGCCCAGTCGAGGGTGACGTTGTGGGTCAGGGTCATGTAGCGGGCGCCCCGCTCGTAGTACTCCCGGAGCGCGCCCAGCGAGTTCTCGAGCGCGTGGCCTCCTTCCATGCCGAGGAGCGACCCGATGCGTCCCCGGGCCATGGCCCGCCGTACCTCGGCCACGGACGGCGTCCAGGCGAGGGCCTCCGGGTATTTCGCGATCACCCTCCGGGCGATGTCGAACTGCTCGAGCTGGACACGCGCGTAGCCGGAGTCCCGGATCTCGCCGGGAACGTAGATCGACCAGAACTGCGCCCCGACCATGCCCCGCCGGAGCCGCGCCAGATCGGTGTGCCCCGGCGCCCGGCCCCGCAGGTCGTAGCGCTCGGGATCGCCGCGGGCCACCGTGTCTTCGCGGATTCTCCAGGGCAGATCGTTGTGACCGTCGACGATGGGAGAGAGCCGCAGGGCCCGCCGGGCGAGAGCGAGCGGGTCCGCCGGTGCCTGGGCGGCGGCGGGCGCCGGCGTGGCCAGCAGCGCGGAGAACAAGAGGGCGACGGATCGACTCACGACACCTCCGGCAGCACGTAGTCCTTGAAGCGCTCGCGCAGGACTTTCTTGTCGAACTTGCCCACGCTCGTCTTGGGAATGGCGTCGACCGCCACGACGTCGTCGGGCAACCACCAGTCGGCGACCCTCCCCTTGAGGTATCCCCGGACCGATTCCCGGGTCAGCTGGGCCGAAGGCCGCGCGACGACGCAGGCCAGCGGACGCTCCGTCCATTGGGGATGCGGAACCGCGATGACGGCCGCCTCCGCGACGTCCGGATGCCCCATGATGGCGTTCTCCAGGTCCACGCTCGAGATCCATTCGCCCCCGCTCTTCACCAGGTCCTTCGAGCGGTCCACGACCTGGACGAAGCCCTCGGGATCGATCGTGCAGACGTCGCCGGTCCGGAACCAGCCGTCCTGAAACGCCTCCGCGTTCCGCGGCTCATCATGATAGGAGGAGATGATCCAGGGGCCGCGGACCTGGAGCTCGCCCGACGCGACGCCGTCCCACGGCAGCTCCGTTCCCGATTCGTCCACGATGCGAACGTCGACGAAGGGGAGCGGCAGGCCGGCCTTGAGGCGGGCGCGGGTGCGCTCCTCGACCGGCCAGTCGTCCATCCGCGCCTTGAGGGCGGACAGTGTGCCCACGGGCGACATCTCCGTCATGCCCCAGCCCTGCACCACGTTGACGCCGAAGTCGCGCTCGATTCCCTCGAGCAGCGCGCGCGGCAGCGCCGCGCCCCCGACCGTGACGAGCCGGAGCGACGACAGGTCGCGCGGCGACTGGCGAAGCGCCTGATAGATCCCCATCACGATGGTCGGCACCCCGGCGATGTAGCTGACCCGCTCGGCGGGGATCAGATCCGCGAGGTCGCCGGGCTGCATGAAACGGCCGGGCAGCACGAGCTTCAGGCCGATCATCGCCGCGGCGTAGGGGAGACCCCAGGCGTTGGCGTGAAACATCGGGACGATCAGGAGCGCCGAGTCGCGCTCCGAGAGCCCGATGCCGCCCTTGAGTCCCATGGCCAGCGTATGAAGGACCTGCGACCGATGAGAGTAGACACACCCCTTGGGCAATCCGGTGGTGCCCGACGTGTAGCACATGCCGGCCGCCTCCCGCTCGTCGATCCGGGGCCACCCGAAGCGCGCCGGGGCCTCGCGGAGCAGCGCTTCGTAGTCGATCGTCCCCTCCGGCGCGCCCTGCCCGATGTCGTCCATGACCACGACGTGACGGAGGCCGGGCAGGCGGTCGCGTACCGCGGCGAACACCGTCCAGAGGGAGGCATCGACGAGCACGACCTCGTCGGCGGCATGATTGATCACGTGCACCAGCTGGTCCGGAAACAGGCGGATGTTGATCGTATGGATCACCGCTCCCATGCACGGCACGGCGAAGTACGCCTCGAGGTGCCGCCAGCCGTTCCACGCGAAGCTCCCGACTCGGGTGCCGCGACGGACGCCGAGCCGGTCGAGCGCCGCCGCGAGCCGCTCGACCCGCTCCCCGAATGCTCCCCAGGTCGACCGGTGGGTTCCGGTGGGAATGCGGCTCACGATCTCGCCCGCGGGGAAATAGCGCCGGGCGCGCTCGAGGAGGTGCGAGATGGTGAGCGGGTAGTCCATCATGAGGCCCTGCATCGATGCCCCCCCTCTGGGCGGGATCGCGCGTGACGCAGCCAACCGGCCGACTCTGCGACACCGAAAGTGGACGGCGGCCGGGCCAACGTCGACCGGCTTGAGCGCCGGAAATCCCCCCGCGCCAAGCCCGCATATGCATGGAAGGGCTAGAGATACGCTTCGACAGAGGAGCGCACAAGGCTGTAGCCGGGTATGAGCTTTGCGTCGCGAACCGATTGGTGGAGAACACGTGCCCAGGAGGTACGAAGCGTGATCACCGCCGATGCGAGAAGCAGGATCAACGCGCAGGACATCGAGCTGCTCGGACGGGCACTCGGCCAGGACGGCGAGCGACGCCTGACCCGGGAAAGCCTCGATCAGCTCCTCGACCGTCCCGAGGTGGCGTCCTACCTGTTCCACGCCAACCTTCCGGGCCCGTCTCCGTCGCTGCTCTTCTACGTACTGGTCCGCCATTCCCTGCTGGAGGTAGGTGTGGAGGACCCGGCCGTGGCGGACTACTTCGCGGCGCTGCTCCGGGACTTCGGGCTGCGCCAGCGAGCGACGCGGGTCGACGACGTCGACGATCACGATCACCAGTACCTGATCGACATCCTGACCGACCTCGAGGCCTCGCGGGGCGACCGGCACTTCAAGGTCTGCGTCCATCTCGGCAACTATGCGCTCTGGCTCTCGGGGATCTGGCCGGATCGGATCGCGGCCCGGCGCATTCGACGCGGAGGGCCCGACGTCGGGTACTACGAGACGCTCGGCAGCCGCGGCTACGCGACGGCCTCCGGGCACCGCCTCGCCGGGCGCGCCGGCCTGAACGGGATCCTCCGGACCGCCGCCGAGCGGACCCGGGACGTCCGCGTCGCGCTCAACAAGGTGAGCGCTCAGCTCACCGTCCGCTCCCGACTCGCCGCCTGACGCGACCGGCTCTCGCGCTCCGATGGGGCGCGGGAGTAGCTTGTCGCCATGTCCACACTCGCAGGCCGCCGCGCACTCGTCTGCGGCAGCTCCCAGGGCATCGGCCGGGCCAGCGCTGAAGCGATCGCCGCCGCCGGCGCCGAAGTCGTGCTCCTCGCCCGCGACGCCGAGCAGCTCAAGGCGGTGCGCGACGCCCTGCCGACGGCCGGCGGCGCGCGGCACGACCTTCTGGTCGCGGATTTCAGTAAGCCCGAGACGGTGCGCGCCGTCGTCGTGCGCTACCTCGAGGCCCATTCCGGATTCCAGGTCCTGGTCAACAACACCGGCGGACCGCCGGGCGGGGCGATCTTCGACGCGACCGAAGCCGCCTTCCGGGCCGCGTTCGAGATGCACCTCCTCTGCAACCACGTGCTGGTCCAGGCGCTGGTGCCCGGGATGAAAACCGCGGGTTACGGGCGCATCGTCAACATCATCTCCACCTCGGTGCGGGAGCCGATCAAGAACCTCGGCGTATCCAACACCACCCGCGGGGCGGTGGCGAGCTGGGCGAAGACGCTGTCGAAGGAGCTCGGCCCGTTCGGGATCACCGTGAACAACGTGCTCCCGGGCTACACCCGGACGGCACGACTGGGCGTGGTCCTCGGCGACCGGGCCAAGGCCACGAGCCTGACCGTCGAGGCCGTCGAGCAGAGCATTCTCGCGGACATCCCGCTCGGACGGTTCGCGGCGCCGGAAGAGATCGCGGCTGTCGTGGCCTTCCTCGTCTCGCCGGCCGCGAGCTACGTCTCGGGTGTGAGCCTCCCCGTCGACGGCGGCCGCCTCGCCTCGATCTGAGCCGGTGCAGACGCTCCGGAATTACCTCGGTGGCGCGCTGGTCGAACCGGCCGGCGGCACCTGGCTCGACGTCATCGAGCCCGCCACCGGGCGTCCGATCGGCCGGGTGCCGGCCAGCGACGCCCGGGACGTGGAGGCCGCGGTCTCGGCCGCTTCCGGCGCCTTTCCTGACTGGAGCACCCGGCCAGCCGGGGAACGTTCGCGGATCCTGCTCCGGCTGGCGGAGCTGATCGACGAGCGGGCGGAGGACCTCGCGCGCACCGAGTCGATCGACACCGGGAAGCCGCTGAGCCTGGCGCGCGCGATGGATATCCCCCGCGCATCGGCCAACTTCCGCTACTTCGCGACTGCGATCCTTCACCAGCAGTCCGAGTCCTACCCGACCGATCGCGCCGCGCTCAATTACGTGCTGCGCCGGCCGCGCGGCGTCGCGGGCCTGATCTCGCCCTGGAACCTCCCGCTCTATCTCCTCACCTGGAAGGTCGCCCCGGCGCTGGCCACGGGGAACACGGCGGTCGCGAAGCCGTCGGAGCTGACGCCGCTCACCGCCGGCATCCTCGCCGACCTCTGCCTCGAAGCCGGACTGCCCGCGGGCGTGCTCAACATCGTGCACGGGTACGGCGCGGAGGCCGGCGCCGCACTCGTCGCGCATCCGGCGGTCCGGACGATCTCCTTCACGGGCGGGACGGTGACGGGCACCGCGATCGCCCGCGCGACGGCGGGCGATCTCAAGAAGGTAACTCTCGAGCTCGGGGGGAAGAATCCGACCGTCGTCTTCGGCGATGCCGACTTCGAGGCGATCCTCGGCGACCTCCTGCGCTCGGCGTTCGCGAATCAGGGCCAGATCTGTCTCTGCGGCTCGCGGATCCTGGTGCAGCAGGACCGCTACGACGAATTCCTCTCGCGTTTCGTGCCGCGGGTGGAGGCTCTGCGGGTCGGCGATCCCCTGGAGAACGGGACCGACCAGGGCGCGGTCATCTCCGACTCGCACCGGCAGAAGATCGAGCGGTACCTCGCGCTCGCGCTGGAGGAGGGCGGCCGCGTGCTCTGCGGCGGCGGCCGGCCCGCCGATCTGCCGGCGCGGTGTCGTGAAGGGTTCTTCATCGAGCCGGCCGTGATCACCGGTCTGCCGATGAGCTGCCGGGTGAACCAGGAGGAGATCTTCGGCCCCGTCGTGACCGTGACGCCGTTCGGCGACGAAGCGGAAGCGGTCGCGCTCGCGAACGACAGCGGCTACGGTCTGGCGGCGTCGGTCTGGAGCCGGGACCTCACCCGCGCTCACCGCGTCGCCGAGGCGATTGATTGCGGGACGGTGTGGGTGAACTGCTGGCTGCTCCGGGATCTCCGGGTGCCGTTCGGGGGCATGAAGCGGAGCGGGCTGGGCCGGGAGGGCGGCGACGAGGCGCTCCGGTTCTTCACGGAGCCGAAGACGGTGTGTGTGAAGTTCTGAGTTCTGAGTTCTGAGTTCTGAGTTCTGGGTTCCGGGTGGTGAGTTCCAGGGGCTTATGACAGGAAGAGACCACTTGGAATCCGGGACCCGCAACCAGGAACAGCTCCTGTCCTCCCGCGCGCCCGAGCCGGTGGGTCCGTACCCGCACGCACGACGGGCCGGCAATCTGCTCTTCCTCTCCGGGATCGGCCCCCGGGTGCGCGGGGCCGCGGAGGTTCCGGGCGTGACGCTCGGTGCCGACGGCGAGGTAGTGTCCTACGACTTCGAGCGACAGTGCCGGCAGGTCCTCGCGAACGTGCGCGCGGTGCTCGAGGATGCCGGGTCCTCGTGGGACCGGATCGTGGACGTGACCGCCTTTCTCACCGACCTCAAGCGCGATTTCGCGGCCTTCAACCGCCTCTACGCCGAGGCCTTCCCCACCGCGCAGCCGACCCGCACCACCGTGGAAGTGACCCGCCTGCCCACGCCGATCGCCATCGAGCTCAAGGTCATCGCGACGATCTGAGCACCGCCCGCACCGGACTCGCGTCGAACCCCTCGAGCCGGAGCGGGAGCGCGACGAGCTCGTAGATACCCTCGGGAACCTGGTCGAGCACGAGACCTTCCAGAATGGCGATGCCCCGGGACAGACACCGGTGATGGGCGGTCAGGCTCTTCGAGTCAGCGGGATCGACGCTCGGCGTGTCGACGCCGATGAGCCGCACGCCCGAGGCGGCAAGAGCGTCGATCAGGTCGGGGTGGAGAGCCGCGAAGTCGCGATTGAACCGCGAGGGGTCCGGATAGGTGCCGGTCGCGAGCAGCACCCGGGGTGCCGTCACGGCAACTCGCAGGTCCGACGGGGTGACGAGGCCGCCCTGCTGTGCCGGAACCCGGATGACCTGACAGGGCCCGAGATAGGTATCGAGGGGACACTCGGCGATCGACTTCTCTCCCCGTGCAAAGTGGCTCGGCGCGTCGGCGTGCGACCCGAGATGGACCGTCGCCCGCAGCGTGGACAGGTCCACGGCGTCTCCCCGCGTGAGCTCCTGCAGGACCTCCCGCGACGGCGGCGTGTCCCCGGGCCAGACGGCGAGCGCGGGGCTGATGGGAGGGGAGAGATCGTAAAGCACGTTCTGGGCTCTGGGTTCTGAGTTCTGGGTTCTGGGTTCTGGGTTCTGAGTTCTGAGTTCTGAGTTCTGAGTTCTGAGTTCTGAGTTCGGGACCCCGATTCAGGCTCGTCTGCGTTTGGTCCGCAAGTACTTCATCAACTTGCCCAGCGAGTCCGCCAGAGCGCTCGCTTCGGCACTCAGCTGGTCGTGGTCGGACTGGGCAATACTTCCGACGTCCCGGGCAATGAGCAGTAGGGCACGAAGCTCGACGGAAGAGGCCTTGGCAATCCCGAGAAACCGGTGGAACTCCGCTGGACCGTAACGATCGAAGCCCTCCGCGATGTTGGCGAGGATTGAGATCGAGGCGCGGCGAAGCTGGTTCTGCAGCGCGTAGTCACGCGCAAGAGGGCCTTGGGCACTCTGGCGGTATACCTCGCTGACCAGGCGTCGAGCCCCTTGCCAGCATTCCAGGTCCTCGACTCTGCGTGCGGTCGGCATGACGCACGTTTCGAGATGTCGGGCATGGCGGCCTAACCTGACAGTCGGCAAGCGCATCGTATTCCCGCAGAGCACGGAGCCAGAACCCAGAACTCAGAACTCAGAACTCACATTCTGTGCCTGATCGCCCAGAGATCCGGAAACAACGGCTTCCAGAGCGACTGCTTCAGGAATTCCACACCGGGTGAGCCGCCGGTGCCCCGCTTCGCGCCGATCGTGCGCTCCACCAGCTTGATGTGCCGGTAGCGCCACTCCTGCATTCCCTCGTCGAAGTCGGTCATCAGCTCGAGCAGGATCACCAGATCCGGCTGCTCCGCGTAGGCGCGCAGCAGCTCGTCCTGCAGCTCGGGACTGGGCACGGTGGCCTCGGTCGGATCACGCTGGAGCAGCTCGGCGGGCACGCGCAGCCCCCGATGGGCCAGGAACTCGTAGAAGTGGTCCATCACCGAGGGCTCGCCGAGTCGGCGCTCCGCCACGGCCCGTCCCGTCGCGATGTCGGGAATGGCGCCGGTGACGGCGGCGCGCTTGTAGCCTAACACGAACTCGAGCTCGCGGAACTGGAACGACTGAAACCCGCTCGCGGTATCGAGCCGTTCCCGGAAGGACGCGAACGACATCGGCGTCATGGTCTCGAGAATGTCCAGCTGGGCGACGGCGGTCTTGAGGATCGTGCGCAGGCGCTTCCAGGTCTGCATCGCCCCGTAGAGATCGCCGGCGGAGAAATCCCGCTTCACCTTGTCCACCTCGTGCAGCAGGAGCTTGAACCACAGCTCGTACACCTGATGGATCACGATGAACAGCATCTCATCGTGCTCCGGGGGCGACGAGCGCGGCTGCTGGAGCTCGAGCAGATCGGGCAGGCGGAGGTAGGATGAGTAGGTCAGCGACATGGGAGCAGCGCTTTCATCGGAGGAGCACACCCAGAATGACGACGGCCGCGAGGCCGAGCCCCACCAGCATGACGCGCACGACGCGCGCCTGGCGCCGCGCCCGCCTTCGCGCCTCCACATACGGGATCAGGCTGAACGAGATCATCGTATAGAGCGGCACGAACCAGGAAGGAAAGAGCCGGTGCAGCAGGCGCTCGCCGCGCTTCTCCATCCGGAACAGCGGGGACCCCACGTGATCCCGCATCTCCCGGAAGTTGGCGAGCGCCAGGTCGGCGATCGCCTCGGCATTCGGCCGGCGCTCCGCCTCGTAGGCCGCGAAGGCCGCGCTCCGGTCGTCGGGACGTCGCCGCAGCGCCGCGTCGAGCGCCAGACAGTCTTCGAAGGCCGCGTTCGCTCCCTGGCCGAAGAACGGGACGATCGCGTGGGCGGCATCGCCGAGCAGCACCGCCCGATCCCCTTCGTGCCAGGAGCCGTTCCGTACCGTGACCAGGGAGCCGGTGGGATGGGTGAAGAAGTCGCGCTCGAGGGTCGGCAGCAGCGGTATCGCGTCGGGAAACTCCGACTGGAAGAATGGGCGGACGGCGTCGGGCGTCTCGAGCGCCGCAAACCCGCTCGTCCCTTCCCACGGGAGATAGAGCGTGACCGTGAACGAGCCGTCGAGATTCGCCATGGCCATCATCATGAACCCGCCGCGAGGCCAGATGTGCAGCGCATGCTTCTCGAGCACGTGCGAGCCCCCCGGGCCCGGGGGAATGATCAGCTCCTTGTACCCGTGGCCCAGGTAACTCTGGGAGTAATCGTGCCGGTCGCGATGCTCGAGGCTCGTCCGGACGACGGAGTAGGCGCCATCCGCGCCGACCACTGTGCCCGCGTCGGTGCGCTCGCCGCCGCTCGCCGCATCGACGCTGGTCACCTGCCCGCGCGCGGGATCCACGCCGACCGCCCGGCGGCCGAACTGGATCTCGGCGCCCGCGCGTTCGGCGGCGTCGAGCAGCAGCCGGTTGAGGTCGGCGCGGGCCACGGAGTTGATGGCCTGCCCGTGCGCTCCGTACGGCTGGAAGGCGAGCGGGCCCCGGACGGGGTGAATCATCCGGCCGCGGAGGGGGATGCCCAGACGGAGAGCATCCGCCTCCAGTCCCACCTGCGCCAGCGCCTGAAGACCTCGTGCCGAGATGGCGAGGTTGATCGAGCGCCCCGACTCGGTCGCTCCCCGACGGACGTCGGCGCGCCGCTCCAGCACGATCACCCGATGTCCGGCGCGCGCGAGGAGTGTGGCCATCAACGCGCCGCCGAGCCCCGCACCCACGACGACGAAGGGACGTGAGGCGACCGGAGGGGCCGCGCTCATCCGGTCACCTCGAGAAGCGCGCGGGCGGCACGCCAGACGTCCCGGTACGTGTTGTACAGGGGAACGGGCGCGAGGCGAATGATGTCGGGCTCCCGGAAGTCTCCCACGACGCCCCGGGCACGGAGGGCGTCCAGAGCTTCGCGGCCGCCACCGCGCACCTGGATCGAGAGCTGACACCCTCGGGCCTCGGGCAGGGGCGGCGTGAGAATGCGAAGCCGGCCGGGGCCCGCCTGGTCCAGCAGGTACTCGAGGTAGCCCGTCAGGCGCGCCGACTTCTCGCGAAGCGCGGGGAGGCCGGCGCGATCGAACAGGTCGAGCGAAGCGCGGAGGGGCGCCATCGCCAGAATCGGCGGGTTACTGAGCTGCCAGCCGTCGGCCCCGGGAGCCGGGACGAAGGTCTGGTTCTCGTGCAGGCGAAACCGGGTGGCCGGGTCATTGCCCCACCACCCGGCGAGCCGCGGCACCGCGCGATCCTCGCCGTGCCGGCGATGCACGAAGCATCCTCCGACGGCGCCCGGTCCCCCGTTCAGGTACTTGTAGGAACACCAGACGGCGAAGTCGACATTCCATTCGTGCAGAGCCAGCTCGACGTTGCCGATTGCGTGCGCCAGGTTGACCCCGAAGCGGCATCCCGCGCGATGCGCCGCCGCCGCGAGTCGCGCCAGATCGAACCGCTGGCCGGTGGCGAACTGGACTCCGCTCAGGAACACGAGCGCGATCTCCCTGCCCCGCGTCTCGAGCAGGCCCTCCAGATCCTCGGTGCGGATCGTGGCCTCGCCCTCCCGGGGGCGGACCAGCAGCAGCGTACGCTCCGGATCCTCCCCACGGGCGGCGAGGTGGGTGGTGAGGGCGTAGCGATCCGACGGGAAGGCCGGCTCCTCGATGAGGATCGCCCGCCGTCCGGGCCCCGGACGGTAGAAGCTCACGAGCATGAGGTGGAGGTTCACCGTGAGGCTGTTCATCGCCACGACTTCGTCCGGCGCGGCGCCCACCAGCCGGGCCAGCGGCGCCCGGAACAGCTCGTGGTAGGAATACCAGGGAGCGTCGCCCTCGAAGTGACCCTCGACGCCGAGCCGGGCCCAGCCGTCCAGCTCGGCACGCACCATTTCGCCGGCGCTCCGGGGCATGAGGCCGAGGGAGTTCCCGCAGCAGTAGGCCAGCGGCTCGCCGCCGGGGTCGCGGGGCAGCTCGAAGGCCTCGCGGGACCACGCCAGCGGATCCGCGCGGTCCTGCTCGCGCGCCCATTCCTCGCTCGCCTCGAAGCCGAAGGCCGTCACCCGAGCTCCTCCGCCGTCCGCCCGAGAAACTCGAGCGCGGTCCCCCCCAGCAGCCGCACGCGCTCGTCGAAGCCCAGCTCCGGCAGCGATCGGATCAGGGTTCCCGGGACCGGCTCGCCGAGGGGGAACGGATAGTCGGACCCGAGCGCGATGCGGTCGGCGCCGAAGAGGCGAAGCAGCTGGCGCAGCGCATCGGGGTGATGCACCAGGCTGTCCACGTAGATCCGGCGCAGGTACGCGCTGGGCGGCAGGGGATTCTCGACCGCGACCAGGTCCGGACGGGCGTGAAACCCGTGCTCGATGCGGCCGAACGTCCCGGGGAAGGACCCGCCGCCGTGAGCGAATGCCACCCGGAGGCGCGGCAGCCGCTCGAGCACCCCTCCGAAGATCATGGCGCAGATCGCGAGACAGCACTCGGTCGGCATGCCGACGAGCCACGGCAGCCAGTAGCGGCTCATCCGCTCGCGGCCGAGCATGTCCCAGGGATGCACGAACACCGCGGCGCCGAGCGCTTCCGCGGCTTCGAAGACGGGAAAGAGCGACGCGTCGTCGAGGTTCCTGTCGCCGACGTGGGTCCCGATCTGAATCCCGGGAAACCGGAGCTCCGTGACGCAGCGCTCGAGCTCTCGGACGGCGAGGCCGGCATCCTGCAGCGGCACGGTGCCCAGTCCCAGGAACCGCCCGGCGTGGTTCGCGACGACGCCGGCGATGTGATCGTTGAGCAGCTTCGCGAAATCCAGCGCGTCGGCAGGCCTGGCCCAGTAGCTGAAGAGCACGGGGACCGTGGAGAGCACCTGCAGGCCGACGCCGTGGCGGTCGCACTCCTCGAGGCGCCGCGTGGGGGACCAGCAGTTGTCGTCGATCTCCCGAAAAACGGCCCCGTCGATGACCAGGCGGCCTCGACAGGGTTCGTGATGCTCCAGCGCCGCCCATCCTCCGTAGCCGTAGCGGGACGCGAGGTCCGGCCACGACTCCGGGAGGATGTGAGTATGGAGATCGACGGTGAGCACTACTTCGCGGCGGGCACCGCGGGCGCGGGCACCTTCATCACGTGCCCGCACCTCTTGCAGGTCCGCAGCGACTCATCCGCGTAGAACTGCTCGATGATCGGCTTGAGCTGCTTGCCCAGGTCGACGAGCTGGAAGTCGGCGTCGTAGAGCACGGCGCCGCATTCCTCGCAGAACCAGCGAAGATGATCCCGCTCGCCCTCGGCGCGGCGGCGCTCGATGACCAGGCCCACCGTGTTCGCGGGGCGCTGGGGCGAGTGCGGGATGCCCGGCGGCAGCAGGAACAGCTCGCCTTCGCGAACGGGAATCTCGCGGATCCGGTCGTCCTCGATGATGCGGAGGGTGATGTCGCCCTCGATCTGGAAGAAGAACTCCTCGCCGTCCTCGACGTGGAAATCCTTCCGCTGATTGGGTCCCCCGACCACCATCACCATGAACTCGGAATCCTGCCAGATCATCTTGTTGCCGACGGGCGGCTTCAGGAGATCGCGATGCTCGTCGATCCAGCGCTTGAGATTGATGGGGGGCATGACGGACATGGCCGTGACTCCTGGCGCGAGACGTGACGGGGGCCCGGGCGGGCGCCCCGCAAGAGAATAACACCGCCCGCCGGGACCGGCGGCCGTCAGTTCCAGCGGAGGCCGTGGAGCTGATCCAGGTTCGCGTTGCCGCCGGACAGCACGGCGGCGACTCGGGACCCGGGCGGCAACCGGACGAGCCCGGCCAGCAGGGCGGCCACCGGCGCGGCGGCAGCGCCCTCGACCACCAGCTTGCACCGCTCCATCACCCACAGCATCGCCTCGAAGATCTCGGCATCGGGCAGGGTCACGATCTCGTCGACGAATCGCTGCACCACGGAGAACGTCAGCTCACCGACCCGCTGGACGCGGAGTCCGTCGATCACGGTACGGCAATCGATGGTCTCCAGCCGGCCCGACGCCACGCTCCGCTGCATCGCGGGGCCGTCCGACGACTCCACCCCGATGACCCGGATGCGCGGGTTATGGCTCTTCACCGCCATGGACACGCCCGAGATGAGGCCGCCGCCGCCGATCGGGACGACGACCGCGTCGACCCCGGGCCAGTCCTCCACGATCTCGAGGCCGAGCGTGCCCTGCCCCGCGATCAGCTCGGCGTCGTCGAAGGGATGGACGTAGGCGAGGCCCTCGGTGCGAACCAGCTCGCGGGCCTTCTCGTTGGCCTCGTCCCAGATGCTCCCGTGGAGGACGACCTCGGCGCCGTAGCCCCGGGTAGCCGCCACCTTCGAGCGCGTGGCGTTCGCCGCCATGCAGACGACCGCCCGAATGCCGTGGATCCGCGCCGCCAGGGCGACGCCCTGCGCGTGATTCCCGGCCGACGAGCAGACGACGCCGCGGCGTTTCTCCTCCTCCGACATGAGGGCGAACTTGTTGAGCGGCCCGCGGATCTTGTACGAGCCGACGCGCTGGAACATCTCCGCCTTCAGGCGGACGTCGTGGCCCGTCCGCTCGGAGAGCTGGCGCGACGTGAGGAGCGGGGTGCGCTTGATGTGCTCTGCGATGCGGGCGCGGGCTTCCTGAAAGTCGCGGAGGCCGAGCGTCAGCGCGGGGTCGCTCATCGGGAGGCGGCGTCCCGGGCCAGATCGACCAGCGTCCAGTACGGCGGCGGATAGCCGCGCTCCGCCGCGTGCGCCGCAGCCTGCCCTCTCACGCGGGCGGCGAGCTCACGGTGGCGGGTGACGAAGGTGCGCGTCCGCAGGGCCGCCTCGGCCGACATCCCCTCCGGAATCGGGCCTTCGCCGCCCATCCTCCGGCTGAGCCAGCCGTACGCCCGCAGCACGCGCGCCACCGGCAGCCGCCACCAGTCGTAGGCCAGCGCCTCGCCGCTGTCGGCGCGCTCGAGCATCACATCGGTGACGGCGTTGTCGATGTGATCGGCCAGGAGCGCCGCCGGCTCGCGCCACTCCGCCACCACGACCAGGGCCGGGTCGTACTCGAGGTCCGAAGGCTCCTGGGTCTCGAACTGCCGGACCCCGAACGACCAGAGCCAGCGGCGAAGCCCCGGCGCCGAAATCGTCGAGAGCCCGGTCCAGAGCGTCACACCCAGCTCGCGGTAGACGGACGACGCCACCTCCGAGCAGAACAGCCGCGACGGATCGGTGTAGTCCATCGTGAAGTCGTAGGGAGTGTGCCCGGCGCGCGCGCGCTCCAGCGCGC
>JBOHSH010000135.1:0-54839 GCA_050733195.1 Gemmatimonadales bacterium
GCTGGTCGTCTCCCCCCTCATCTCCCTCATGCAGGACCAGGTCGGCGCGGCGCGTGCTCGAGGGCTCCCCGCCGCGGCGCTCAACAGCGCGCTCTCGAACGCCGAGCAGCGCCGGGTCCTCTCGGCCCTCGCCGCCGGAGGAATCCGGATTCTCTACGTCTCGCCCGAACGGCTCCGCCGGCTCGCCGAGGGCCTTGCGGAGCGCGCGCTCGCGCCGGCGCTCTTCGTCGTCGACGAGGCGCACTGCATCAGCGAATGGGGGCACGACTTCCGCCCGGCGTACCGCCTCCTGCGGCGGACTCGGCAACGGCTGGGCCGGCCTGCCGCTCTGGCCCTTACCGGAAGCGCCACGCCCGCCGTACGCCGGGATATCGTCGAGAGTCTGGGTCTTGGCCGCGGAAGACGACTGAGCACCGTCGTCGGGTCATTCGACCGTCCGAATCTCTGGCTCGGCGTGGTTCGCGTCGCGTCGGAAGGCGATCGATTCGGTGCGCTGCTCGGGCTGTTGCGCCGGGAGGCCGGGCTCGCGATCGTGTATGCGCCGACCCGCGGCCTGACGGAAGAGCTGGCCCGGATCCTCGGCGAGGCCGGTCATCGTGCTCGGCCGTACCACGCCGGCCTCGACGCCGCGACGCGCCGGGAAACGCTGCGCCTGTTTCTGGCCGATGAGATCGGTGTGGTGGTCGCGACCTGCGCGTTCGGGATGGGCATCGATAAACCCAACGTCCGGCTCGTCGTCCACTGGTCGCTGCCGGCGACGCCGGAGGCGTATTACCAGGAAGCGGGCCGGGCCGGCCGCGACGGCGGTCACGCCCGCTGCGTGCTGCTGTACCGCCGCGGCGATATCGCCGTCCCGCTCCGCCAGCTCGAGGTGACCTTTCCGGACCAGGGTCTGACCGAAGCGGTATGGCGGGGCGAGCGGGACTTCTCCTGCGTGCCCCGGAATTTGCATGCGTCGATCCAGCGCCTCCGGGTGGAGCTCCACCCCGAGCGTGGACCGGTGGACTGGACGGCGGTGCGCCGGCGGCGCCGCGATGCCCGCGAACGCCTTCTCATCCTCGAGCGCTACGCCGAGGGACACGGGTGCAGACGCCGGGCGCTGCTCGGGTACTTCGGCGAGCGCCTGCTCCGGTGCGCGGGGTGCGAGGTCTGTGGGCGCGCCCCACCGGCCCGGCTGCCGAGCCCCGGCGCCGATGCCCGGTTGAGGCGCCTCCGACTCGCCCTCGCGCCCGCGCGCGCTCTCTGGGGCGGGTCCCTCCTCGATCCCCGGACGCTCCGCCGGCTCGCGGCGCATCCTCCCGAAACCGAGCGCGAGCTGGCCGTCGTGCCCGGCGTTGGTCCCGTCGTGGCAGCCGCCTTCTCCGCGACGATTCTGCGGGCGCTTCGAGACCCCGGCGTTCTGGCGTGAGGTTTGCCGCACCCCGTCCCGGGGCTGCACCCTCATCACCGTTCCACGCGTCGTAGAAGCGTTTAGGCCACGCCGGGCCGCCTCGAGTAGGGTGCCTGCCGCTGCGCCGACGCGACAGCGGGACCGGTGAACGAGGGCCGGCCCCGCTACATTCTCCAGGAGCATCCCATGTATCTATCGCCCGATGCGGCCATGCCGCTGGCCTCGGCCGCGGCCGCCATCGCCGGAATCGCGGTGATGTTCTGGCACAAGACGGTGGGAGCCTTCCGCGCCATGTTCGGGTTCATTGGTCGTGTCGTCACCCGGCTCACCGGCCGTCGCTGAAGCCGCCCGGTCCGGGCCGCGGCTGCTGCCGCTTGCCGCCTGGTGCGGGCTCGTCGCCGGATTCGGCGACCTGCTCGTCGCCGGCGGGCGTCACCTGTTCCTGGGCAACTGGCTGCGTCTGGGACCACACGCGCTCTGGCTCACTCCGCTCTCCGATACCGCCGTCATTCTCACCATAGGTCTCGCCGCCGCGGCTGTCGTCGGGCTCCTGAAATGGCGTCCGCTCCGGATCGCGGCAGTGTTTGCGCTCTTCACGGCCGGCGCCCTCGCCGTCTTCCTCGCGCAGCACTGGACCAGCGGCAAGGCCGCGTTCCTGCTGGCGGCGGGCATCGGCGCCAGGCTCACGCAGCTCGCCGTCCGCAATCCGGAGCGAGTGGACCGGATGGTCCGGCGCTCGTTGCCCGGGCTCGTGGTCGCCCTGATCGTCTTCGCCGTCGGCGTGCCGCTCACGCTGGCGATTCGGGAGCGCGTCCGCATCGCGCGGCTTCCCGACGCTCCCCCGGGCGCACCGAGTGTGCTGCTGCTCTTTCTCGACACCGTCCGCGCGCACAACCTGAGCGTATACGGCTACGGACGGCCGACCTCGCCGGCCCTGGAGGCGTTCGGGCGCGACGCGGTGCGCTTCGACCAGGCGATCGCCCCGTCGTCGTGGACACTCCCGTCGCACGCAGCGGTCTTTACCGGCCGGCAGGTGCCGGAGCTGGGCGTGGGATGGTTCGTGGGTCTGGACGAGAGATATCCGTTGCTGGCCGAGATGTTCGCCGCGAAGGGCTACGTCCCCGCCGCGTTCGTGGCGAATCAGTACTATGCCGCGCCGAATACCGGCCTGTCCCGCGGATTCTTCCGGTACGACGTCTATCCGCTGAGCTGGCAGGAAGCGCTCGTGCACGGCGCACTGGTGCGCCGCGCGCTCGACCGCCGGCGGGTGCGCGAGCTCCTGGGCAACTTCGATCAGATCCCGCGCGTCCGCGCAGCGACCGTTCGGCGCCGCTTCCTGGACTGGCTTCCGCGGGCCGGCGAACGGCCGGTGTTCGCCTTTCTCAACTTCAACGACGCGCACGAACCGTACCTGCCTCCGCCGCCGTTCGATCGCCGCTTCGGCCGGGGCCACCCTGTTCCCCATCCCCGCACCGACTACTCCCATCGCGATGTGTCTCTCCCGGACCGCTTCCGCAAGGCGATGACGCCCACCCAGCGGCAGGCGCAGCTCAACGCCTACGATGGAGCGCTGGCCTACCTCGACGCCGAGCTGGGCAGGCTCTTCGAAGCCCTGCGCGCGAGCGGCCGGCTGGACCGGACCATCGTCGTCGTCGTCGGCGACCACGGCGAGGCTCTGGGAGAAGGAGACCGCTTCCGGCACGGCACCGACCTGTATCCGGCCGTCACGCGCGTGCCCCTGCTGATTCGCGCGCCCGGGCGCCTGCCCGCGGGCGGCGTCGTCGGGGCGACGGTGTCCCTGCGCGATCTGGGGGCCACCATCTTCGACCTGGCCGGCGTGCGCGCTCCGGAGACGTTGCCCGGCACGAGCCTCGTGCCGACGGTCCTCCGGGGCGACTCCGCCGCCCGCTCGCCCGCGTTCGCCGCCGTCCAGCCGGGACGCGAAACGCGCTGGACGCTGAGCGTGCAGGACGGAGGGCTGCAGTTCGTGAGGCTCTGGAACGGCAATGAGGAGCTCTACTCCGTCGAGCGGGATTCCTTCGCCCTCCGGAATCTTCTCGCGGATTCCACCGCGCAGCCGCCGGACACCCGGCGCCTCCGGATCCTGATGGACTCGCTCGTCCGCCTCGCGCGGCCGGCCGCCGACACGGGACGCTGACGGCGCACGCCGCGCTTCCCAGAGCGCGCCGGGGCGATCGGACCCACCCGGTATTATTCTCCCCGCCATGGACGAATGCCTCTATTTCACCGAGCACCATCATCAGGTGCGCGAGATGGTTCGCGAGTTCGCCCGGGAGCGTGTTGCGCCCATCGCGCGAGAGCTGGATCGCACCGAGGCGTTCCCGTGGGAGAACATCCGCAGGATGGGCGAGCTCGGCCTCCTCGGCGTCCCGTGGCCCGAGGAGCACGGCGGCGCCGGTATGGACCAGCTCTCCTACTACATCACCATCCACGAGATGGCCAAGGTCGACGCCTCGCACGCGCTCACCATCAGCGCGCACACGAATCTCGGCACCTCGCCGATCTTCGAGTTCGGCACCGAGGATCAGCGCCGGCGGTATGTCCCGCTGCTCGCCGCCGGCCGGGTGATGGGCGGCTTCGGTCTTACCGAGCCGGGTGCCGGCAGCGACGCGGGAGGGACGGCGACGGTCGCCGAGGACAAGGGGGACCACTTCGTCCTCAACGGCTCCAAGAGCCTCATCACCCACGCGGGGGTGGGAGAGATCTTCTCGGTCACCGCGCGCACCGATGGCGGGCCCGGTCACCGGGGCATCACGAGCTTCATCGTGACCAAGGACACCTGTGACCTGGAGCGATGCCGGGAGCTCGGCATCGGTCACGTCGAGGAGCTCCCCAAAATCGCGGGCGTGAGCTCGGGACGAAAGGAAGAGAAGATGGGCTGGCGGGCGAGCGACACCCGCGAGCTCCATTTCCGCGACGCCGTCGTCCCGCGCGAGAACATGCTCGGTGCCCGCGGCGAGGGCTTCGTCAATTTCCTGAAGACCCTGGACGCGGGGCGCATCGGCATCGCGGCGCTGTCGCTCGGGATCGCCGAGGGCGCCTACGAGGCGGCCCTGGCCTATGCCGGGACCCGCAAGCAGTTCGGTCGCTTCATCGGGAGCTTCCAGGGCGTGTCGTTCCAGCTGGCCGACATGGCGACCGAGATCGAGGCCGGTTCCCACCTCCTCTACCACGCGGCGCTGCTCAAGCAGAAGGGACGGCCCCACAAGAAGGAAGCGGCCATGGCCAAACTCTTCTGCTCGGAGCTCGCCATGCGGGCGACCACGCGGGCCGTGCAGGTCTTCGGGGGGTACGGCTATACGGCGGAGTACCCGGTAGAGCGGATGATGCGCGACGCCAAGGTCTGCGAGATCGGCGAGGGGACGAGCGAGATCCAGCGTCTCGTCATCGCCCGGCAGATTCTGGGAGCCGTCGTCGACGGCTGAGGGCGTTCGCCCTACCCGCAACACCCGGCGGCTGCTTACCTTCCCTTCATGCGGCTTCGAGCCACGATCACGGGGTTCGGGTGGATGGCGCGCCGGTTGGCGCGACGTCTCGCCGCCGCATTCGGTTGGCAAACATTCATCGGCCCGGTGTCCCGCACCCCCGTGGACCCGCGCGCCCGGCAGCTCTCCCCGTTCGATCACAGCCCTCGAGCTCTGACGGAGGCGGCAGGTTCCGGCCCGAAGCGGCCGGCAGCTGGCGCCCCGGAATCCAGGCTCGGGGCGGGGACCAGGCCGGCGGCGGGAGGACCTCCCCGGGGCGGAGCGTGGCGCGAGGGCGCGTTCGACAACCTCAGGGGGTCCGGTCCCGCGCCGGACGGCCGGTGGCGAACCGGCCTCCCGCGGGAGTGGACGAAGGACGCGTCGCGTGAAGCGCGAGATTCTCATCAACCATGGCCAGCGGGAAACCCGCGTGGCCATCCTCGAGGACGACCGGCTCGTCGAGCTGCTGGTTGACCGCGCCGACCATCGGCGGATGGTCGGTGACATCTATCTGGGCCGCGTCGAGGCGGTCCTCCCCGGCATCCAGGCGGCCTTCGTGGACATCGGCCACGAGAAGAGCGCCTTCCTCCACGCGTCCGACCTTCTCGAGCCCGAGGAGGACGAGGAGCCCGGAGAGCGGGACGAGGCGGGCGAGCAACCGGACGACCCCGAAGCGGCTCAGCAGGCAGGCCCTCCCAACGGGGTCGAGCGGCGGCAATCGCGGCGGGGGGACGCCAACGGCCGGACCGAGCCGCGCCAACGGGAGGTCTCGTCACGGCGCCAGCTTCCCGATGTCGGCGAGGTCCTGAAGAAAGGGCAAACGCTCCCGGTCCAGGTCACCAAAGAGCCGATCGGCACGAAGGGCTGCCGGGTGACGGCGCAGATCTCGCTTCCCGGGCGCTTCCTCGTCTACATGCCGTACGCGTCCCGGGTCGGCGTGAGCCGCAAGATCGAGAGCCGGGAGCAGCGGGCGCGGCTGCGCGAGATCGTCTCCCGTCTGCTCCCTTCCGATGCGGGCGGGATGATCGTCCGCACGGTCGCCGAAGGCGTCACCGAGGAACACTTCAAGCGGGAGATCGAGTCCCTCCTCATTCAGTGGCGGAAGATCAAGCGCAAGCAGCTCTACGTGCGCCGGGCGCCCGCGCTGCTCCAGCGGGAGGCGTCGCTCACCCGGGGTCTCATGCGCGACGTGTTCAGCGACAAGGTCGACGCGCTCTGGGTGGACTCGAAGGAGACCTTTCACGAGGTCGAGCAGTACGTCGAGCAGGTGGATCCGGAATTGATGAGCCGGGTGCACCAGTACAACGAGGCGCTGCCGCTCTTCGACAAGTGGGACATCGAGAGCGAGATCAAGAACCTCTTCAAGGCCAGGGTCGATCTCCCCACCGGCGGCTCCCTCGTGATCCAGCCGACCGAGGCGCTGGTCTCGATCGACGTGAACACCGGCCGATACACGGGGAAGAAGGATCCGGAGAAGACCATTCTCCGGACGAATCTGGAGGCCGCCCGCGAAGTCGCCAGGCAGCTCCGGCTCCGGGATCTGGGCGGGATCATCGTGTGCGACTTCATCGACATGGAGACGCGAGCCAACCGCGACCGCGTCCTGCAGGAGCTCCGGATGCACTTGGGGCGCGATCGGGCCCGAACCAAGACCCTGGCGGTCTCGGACCTGGGGCTCATCGAGATGACCCGGCAGCGGATTCGCCCGTCGCTCTACGCTACGGTCACGACGGATTGTCCGACCTGCTCCGGCTCGGGCCGGGTGCTCCGGCCGGAGGTCGTCACCCGGCGCCTCGAGCGGTCGCTCCGGCGCGTGGCCCACGAGCGCCGGGAAAAGGCCCTCTCCGTCCGGCTGCACCCGGAGGTGGCCCTGTACCTGCTCGAGGAGGAGCCCAAGCTCCTGGCCCAGATCGCCCGCGGAAGCGGGATCGAGCTCGAGGTCCGCGACGACCCGATGATGCACCTGGACGAGTTTCGGCTGATGAGCCGCCCGGCGGGCCGGGACGTCACGGAGCAGTACGCGGTGGCCTGAGACGTCTCGGCAGCGTGTCGGACGGCCCCTGGGGCGTCCTCTTGCCTCAAGCGCCAGCCCCGTTTAGACTTACGGGCTCATTTCGGATCGGGATCGGATCATGTACGCCATCTTCCGGGCGCTCGGGAAGCAGTTCAGGGCGGAGAAGGGTCAGACCCTTCGTCTGCCGCTCATGGACGCGGAGCCCGGCACGACCGTGACGTTCGACGAGGTCCTGCTGGCCTCCGACGGCGACAAGGTCACGGCGGGCAATCCGGTCATCAAGGGCGCGCGTGTCCGCGCCGAGGTCCTCGGGGCGGTGAAGGGCGAGAAGATCCGCGTCTTCCGGTTCAAGCGCCGCAAGAACTACCGTCGGACGACGGGCCATCGGCAGCATTTTACCGAGGTCCGCATCACCGACGTGAAGGTCGGGTGAGACCATGGCACACAAGAAGGGTGTCGGCTCCTCCAAGAACGGCCGAACCAGCAATCCCCAGTTTCTCGGCGTGAAGAAGTACGGCGGCGAGCAGGTGCTGGCGGGCAACATCCTCGTGCGGCAGCGCGGCACCCGGTTTCATGCGGGCCGGAACGTCCGCCGCGCCAACGACGACACGCTCTTCGCGCTGGTGGATGGCGTGGTGCGGTTCGAGTGGAAGGACAAGGGCCGTCAGAAGGTTTCCGTCTACCCGTCCTGACGGCAGGGGTGGACGTGCAGCAGCCGACGGGGGCCTCGCCAGCGGGGCCCCTGCGTGTTCCGGGAACCGGCCTTCGTGAAACCTCGCGGCGGCCCGCTCCGTCCGATCAGAGACCTTTGCAGGGGGAGGAAGCATGTCGGGACTCTTCGATCGTCTGAACGCCGAGCTCGACCAGATCGGCGACCGGGTTCGGAGCGCGCTCGAGTCCAGCAAGCTGCACCTGGAGCGGAGCCGCCTCGTCGGACTTCGCAGCAAGGCGGCCTACAAGCTGGGCATGCTCGTGTACAAGAAAGAGCGCGGAGCGGAGGTCAACCAGGCGGAGCTGGACGCCCTCTTCGCCAGGATGGACGACATCGCCGCCCAGATCGCCAAGATCGATCGTGAGCTCGACGAAGTGGCGGGGGAGACGGTTCGGGTAGACGAGCAGCCCGCTCCCGCCGCCGAGACTGCCGAGGCCGAGGTCGTCTCCGAAGCCAAACCGGAGCCGCCCGCCCACTAGGGCGGGGGCAGTTTCTTATAGCGGTCCCTGAGGTCGTGCTCCCGCGTCCTCAGGGACGTTTCCTTTCCCCGGACGTAGACCTTCTCGGCCACGCTCGCGAAATCGAACGGATCGCCCGACCAGACAACCACGTTGGCGATCTTCCCGGCCTCCAGCGTCCCGTAGTCGCGAAGGCCGAACGCGGCGGCGGGAAGGCTCGTGATGGAGCGCAGGGCGTCCTCCCAGCTCATCCCGTTCCGGACCGCATTCCCGGCTGCATAGCGCAGGTTCCGCTCGCCGCCGGCGTCACCCTGCGCGATGATCACGCTCACCCCCGCTTCGCGGAGGAGGGTGGCGTTGTCGAGCCGGGCGCCGAGTCCGTCGAAGTCGGGGATGTCGCGCATCGGCTCGAGCAGTACGGTCACCCCTGCCTGCGCGATCTCCCTGGCGACCTGCCACCCTTCGACGGCGCCGACCAGCAGGAGGTTCAGCTTGTACTCGTTCTTGAGCCGGAGCGCGTTCTCGATGTCCATCCGGCGGTTGGCCACGGCGGCGACCGGCATCTGTGCCCGCAAGGCCGGCAGCAGCGCCTCGAGCTCCCGGCCGGGCGCGGAGAGCTGCTGCATCTGCGCCCGCTGATAGTCGCCGCGTCGCCGGGCGTACTCGAGCGCATCGTCGAAGAGGCGTCGCACCCGGGCGAGCGTTCCCGCCCGGCTGCCTCCGCCCGCCTGCCGAGCCCCGGCGGACAGATCGAGGACGAGCGCCACTCCCCGCCGCACGACCATGGCGTCGAGCGTCGAGCCCTCGTAGTCCACGGCAAACGCCTGACCCGGAAGGAACGGCCCGTTCGGCGCGAGCACCGCGGTGGTGACGCCGCCGGTGCGGGCCACCGGAATCGTGATCGCCGCGGGGTCGAAGCCCTCGACGGGAGTGAACGAGGGGTTCACCTCTCCCTGGACCGAGCTCTCGCCGAACCCGCCGAGTCCGGCCACTCCGAGGCCGGCGTTCGCGTTGGTGTGAATGAGTCCCGGAGTCACCCACTTGCCGCGTCCGTCGACGACCGTCGCGCCCGCGGGGGCGGCGAGCCCGGCGCCGACAGCGGCGATGCGCCCGTCGCGGATCACCACCGTGCCGTTCTCGATCTTCGGCCCGCTGACCGGGTAGACGGTCGCGCCGGTGATGGCGATCGTCTGGGCCTCGAGATTCCGGATCGCCGCGCCCGGCACGGGCAGCGGCGTCACGCCGATCGCGACCGGCAGAGTCGCTCCGGAACGCAGGAGCGCTCGAAGAATGCTCCGCCGGGCTGCCCGAAGCTCCGATTGTCGGTTTCTCATCGGCCCACCCCCGGAGCCGTCTGGCCCAGATTGAAGTCGGTCCAATACAGCTTCTTGGGATCGAGGCGGTCGAAGGCCAGCCAACCTTCATTCCAGACCTTCTCCGTCTTGGCGTAGACCGAGAAGGGGTCGGCGGTCCAGAGGACGACGTCGGCCATCTTGCCCACCTCGAGCGTGCCCGTCCAGCGGTCGATGCCGAGCGCCCACGCGGGATTGGCGGTGATCCATTTGATCGCCTGATCGCGGGAGAGCGTGATCCCGGAGCGCAGGCCGGCGTAGTAGGCCTTGGCCATGTCCTGATTCATGCGCTGGATGCCGTCGGGGCTGTCGGTGTGCAGGATGGCCCGGGCGCCGGCCTGCGTGAGCAGCGCGAGGTTCTCGAGGATCTGGTCGAACGCTTCCATCTTGAATCCGCCCCAGTCGGACCAGACCGAGGCCGCGGTGCCGGCCTTCGCGAGCAGGTCGGCGACCTTGTACGACTCGATGCCGTGATGGAACGAGCGGATGGTGAACCCGAACTCGCGGGCGAGATCGAGCATCTGCGCCATCTCGTCGCCGCGATAGCAGTGATTCTGGACGTAGATCTCGCCGCGGAGGACCCCGGCCAGCGTCTCCAGGCGGAGGTCCCGCGCGGGAGGATCCCCCTTCCGGTCTTTGCGCCACTTGTCCCAGCGCTGCCGGTACTGCTCGGCCTGGATGAAGGCGGCGCGATACCCGGCCATGTTGCCCATGCGGGTCGAGGGGCCGCGATTCTGGTACACCCGCTTCGGGTTCTCGCCGCAGGCCATCTTCACGCCGTAGGGCGCGTCGGGAAACTTCATCTCCTGCACCGTGCGCGCCGGCACCAGCCGCACCGTGGCCGAGCGGCCGCCGATGAGGTTGGCGGAGCCCGGGAGCACCTGCATCACGGTGACGCCCCCCGCGATGGCGAGCGGGATCTGGGGATCCTGCGGCCAGATCGAGTGCTCCGCCCAGACTTCCGCCGTGTTGGGATTGGTGGCTTCGTTGCCGTCGTTCTCCCCGAACGTTCCCGGCGCGGCGTACACGCCCAGGTGGCTGTGGGTGTCGATGATGCCCGGCGTCACGAACTTTCCGCTGCCGTCGATGACCAGCGCGTCGGGCGGTGCCTCTACCGCCGTGCCGACCGCCGCGATCTTCCCGTCCCGGAAGAGGACCGAGCCCCCGCGAATCTCGGCGCCGGCCGCGGTGAGAATCGTGGCGTTTCTGATGAGCACCGCCGGATTGGATCGCCGCTGGTAGGTCGACGGATACTGCGGGCGGTCGAAGCTCAGGGTGTCCGTGAATGTCTGGCCTGCCTGCGGGCCGGCGCGGCCCGCGCTGTCAGGCGCCGGCGCGGCCGACGGCGGGGCTTGTGCACCCGAGCCGGCGCAGGAAGCGGCGAGGACGAATGCGCCGACGGCAATGCAGCGATGCATGCGTTGCTCCCGGGAAAACGGGTTGGCCGGGCCTAGTTGGCCCGGATGAATTCGAGCGGCGCGCCGGCCGGCGCGACTTTGAGCAGCAGGTGGGGCTTTGCCGTCGAGACCCACAGCGTGAGCGGCGTCGCCCCCGCCAGCTCGGCCCGGAACGCCTCCACGTCCTTGCCGCCGATCTTGACGCTCTCGGTGCCGGTCACTGTGAGGGTCCAGGGCTTGATCTCTCCCTGACCGGCGCTCAGCACGTTGAAGGTCCAGCGCCCGCCCGACTGCCAGCGCAGCGCGGGCACCAGAGCCTGGATGGCGTTGTCGTCGAGGGTGCCGGGAGCGAGCGCGGTGTCGATGGTCACCGACTTGACGCCCGCCGCCTCGGGGGTCTGCGCCGAGCCTTTCGCGCGCCCGCCCGAGTAGACCACGTCCACGCTCGCCTTCTGACCCTGCACGGTACCGCTCTGCCGGACGCTGCGCATGCCGGCCTGGGCGTCGAGCTCGAGCGTGGTCGTCTGCTCCACGAAGCCGGTGATGCGGGTGTCTTCCGTATAGCGGAAGCCGTCCGCGGTCTTCTCCAGCACCCCGCGCTGCCAGCCATAGGGCGTACCCTGCACGGCGATCACGAAGCTGTCGCGACGCGGCGCGAGGGCGGCGAGGTCGAGATCCAGGGAGACCGCCTTCGGGTTGAGATCCTCCGCGGTGAGCACCTTGCCCTCGGGGTCGACGATGCGGGTCGGCGCGAGATCCTGGATCCGATCGTGGATCTTCTGGCCGTCGCCGACGACGACGATGACGGCGCTCTCGGGCCGGATCGCGGCTCTGGCCGCGGCCTGGGCCGCCGTCGGCGCCACGTCGCCCAGGCGGACACGGTACGTCTGGACGTAGTCCTTCGGGAGCCCGTAGAGGGTGGCGTTGGCCACGGCGCCGGCCACCTGCTCGGCCGTCTCGATGGAGAGAGGGTAACTGCCCACGAGCGAGCCCTTCGCCGCCTCGAACTCCTCCTGCGGAATCGTCTCCGTGCCGATGCGGCGGAGCTGGGCCAGCATTTCCCGCAGCGCCGAGTCGGTCACTTCGGTCCGCACTTCCGCGTTGGCCACGAAGAACCCGGTCCCGCGCCGCCGGACCAGGTCGGAGTACGCGCCGTAGGTCCAGCTCTTCTGCTCCCGGAGGATCAGGAAGAGCCTCGCGTCGGCGCCGCCGCCGAGCACCTTGTTCGCCACCGTGGCGGCGTAATGCCTCGGGTCGGTGGGAGACCAGGTGAGGTTGCCGATCAGGATGTTGGACTGCACCGATCCCGGCCGGTGCACCAGGAGGAGACTCGGGCCGGTTCGGGTCGCGGGCGAGCGCGCCGGAGCGGCGGCGGGCGGCGCCCCGAGCCATCCCTGCAACGCCTGCAGGGCGAGCCGGCGGGCCTGGGCCAGGGTCACGTCGCCGGCGAGGACGAGCAGCGCGCCGCCGGGCCGGATCCGCGCGCGGTGGAACGCGACGATGTCGGCGCGGGTCATGCTCCGCACGCTCGCGGGGAGCGCGCTCCGCGCGTACGGATGGCTGCCGTAGAGCGCCTGCCGGAAGGCGCGGTTCGCGATCGCGTCCGGCTGGGTGAGGGCCACCTGGAGCCCCGAGAGCGTCTGGGTGCGGAGGAGCTCGATCTCCTTCTCGGGGAAGGTCGGACGCACCACGACGTCGGCCAGCAGAGAGAAGGCCAGCGGCAGCGCCGTCGAGAGCACCGTGGAGCTCACACTCAGGAAGTCGCTGCCGGCTCCCGCGCTCAGGGATCCACCCGCGCCCTCGATCGCCTCGGCGATCTGCTCGGCGCTCCGGCGGCCGGCGCCCTTCGTGAGGAGCCCCGCCACCATGTCGGCGAGCCCTTCCTTGCCGCGCGGGTCGTGCACGGCGCCGGCCGCGAACGAGAGCGAGAGCGACACGACCGGCTGCTTGTGGCTTTCGACGACCAGGAGGCGCACCCCGTTCGGCAGCACGGCTTCCTGGAACGGCGGAAACGGGGCGGGGGACAGGGGGCCCGGGGGCGGAGGCGTCTTGGGGTAGTCCTGCCCCGCCGCCGGGATCGCAACGGCGGCGGCCAGGCACAGCGCGCTCACGGCGACACGGACGTTCCTGCGGAGCGGTCCGCGGATGCGTCGGTCCGTCTTCATGGGGTCGCTCCCGGCGTGATCAGCAGCACCAGCGAGTTGTCCGGCTTCAGATACGCCGCCGCCACCCTCCTGATGTCGTCGGCGCTGACGGCGAGATACCGCTGCCAGTTGGTGTTCACGGCGTTCGGATCGCCGAGGAAGAGGCTCGCGCTCTGGAGCGCCTCCGCCTTGTACAGCGCCTGCTGCTGCTGGGTGATGAGCTGGGTGCGGTAGGCGTTCTTGGCTTTCGTGAGCTCCGCGGGCGTGACCCCTTCCGCCACCGCCCGAGCGAACTCCGCGGCGAGGCCGGCCTCGAGCGAATCCGCCGAGACGCCCTGATTCGCCACGGCGAGGGTGAGCAGCGCTCCCGGCCCGCGGCGCGGAGACGCGGGATTGGAGAAGGTGATGGAGAACTGCGCCAGCCGCTTGTCGCGGACCACAGCCCGGTTGATGCGCGAGCTTTCCCCCTGTCCGAGGATGGTCGTCAGTAGCTCCAGGGCTGGCGTGTCGGCGTGACGCGCCTCCGGAAGGCGGTAGGCCAGGACCACCCCGGGAAGGTTCGCCTTGGAGTCGGGCCAGCTCCGGCGGATCGCGCCGCTGTTCATCCGCGCCTGGCACTCGACGGGCGGGGGATTCGGCGCCCGGGGAATGCTCCCGAAGTACCGGGCGATGAGCGCCTTCGTCGCGACGGGGTCGAAGTCTCCCACCACCGTGAGCGTCGCGTTGTTCGGCGCGTAGTAGAGATCGAAGAAGGTCTTCACGTCGGCGGTTTTCGCCGCGTTGAGGTCGTCCATCGAGCCGATGATCGAATGCGCGTAGGGAAAGCAGGTCGCGCTGTCGGCGAGCGCGTAGATACCTTCGAAGATCGAGCTCGTGTACGGCTGGTTGTCCACCCGCAGCCGGCGTTCCTCCTTCACCGCTTCGCGCTGGTTGGTGAAGTTCGAGTCGGTGATCGAGAGCGAGCGCATCCGGTCCGCCTCGAGCCAGAGGCCGAGGTTGAGCCGGTTGGAGGGGAGGACCTCGTAGTAGTTCGTGCGGTCCTCCGCGGTGCTGCCGTTCATGGTGCCCCCGGCCCGCTCGACGAGCTGAAAGTGCTCGGCCTTCTTCACGTTGGCTGAGCCCTGGAACATCATGTGCTCGAAGAGATGGGCGAAGCCGGTGCGCCCGCGCGTCTCGTTCCGGGAGCCGACGTCGTACCAGACGTCCACGGCGACGACCTGCGTCGTGCGGTCGGGAGCGAGGACGACCTTGAGCCCGTTGGGCAGGGTGTAGCTCTCGAATTCGATGCGGGCCGGCTCCTGGGCCCGCGCGATCGGGGTCAGGCCGGGCATCAGCGCCGGCCCGAGCACCGGAAGCAGCCAGCGTAAAGACCTCATCCGGGATTCCTTTCGAGACGAGCCATCCTGGTGCGAGGGGCGTATTCTAGCTGGCACGAAGCCGCTCGGGATAGTTCCCGCAGAGCGCGTCCACACCGAGCTCCGCGAGACCGCGAGCATCGACGGCTGAGTTCACCGTCCACGCGATGACCTCGACGCCGGCATCGTGAGCAGCACGGACCAGGTCTGCGTCGATGAGATGCCATTGCTGCCAGAGTGCGTTGGCACCCGCCTTCAGGACCGCCCTCACGGGAGCGATCGGATAGGAGGCCGACAGCACTCCCCGGCGGAGCCAGGAGCCCGCCGAGCCAAGCCTGGCTACGATCCGATGGTCGAAACTGTGCACACCGAGCCGACAGCTGTCCCGCGAGCTCTCCAGGATGCTCACCAGCCGCGGGTCGACCTCCGGAGGGAGCGTTTTGATCTCCACCCATACCTCGAGCCCGGAGAGGGCTTCGAGTGCCTCCTCGAGCGTCGGAACAGCCTGACCGTGGGGCAGGGAGACCTGCCGGATTGCCTCGAGACTCGCTGCCCGGATGGCCCCCAGGCCGGGAATGCCAGAGTCGTGATGGACGATCAGGTGGCCGTCGCCGGAGGCGTGGACGTCGAGCTCGACGCCATCCGCACCGAGTTGACGGGCCAGGCGAAACGCCTCGAGCGTATTCTCGTGCGCCTGACCGGACGCCCCCCGGTGAGCCAGGATCCGGGGGTCGGTCATCGACTTGGAATGTCACGTTCAACGTGAGATCTCATCGCCTTGTGGACCAAAGGGTTACCCGAAAGCCTCGCCTGGGCCGTTATCCACTCGTGCGCCGGAAGTTAACGGCCGGCTTCCTCCTTCGTCCTCCGTTCGACCCATGCGCGCGATGAGCGAGGACGCCGATCGCCCGGATTCCGTGCTCGTCGCTGCCTACCGTTCCGGAGACCAGGCTGCGGCGACCGAGCTCGTCCGCCGCCATGCCGGCCCGGTCGGTCGATTCCTGGCCGCTCTCGGAGTGGCCCGGCCGGACGTGGAGGATCTGGTCCAGGAAACCTTCTTCCGGGCCTTCAGAGGGCTCGACGGGTGGCGGGGGGACGCGAGTTTCAGGGGCTGGATTCTCCGGATCGCCGGGAACCTCCGGAAGGATCAGTTCCGGCGGGATCGGGGACGGGTGATGCTCCCGATCGAGGATCACGACCTCCCGGACCGGGCCGACCCTGAAGGGGAGGCCGGCGCGAAGGAGATGTTGAGAAGGCTCGAGGAGGGAATCGGCCGGCTGCCCAGGCTCCAGAGGGAGGTGTTCCTGATGCGAGCGCAGCAGGGCCTCGAATACGACGCGATCTGTGCCGCCCTCGGCACGACACCGGGCGCCGCGAGAGTGCACTACCATCACGCGGTGAAGCGGCTCAAGGAGATGATGGGATGACGCCGTGCGGCACTCTCTCGGAACGAATGGTGGACGCCGCCCACGGGCGGTACCGTTGGACGCCGGAGGAATCGGCCCACCTGGCCGAATGCGCCGAGTGCGGGCTGGAATGGCGGCTGGTGCGGGGGGCGATCGATCTCGGCCGCAGCGATGCGGTCGACGTCGAGCGCGTGGCAGGGGCGGTCCTGCGGCGGATGAATCAGTCGCCCCCCGCGCCGGTGACCGTCATTCGCCGCCGGGCCCTCTGGCTCGCCGCGCTTCCGGTGGCGGCGGCGCTGGCCCTGGTGGTCGGCCGGAACGCCGTCGGCCCTGGCCCCGACCGCTCGGTGCCGGGCCTCGCTCAGCCGGCCGCGGTGCTCACGGAGCTCGATGATTTGAGCTCGACCGAGCTGCAGACGGTTCTCGACGCGCTCGACCCGACGGTGAATACGGTCGGCGCCGAATCGGGCCGGCTCGGCGATCTGAACGCGCAGGAGCTCGAGCGGATCCTCCGCTCGCTGGAGGGATGATGCGGATCGCGATGGTGCTTCTCACGCTCGCGTCGGTGGCACCGCTCCGGGCCGCGGCGCAGGATACACTGCCCCCGGACCCGCGGCAGGCCGAGCGCCTGCGGCGCCTGGTCGAGGATCGCTTCGCGGCGCAGATCCGGGAGCAGCTCGGGCTCTCGGACGATCAGTCGGCCCGGATGCGCGGGGCGATGGCGACGATCGCCGCGAGGCGCCGGACGATGGAACTGGAGGAGCGCGCCCTGCGTCAGGCGCTCGCGCGTCAGCTCCGCCCCGGGATCGCCGCCAATCCCGACAGCGTGACTCGCCTGGTGGACGGCCTGACCGAGCACCGGGTCGCGTACGCGCAGACCTTCCGCGACGAGATGCGGGAGCTGTCGGCGATTCTGAACCCCATTCAGCGAGGGCAGTATCTCCTGCTCCGGGACCGCCTGATGCAGCGCGTCCAGGAGATCCGCCAGCAGCGCGGGGGACCCGGGCCGGCGGGGCGTCCACCGCGGGGCTGAGGTCCCGCCCGGGCTTCCGGGAGGCTCCGGCCGCCCAGGGCCCCTATATTCCATCCCATGCGAGCACATCGCGCGCGCTGCCTTCTCGGAGCGCTCCTGCTGGCGACGGCGACTGCCGCCGGGGCGGCCGCCCAGACCGTCGTGCGTATCCCCGTGACGGGCACGATCGAGAACGGCCTGGCCCCGTTCGTGGCGCGCGCGCTCCGGGAGGCCCGGGAGCGGGGCGCCGCCGCGGCGGTCCTCGATCTCGACACTCCCGGCGGCCGGGTGGATGCGGCGGAGCGCATCGCGGACGCGGTCCGCGCGGCCGAAATGCCGGTGTACGCGTTCGTGAATCCGCGGGCGTTCAGCGCCGGCGCGCTCATCGCGCTCTCCGCGGGCGGCGGAATCTGGATGCGGGAGGGCGCGGTGATCGGCGCGGCCACTCCGGTGGACGGCCAGGGCACCAAGGCGCCCGAGAAGTACGTGAGCGCGATGCGGGCGGAGTTCCGCGCGCTGGCGGAGTCCCAGGGCCTCGATCCGCGGATCGCCGAAGGCATGGTGGACGAGCAGCTCGACATTCCGGGCATCAAGCCGCCCGGCCAGCTCCTGACGCTTTCCACCCAGGAAGCGATCCGACACGGCTACGCGAAGGGCACCGCCGCGAACCTGCCCGCGCTGCTCGCCGCCGTCGGCATGCCCGATGCACGCGTCGAGGTGATCGATCCGAACTGGGCGGAGCTCGTGGTGCGGTTTCTCACCAACCCGCTGGTGTCGCCGCTGCTGCTGTCGCTGGGCATGCTGGGGCTGATCTTCGAGATCAAGTCGGGGGCGTTCGGCGTCGGGGGACTGGTCTCCCTGGCCTCGCTGGGCCTCTTCTTCGGTTCCCACGTCATCCTCGGTCTCGCGGGGTGGGAGGAGCTGCTGCTCCTCGGCCTCGGGCTGGTCGCCCTGGCGCTCGAGGTCTTCGTGCTGCCCGGCTTCGGCGTGGCGGGCCTGCTCGGGCTCGCGGCGATCGGCGGGGCGACCATCCTGGCCCTGCTGGGCAGCGCCCCGACGGCGAGCGACTTTCTCCAGGCCGGCGCCATTCTCGCGGGCAGCCTCGTGATCACCGCGGCGGTGTTCGCCGCCTGGCTCCGCCACCTGCCCAACAGCACCCGCTTCGGCGGGCTTCTCCTCAAGAGCTCGACCCAGGCCGCCGAGGGGTACATCTCGGCGGCGCCGCGCCAGGACCTCGTGGGCAAGGAAGGCCGGGCGCTGACGGACCTGCGTCCGGCCGGCACCGCGGTCGTGAACGAGGAGCGGCTCGACGTCGTGAGCGAAGGTCCCTTCATCGCCGCCGGCACCGCGGTCACGGTCGTGCGGTCCGAGGGCTACCGTCACGTCGTGCGGGAGCGGGCCTAACCCGCTCTCGCGCGGCGCACCACTTCCCCCGCACCGGGCTCGCGCATGGATCCGAACGCCATCGCCCCAGGCCTCTTTCTCGGGCTCGTCTTCCTCGGCTTCCTGGCCGTCGTCATCTTCTTCCGCTTCATTCCGATCGGCCTCTGGATCCGCGCGTTCGCGTCGGGGGTCCGGGTGTCGTTCCTGACCCTCTTCGGGATGCGGTTCCGCAAGGTGAACCCGACCCGGATCGTGGACCCGCTGATCACCGCGTCGAAGGCCGGGCTCGACCTCTCCATCAACGCCCTGGAATCGCACCTGCTCTCGGGCGGGAACGTGGACCGCGTGGTCAACGCGCTGATCTCGGCCGACAAGGCCGGGATCACGCTCGACTTCAAGCGCGCGGCCGCGATCGATCTCGCCGGGCGCGACGTGTTCGAGGCCGTGCAGGTGAGCGTGAACCCGAAGGTCATCACCACGCCCAAGGTGGCGGCGATGGCCAAGGACGGGATCCAGCTGCTCGCGATCGCGCGGGTCACGGTCCGGGCGAACGTCGAGCGCCTGGTCGGCGGCGCGGGGGAGGAGACGATTCTCGCGCGGGTGGGCGAGGGGATCGTGAGCACGATCGGCTCCGCCTCCTCGCACAAGGCGGTCCTCGAGAACCCCGACATGATCTCGAAGACCGTGCTCCAGAAGGGTCTCGATGCCGGGACCGCGTTCGAGATCCTCTCCATCGACATCGCTGACGTCGACGTGGGGAAGAACATCGGCGCCGAGCTGCAGACCGATCAGGCTGAAGCGGACAAGCGGATCGCGCAGGCCAAGGCCGAGGAGCGGCGGGCCCTCGCCGTCGCGATGGAGCAGGAGTACAAGGCGGAGATCCAGCGCGAACGGGCCAAGCTCGTCGCCGCGGAGGCCCAGATCCCGCTCGCCATGGCGGACGCGTTCCGGAACGGACAGCTCGGCGTGATGGATTATCAGCGCTACCGCAACGTCGAGGCGGACACGCACATGCGCCAGGCGATCGCGGGCGGTGGCGATCTCGGCGTGGGCAACCCGCCGGCGTAGCCGATGGACCTGCCGACGCTCCTGCTCCTGCTCTTCGTCTACGGGGTCCTGAACTTCCTGTTCCGGAGCCGCCGGCCGGAGCCCCCGCAGACCGGCGGGGAGACCCCCCTGCCCGCGCCGCGGCGGCCGGCACGGGTGCGTCCCCAGGTCGTCCGGCCCGTCCAGAAGTCCTCGCTCGAGAACTTTCTCCGCCAGTTCGAGGATCGTCTCGCGGAGGCCTCGGGCGAGCCCGTCTCCCGGGGACCGCTCGGCCGGCGCGCCAGCCGGCCCCTCGAGTCGTCGGAGGAGATCGAGGAGGTCCAGTCCCTCGAGCGCGATCCCGAAGTCCACTCGCTCGAGGTCGAGCCGGATCGCCGGGAGCGGGTGGAGATCGACCTGGACGAGGAAGCCATCGCAGCAGCCGCGCGCCGCCGGCGGCTCGTGGACGAGGACAGTCGGCCGCTCACCGTGGCGGGCCATCGGGACTTCGACAAAAAGGTCCGGACGGAAGTCGTCCTCCCGAACGATCCGGCGGCCGCCGCCAGGCTCAAGCGGCTTCGACAGGCGGTGATTCTGCGGGAAGTCCTCGGGCCTCCCAGGAGCCTGGAAGACCGCTGAACCGGCGAGTGCCCGGGGTGGGACTCGAACCCACACGGGGTTGCCCCCACGAGATTTTGAGTCTCGCGCGTCTGCCGGTTTCGCCACCCGGGCACTGAGGGAAAGCTAACCGGCCCCGGCATCGTGGCGCGCGCAATTCGCGCGCCCGGCCCGGGGCCGTCGTTCTCTTTTCCAGAGGCTCTCGTTAGGTTCCCCGACTCCGTTTTCCGCCGGGCCAGGGCGAACCGCCAGATCCAGGAGCTCGATGCCCTTCGAGAGCCGAGTCGTCGCGACATCTCCCGACACGCTCAGCTCCCCCCTTCTCGTGGTGCTCGTGCCGCCTGGAGGCCAGCCGGCCTCGCTCGCTGCGCTCGATTCGGCCACCGCCGGCGCCATCTCCCGCTGTTACGGCTCGAACGACTTCACGGGTAAGAAGGACGAGGCGGTCCTGCTGTATCCGAAGGGTCCGATCTCGCGTCTCCTGCTGGTCGGCCTGGGAACGGAGCCCGCCCGGACCGCGGTCCGGCGCGCCGCGGCGATCGGCGCGAAGCGGGCCCGGCAGCTCGGCGTTCCGGAGGCCGCGATCTTCGTGGCGGACGAGGCGCGGACAGGGCTCAAGGCCGAGGAGCTGGGCCAGGTCGTGGCCGAAGGCGCGGCCCAGGGTGCGTGGTTCTTCGCGGAGCTCAAGCGACAGCCGGACGAGCCCAGGAAGCCTCCGTTCGAGCGCCTGGACCTGCTCGCACCCGCGGAGACGGCGGCGGTCGAACGCGGCCAGCGCATCGGCGAGGCCGTCGGTGCGGGTCACCAGCTCTGCCGCTCGCTCCAGGTCCTTCCGGGCAACCAGTGCCCGCCGCGGCGTATCGCCGAGGAGGCGCAGGCGGTCGCGGAGCGTCACGGCTTCGAGATCACCGTGCTCGACAAAGACGCCATCGTGCGCGAGGGCATGGGTGCGCTCCTGGCCGTGGCCCAGGGCAGCGCGGAGGAGCCGCGATTCATCGCGATCGAGTACCGCGGGGCCGACGGTCCGCCGGTGGTGCTCATCGGGAAGGGCGTCTCGTTCGACTCGGGGGGCATCTCGATCAAGCCGGCCGACCGGATGGAGGACATGAAGTTCGACATGTCCGGCGCGGCGGCGGTGCTCGGCGCGTTCGAGATGCTCGGCCGGCTGCGGCCGGCCCGGCGCGTCGTGGGGCTCATTCCCTCGGCGGAGAACATGCCGTCCGGCACGGCGATGCGCCCCGGCGACGTCGTCACGAGCCATTTCGGCAAGACCATCGAGGTCGTGAACACCGACGCGGAGGGCCGGCTGCTCCTGGCGGACGCGCTGTCCTACGCGCGGCGGTATCAGCCGGCGTGCGCGGTGGACATCGCCACGCTCACGGGAGCGATCACGATCGGCCTCGGTCACAGCGCGATCGGCGTCATGGGCAACGATGCGGCGCTCGTGCGCGACCTGCTGGCCGCCGGGGAGCGGGCGCACGAGCGCGCCTGGGAGCTGCCGATGTGGGACGAGTATCGCGATCTCAACAAGTCCGAGATCGCCGACGTGAAGAACAGCGGCGGACGCCCGGCCGGGTCCATCTCCGCCGCCTGGTTCCTCCGGGAGTTCGCGGACGGCTTCCCCTGGGCTCACCTCGACATCGCGGGGACCGCCTATACCGACCGGGAGGAGCCGGGAATGGTCAAGGGCCCGACCGGCATCGGCGTGCGCCTCTTCAGCGAGTTCCTGCTCGCCCGGTCGTGACGCGGGTTGGGGTGACCGGCGCGCTTGCGCTGATTCTGCTGGCGCGCGCCGCCACCGCGCAGGTCGTGGACACCACCCGCGCCGATTCCCTCGCCCGCGACACCACCGACTGGACGGGGCAGTTCCTGAAGGCGCAGCAGGAAGCGCGTCAAACCGTCCCGATCATCCGACGGCCTCGCGCCGGAACGCTGCTCACGCCGCTCACGCGCATCGTCCTCACCCGCGACACGATCGACTGGCAGAACGCGGAGACCGTCTCGGACCTGCTGACACGGGTGCCGGGCGTGTACCTCTGGCGCGGAGGGTGGGCCGGCCGGCCCGAGCTCCCGTCCTTCCAGGGGCGCGGGGCGGCATCCGTGGAATACCTGCTCGACGGCGTGCCCTATCTGCCGCTCGGCAGTGACAGCCTCTCGGTCGATCCTTCACAGCTCCCCCTCAGCTTTTTCGACCGGATCGAGATCGAGCGCTTTCCCGGCTTGCTGCGGGTCTCTCTGTTCACCCACCGGCACGACCGCCGCGCCCCGAAGAGCAGGATCGGCGTCTCGAGCGGCGATGGCGACATCGCGCGGTACCAGGGGGCCCTCGAAAAACGGGGCGGGAGTGGCCAGGGGTTCGCCTTCGCCTTCGACCACCTGTCGGTGCCGGCGGTCGGCCAGGGCATCGGCGACTATCGGAACACCCAGGCCTGGATTCATCTCGGTTACGTCGCGTCTCCGCGATTCGCGGCCGAGCTGGAGTACTTCCAGGCCGCGCCCAACCGCGAGGAGGCGGTTGCCGTGGGGGCGACGGCGGACACTCTGAGCCGGGCCCGGAAAGGCCGGCGCCGCGATCTCCAGGCTCGGGTGTCGCTCGGCGGCGCGAATGCGGGAACCGGTCTCACGCTGGACGTGATCGGGAGCTTCACGCGCTGGTCGGACGACATCATGCGGGACACGTCGCTCACCATCGAGCAGACGGTGGACTCGGCCGGCCAGCCGGTGGCCGATACGACCGTCTCGACCTCGAAGCACCGGCGGTCGCTCGCTCAGCTCGGCGGCATCGCGGGGTGGCGCACGACGATCTCCGCGATCACCGGCGAGGTGTGGCTGCGGAATGACTGGACCCCGCTCGAGATCCGCGGACAGGCGGGGCTGATCGCGAACCGCTACGCGAGCCTCGCCGGCGAAGCGGTACACCAGCAGCACGACGGAGGCAGGAGCAGCAGCTGGATCACCGCCCGCGCCGGTCTCTCGCCGCTCCCCGGCATCGCTCTGAGTGGAACCTGGCGGCGGGGCCGTGCGGTGCCGTTTCCGATGCTGGCCGGTACCGATTCGACGGAAGGGGATCCGGCCCAGGACCTCGATGATCGCACAATCTCCGGCGCGTGGCGGTCGGGGTTCGCGGAGGTGGAAGCGGCATGGGTCTCGACGGCCGGGTGGGCGCCACGGCCATTCGACCAGTACCCCGGCATCGCGCTCATCGCCCGGAGCGGACGCACCGACTGGATCACCGTCTCGGGACGCGTGTCGCCCCGTCAGTGGATCGTCCTCGACGGATGGTACAGCACGCCGCGCGGGGACCGACCCCAGGGACAGCCCCCCACCCACTCGGTCGTGAACGCCACGATCGAGAGCCGGTTCCTCCGCACGTTTCCGAGCGGGATCTTCGGCTTGAAGCTCCGGCTGACCATGGAGAGCTGGGGCACCGGGATACTGGGAGCCGATTCGGCGGGCACCGCGGTGACGCTCCGGGGCGCCACCTTCTTCCGCGGTCACCTGGCGCTCCGGATCGGCAGCTTCACGGCATACTACGACCGCTACAACCTGCAGGGGAGCAGGCTCTTCTACGTTCCCCGGCTGGAGATACCCCGCTTCGCCAGCACGTTCGGCGTGAGGTGGGAGTTCGCCAACTGAGCCATTATCTTCCCGGCTTGCTTCCGGCGAGGAACGTCTGCCGTTCAGCATGACCGGGTTCGGCGAGGCCGAGGGGACCGTCGCCGGGGGAACGCTCCGGGTCGAGATCCGGTCGGTCAATCACCGGTTCTTCAATCTGTCCGTGAAGATGCCCGGCGACCTGGCGGCGCTCGAGACCGATCTCCGCGAGCGTCTGCGCCGGGAGTTCGAGCGGGGACACGTCACCGTGACGCTCAGGTGGACCGTGCTGCCGCCGGCCCTCGCGGCGTCGCTGACGCTCGACCTCGACCGGGCGCGCGAGGCCATGGCCAGGCTTCGGGAGCTGCAGGCCGCGCTCGGGATGAGCGGCGAGGTGCCGCTGGAGCTGGTCTCCCGCCAGCCCGAGGTGTTTCGCGTCGCGGAGCCGGGGAGTCTGACGATCGCCTGGCGCGACGTCGAGCCCGTGGCTGCGGAGGCCGTCTCGCGCTGTCACGACGCGCGACGCCGGGAAGGTGCGGCGCTGGCGACGGAGCTCGATGCCCGCCTGGCGCTGCTGGAAGCGGGGTCGGCGCGAGTGGCCGAGCGAGCCCCGGAGCGGCTGGTGCGCGAGCGGGACCGGCTTCGTGCGGCGGTGGGACTGCTGCTCGACGGCCGGCCGGTGGACGAGCAGCGGCTGGCGCAGGAGGTGGCGTTTCAGGCGGAGCGGCTCGACATCACGGAAGAGCTGGTGCGCCTCGGCGCCCACCTCGCGGCGTGCCGCACGACGCTGGCGGACGATGCTCCCGTGGGCAAGCGGCTGGGTTTCCTTGCGCAGGAGCTCGGCCGCGAAGTGAACACGATCGGTTCCAAGGCGAACGACGCGGCGATTCAGCACGAGATCGTCGCCCTGAAGGGGGAGCTGGAGCGATTCCGGGAACAGCTCGAGAACTTGGAATAGCGCCCTTCCTGCTCGTGCTGTCGTCCCCGTCGGGCGGCGGGAAGTCCACGATCGCGCGGCATCTGCTGGAAGCGCGCGACGACGTGACCTTCTCCATCTCGGCGACGACGCGCGCGCCGCGGGCCGGCGAGAGGGACGGTCGGGAGTACCACTTTCTCGACCGCTCCACGTTCGAGCGCCGCGTGGAGCGCGGCGACTTCCTGGAGTGGGCCGAGTACGGCGGGCACCTGTACGGCAGCCTGCTCGCGGAGGTCGAGCGCGGGCTGGCGGCCGGCAAGCACGTGGTGCTGGACATCGAGGTGCAGGGGGCCCGGCAGGTCCGGCAGCGGTTCCCCGGCTCGGTCCACGTGTTCGTGCTCCCGCCGTCGGCGGCGGAGCTGACCGCCAGGCTCCGGGAGCGGAATACCGAGGACCCTTCGGCGCTCGCGCGCCGGCTCCGGATCGCGGCGGAGGAGCTGCTCGCGGCCCCCGAGTACGACTACGCGGTGGTGAACGACGATGTGGTCGAGGCGGTGGCCCAGGTGGCCGCGATCCTCGACGTGGAAGCGCGGCGCACCCGGCGCCTGCCCAGTCTCGACCGGGTCATCCAGACCCTCCGGCGGGAGCTCGCCGGAGGCTGAGCATCGCGGGCCAGGCCCGCGTGAGGAGCGGACGAACCATGGAGATCTTCACCCCGGTCGAAGCGGCGCGCCACGCCGGAACCAAGTACCGGAGCATTCTGGTGGCTGCCAAGTTTGCCCGCTACCTGAACGACTTCCCCCGCGACCGCCAGGTCCAGTGGGCGGAGACCGAGCGGACCCAGAAGCTCACGACCCTCGCGATGCGGAAGCTGGTCCACGGCGACCTCAACTTCCGCGAGCTTCGGCGCCGGCGCTCGGAGGTTTAGCCAGCCGTGCTCGCCGGCCGGCGCGTTCTGGTCGGCGTGTCGGGCGGGATCGCCTGCTACAAGAGCTGCCTGCTGGTGCGGCGGCTCGTGGAGGCGGGCGCGCGGGTGGATGTGGTGCTGACGGCGAGCGCGGCCGAGTTCGTGCGGCCGGTAACCTTCGAAGCTCTCTCCGGGCGCCCGGTCCTCACCTCTCTCTGGGAGGGGGGCCGGGCGCTCGATCACATCCGTCTGGCGCGAGAGCCGGACCTCGTCGCCGTCGTTCCGGCCACCGCCAGCGTCCTCGCGCGAATGGCCGAAGGCCGGGCGGATGATCTCCTGAGCGCGATCCTGCTCGCGCGCGAGGGGCCCGTCCTCCTGGCTCCGGCGATGAACGACGCGATGTTTGCCGCCGAGCCCACCCGGAAGAACCTCGCCGTGCTGGAAGCCCGCGGCGTCACGATCGTCGGTCCCGATGTCGGCGCGCTCGCCGAGGGCCCGTCGGAGCGCCCCGGCCGCATGAGCGAGCCGGAGGTGATCTTCGAGCACATCGTGCGCCGCCTCCGGGCGGGCGGGGCGCTGCAGGGCCGGCGCGTGGTGGTGACTGCGGGGGCCACGCGCGAGGAGCTCGACCCGGTGCGCGTCCTCACCAATCGTTCGAGCGGCAAGATGGGATACCGCCTGGCGGAGGCTGCCTGGCGTCGCGGAGCCGACGTCGTGCTCGTGACGGGGCCCTCCGCCGAGCCTCCTCCCGTCGGCGTGGCGCTCCGACGGATCGAGACGACGGCGGAGCTGGCCGCCGCGGTGGGAGAGACGTTGGCCGAAGCCGACGTGCTCATCATGGCGGCGGCGCCCGCCGACTACCGTCCGGCGGAAAAGGCCTCCGGCAAGCGGGCGCGGCGGGAGGGCGCCTTTTCCGTGACCCTCGAGCCCACCGAGGACGTGCTGCTGTCCACCCGCGGGCGGCGGCGGCAGGGCGCGGTCATCGTCGGGTTTGCGCTGGAGACCGGTGACGCCGAGGCCAAGGGCCGCCAGAAGCTGGATCGGAAAGCGCTCGACCTGGTGGTCGTGAACGACGCGACGGAGCCGGGAGCCGGCTTCGAGGTGGACACCAATCGGGTGGTGATCCTCGATCGCGACGGAGGACGATGGGATCTGCCGCTGGCGAGCAAGGCGGACATTGCGGAAGCCATCCTCGACCGCGTGGAGGCGAGACTTGGCTGACGCGCTCGAGCGGTATCTGCGTATGCAGATGGAGCTTGGAGGGAAGGAAGTCCTGCTCGTGGGCGATCTTCCGGCCGGGCCGCCGGGCAGTGCGCAGCCGGAACCGGCGCCCGCGGCGCCCGCCACGACGATCCGAACGCCCGACTGGAAGAAGAACGCTCCGCCGATCCCTATCGAGCCCGGCGTCAACATCCCGCCCCCCGCTCGAGACCTGCTGGCGCCTCCGCAGCAATGGACGACGCTCGGGGAAGTCGCCGAGGCCATCGCCGCCTGCCGGCGGTGTCCGCTCTGCGAGGGAAGGACCCGCACCGTTCCGGGCGAAGGCCATCCGCAGGCGCGCCTCATGTTCGTGGGTGAAGGACCGGGGCAGACGGAAGACGAGACGGGAAGACCGTTCGTCGGCCGGGCGGGCGAGCTCCTGACGCAGATCATCGAAGCGGTCGGGCTCAAGCGCGACGAGGTCTTCATCCTGAACGCCGTCAAGTGCCGGCCGCCGCAGAATCGGAAGCCGCTGCCGGACGAAGTCGCCGCCTGCTGGCCGTTTCTGGAGCGCCAGATCGAGCTGGTCGATCCCAGAGTGCTCGTGGCGCTGGGCGCGAGCGCGGCGGAGGCCCTCCTCAACACCCGGCAGAGCCTTGGCCAGCTGCGCAATCGAGTACATTCCTTCCGCGGCATTCCGCTGGTCGTGACGTACCACCCGGCGGCCCTCCTCCGCAACCCGAACTGGAAGAAGCCCACCTGGGATGACATCCGTATCGCCCGACAGCTTCTCGACCGCTGAGCAGGTACTGCGCACCGCTCCCTGGAGTCCGGAGGCGGAGCAGGCGGTGCTGGGGGCGATTCTGCTGGATCAGGACGCCGCGCTGCGCGCGGCGGAGCTGCTGGATCACTCGCTCTTCTATCGGGACGCGCACCGGCGGCTGTTCCGGGCGGCGGTGCATCTCACCGAGCAGCGCGTCGTCATCGACCACATCACGCTGCGCAACGAGCTGATCCGCCGGGACGAGCTCGAGATGGTGGGCGGCGCCGATTACCTCGCCGAGCTGGTCGACTCCGTGGCCACGGCGGCGAACCTCGAGCACCACGCCCGCATCATCCGCGACAAGGCGATCCTCCGCCGGCTGATCGAAGCGTCCACGGCGATCATTCAGGAGGCGTACGACGGCCACCAGGGGGCGAGCGAGCTCCTCGACCAGGCCGAGGGACGGATCTTCCGGATCTCCCAGGAGCGGAGACAGGAGGGGTTCACCCGGATCAAGGAGATGCTCTGGCCGACGATGGAGCGCATCGAAACGCTCCAGAAGAGCGGCAAATCGGTTACCGGGGTTCCCAGCGGCTTCGAGGATTTGGACAACCTGACCTCGGGGTTCCAGCGGTCCGAGCTCGTGATCGTGGCGGCCCGGCCGTCGATGGGCAAGACGGCGTTCGTCCTCAACGTCGCGGCCAATGCGGCCCACGGGAAGCATGGGGTGGCCATCTTCTCGCTCGAGATGTCGAAGGATGCCATCGTGCAGCGGCTGCTCTGCGCCGAAGCCCGGGTGGACAGTCAGCGGGTGCGCCGCGGCATGCTCCGCGATACGGATTTCAGCGCGCTGGCGCGGGCGGCGGGATGGCTGCAGCAGTGTCCCATCTGGATCGACGACTCCCCCGCGCTCACGCTCCTCGAGATGCGCTCCAAGGCGCGCCGCTTGCGGGCCGACAACGAGGTCGGCCTGATCGTGGTGGACTACCTGCAGCTGATGCGGAGCCCCGAGCACAGCGAGAACCGGGTGCAGGAAATCTCCGACATCTCCCGCTCCATCAAGGGCCTCGCGCGGGAGCTCGAGGTCCCCATCATCGCGCTCTCGCAGCTGTCGCGCGCCTCCGAGCAGCGGGGCGGCGAGCGCCGCCCGATCCTCTCCGACCTCCGCGACTCCGGCGCGATCGAGCAGGACGCCGACGTGGTGATCTTCATCCACCGGCCCGAGTACTACGACCGCGACGACGAGTCCAAGCGGGGGATCGCGGAAATCATGCTGGCCAAGCACCGCAACGGCCCGACCGGGGACGTCACCCTCGCCTTCCACCGGGAGCTCACCCGGTTCGACAGCTACAGCGCGCGCGAAGGGCCGGAAGGGTAGGGATGGCGCGGGCGCGCTCGGTCTTCCGGTGTGCCGAATGCGGCCATGACCATCCGAAGTGGGTGGGCCGCTGCGAGGGATGCGGGGCGTGGAACACGGTCGCCGAGGAGCCGGTGGTGCTGCCGGCCGCGAAGTCGACGCGGGGCTCCGGTCGCCGCGCCGAAGGCGGCCGACCCCAGGAGCTGGGTTCGGTGGAGAGCGCCCGGCTCACCCGCTGGACCACGGGCATCAGGGAATTCGACTTCGTCCTCGGCGGCGGCATCGTGCCGGGCTCGATCGGGCTGATCGGGGGCGAGCCCGGCATCGGGAAGTCGACGCTCCTTCTTCAGACCGCCGCCCGGCTTCGCGCCGCCGGCCGGTCGGTGCTGTACGCCAGCGGGGAAGAGAGTCCCGAGCAGATCCGGCTTCGCGCCGACCGGCTGGTCGAGCCGACCGCGCAGGTGCTCGTGCTCGGAGAGACGCGCCTCGAGGCGATTCTCGCGGCCGCGGGAGACTGCCGGGCGGATCTCCTCGTACTGGACTCGATCCAGACGGTGTACACCGAGGCGCTCGAAGGGGCGCCGGGGAGCGTCGGGCAGGTTCGCGAGTCCGCCGCGCGGCTGATGCGCTTCGCCAAGGAGTCCGGCACCGCCGTACTGGTCGTGGGCCACGTGACGAAGGGTGGCGCGATCGCCGGCCCGAAGACGCTCGAGCACATCGTCGATACCGTGCTCTACTTCGAGGGCGAATCCACGCTCGACTACCGGCTCCTCCGAGCCACCAAGAACCGGTTCGGCTCGGTGGACGAGCTGGGCGTCTTTTCCATGTCGGACCGCGGACTCGCGGCCGTGGCGAATCCATCGGCGGTTTTTCTCGCCGCCCGCGCCGACGGCACGAGTGGAAGCGCCGTCACGGCGCTCATGGAGGGGACGCGCCCCGTGCTGGTAGAGGTGCAGGCGCTGGCCGCGCCGTCGGGTTACGGCACCCCGCAGCGGGTGGCGACCGGGGTCGATCCGAAGCGCCTCGCGGTGCTGCTGGCGGTGCTCGAGCGGCGCGGTGGGGCCAGCTTCGCCTCCCTCGATGTGTTCGTGCAGGTCACGGCCGGGGTCCGGCTGCGCGAACCGGGCGCGGACCTCGCCGTGGCGGCGGCGCTGCTGTCGTCGCTGCACAACCGGGCGACGCCCTCCGACGCGCTCTACGTGGGCGAGGTGGGGCTCGGCGGCGAGATCCGCCCCATCGGCGGGCTCGAGCGGCGTCTCGCGGAGGCGGGCCGGCTCGGCTTCCGCCGTGCCTTTGCCTCGGCGCGGCAGGCGCCGCAAGTGCCCGGGCTCCGGCAGGTCCCCGTGGACCATATCGGCGAGCTGGTGAAGAGCCTTGCCGCCTGAGGTGGGCGTCGTGGTCGTGGCCGCCGGGCAGGGGCGGCGGTTCGGCGGCGGCCCGCCAAAGCAGTATCGCGAAGTCGGCGGCGCGCCGATGCTGCTGCGGGCGCTGCGACCGTTCCTCGCGCATCCCTCCGTGCTCGAGGTCGTCGTGGCTCTTCCACCCGAAGATGTCGGCGCACCGCCCGTCTGGCTGGCGCCACTCCTCGGCGAGCGGCTCCGCGCCGTCGCCGGAGGCAGCCGCCGGATGGATTCGGTCGAGGCCGGCATCGCCGGTCTCGGATCCGCCGCCACGATGATCGTCGTGCACGACGGCGCCAGACCGTTTCCGGATCCGGGGGTCATCGACGCCGTCATCGCCGAAACCCGCCGGGGGCACGGCGCCGTGGCGGCGGTTCCGGTCGCCGACACCCTCAAGCAGGCGCTGCCGAGCGAAGTCGACGACGCGCCCCGGATCGCGCGAACCGTCGAGCGCGAAGGACTCTGGCGGGCGCAGACCCCGCAGGGGTTCCCGCGGCCCATGCTCGAGGCCGCGATCCGCGCGGCGCGCGCGGACGGCTTCGTCGGCACTGACGAGGCCTCGCTGGTCGAGCGGACCGGCGGGCGCGTGGTGCTCGTGCCCGACGTCTCGACCAACATCAAGGTCACCACGCAGGGCGATCTGCGGATCGCCCAGGCGCTCGCGGCCGTGTGGCGATGATCCTGCCGCTCAGAACCCCGGCCGACGCCGAGCGGGCCGCCCCGGCCGTGGGGATTCACCTGGGACACCGGCGCCTGCTCGCGTATCCGACGGAGACGGTCTACGGACTCGGGTCCGCGGCCGACGAGGAGTCGCTCGCGAATCTGGCCGCGCTCAAGGGGCGCTCGCCGGGGAAGCCGTTTCTCCTGCTGGTTGCCGACCGGTCGATGGCGGAACGGGCCGGGCTGGTGTTCCCGCCTGCCGCGGATGCGCTCGCGACGGCGTTCTGGCCCGGACCGCTGACCCTCGTGCTTCGAGGCGGGGAAGGACGCCTGCCGGAGCTCCTGCGGGGCCCGGAAGGGGGGATCGCGGTTCGGCATACTTCCCACACCGCGGTGGCGCGTCTCATCCACCTCCTCGAGCAGCCGCTCACGTCGACCTCCGCCAACCGCCCGGGCCTGGCGCCGGCGCCCGGGGTCGAGAAGGTCGCCTCGCTCTTTCCCGAAGCCGCCGCCGACGGCACCCTGCTGCTCCTGGACGGCGGCGTGCTCGGGAACGTCCCTCCGTCGACGCTGGTGGACTGCACGGGACCGGTGCCCAAACTGGTGCGCGAAGGCGCGCTGCCGCGGGGGGAGCTCCGCTCGCGGGTCGGACGGTTCGCGCCATGACGACGCGAGTGCTCATCGTCTGCACCGGAAACACCTGTCGCTCTCCCATGGCGGCCGCGCTCCTCGAGCGCACGCTCGAGCAGGAAGACATCAAGGGCGTGGAGGTCGATTCCGCGGGCATCGGCGCGTGGGAGGGCGCGCCGGCCTCGGAGGGAGCCTACCTCGTGCTGCTGGAGGACGGCCTCGACCTCTCCGCCCACCGCGCCCGGCTGCTCACCCGGGAGCTGGTGGAACGGGCCGACGTCATTCTCACGATGTCGCGCTCTCACCTGGGGCGCGTGCGCGAGCTGGGCGGGGGCGCCCGCGCCCATCTCCTGGGCGAGTACGCCGGGCGCACGGGCGACCGCGCGGAGATCAAGGATCCGTTCGGGGCGGACCTGGAGCAGTACCGGGAAACCTACCAGGAGCTGGCCGGCATGATGCCCGCCGTCGCCACTCGGCTCGCGAGGCGGGAATGACGGCGATCGCCGGATCCACGCGGGTCTTCGCGATCCTCGGCGACCCCGTGGAGCACTCGCTCTCGCCGCGGATGCACAATGCCGCCTTTACCGCCCTCGGGCTCGACGCCGTCTACGTTCCGCTTCGCTGCCGATCCGCCGACGTGGGACCGCTCATGCGATCGCTGGCCGCGCAGGGCGGAGGAGGGAACGTCACGGTGCCCCACAAGCGGACGGCGGCGGAGGTGCTCGACGGGCACGGGCGCGACGGCCTCTCCGTCATCAACACCTTCTGGGGCGAGCGGGGATCCCTCCGCGGCACCGAGACGGACAGCCAGGGAATCCTGGCCGCGCTCGACGCCCTGGGCGTCTACGACGGAAGCTGGTGCCTGATCGGAACCGGCGGCAGCGCGACCGCCGCGCTCGAGGCGGCGCGGATTCGCGGCGCGGGGATCGCCGTCCGCTCGCGAACACCGGACCGTGCCGCGCGGTTCCTCGACGCGGCCGGCCAGGCCGGCATCCGGACGGTCGAGCCGGCCGACTGCGAGCTCGTGATCAACTGCACGCCGCTCGGGCTCCAGGACGGCGATCCGCTGCCGCTGCCGCCGGCGGAGATGCCCAGGGACGCCACGGCGCTCGATCTCGTCTATCGCCGCGGGCTCACCGAGTGGGTGCGCGCGCTCCGCGCACTGGGAATTCGCGCGGCCGACGGCCGCGAGGTGCTGCTCGGTCAGGGTGTCGCGGCATTCGCGTGCTGGTTTCCCGGGCTCCAGGCGCCCACCGAGGTCATGCGTGCCGCCATTCAAGGCGCGCTGGGCTGAGTTCGCCGCGGCGCTGCGCGCGACGGAGCGCTGGCTGCTCCCCGGCGCCTGCCTCCTCTGCGAGCGCCGGACCTTCGATGCCGTCAGCGATCCGCTGATTTGCGCTCCGTGCAGGAGCCGGTGGGCCCGGCTGCCGGAGCCGGTCTGCGACCGGTGCGGACAGCCGGGGGATCCGTCGCTGTCCTGCCGCCTGTGCGCCGAGTGGCCTCCGGGCCTCACCGGTGTGCGCAGCGCCGTCTGGCTCGACGCGGGAGCGCGCAGGGCCGTGCATCTGCTCAAGTACGAGGGGTGGCGGCGCGTCGCCGACGCGATCGTGGAGACGCTCGCGCCGCTCGCGCGATCGCTGGGCCCCGCGACGCTGGTGCCGATTCCGCTGGGCACCGCGAGGCAGCGAGCCCGCGGTTATAATCAGAGCGCCGAACTGGCCGTCGCGCTGGGCGACCGCCTCGCGCTTCCGGTCGCGCCGGACGCGCTGCAGCGGCGCCGGGAAACCGCAACCCAGACGGCGCTCACGCCGGAAGCGAGGCGCGCGAACCTGCGCGGCGCCTTCGTTGCGCGGCACGCACCGCCGGCGCCGGTGCTGATCGACGACGTGTTCACGACCGGAGCCACGCTCGCCTCGGCGGCCTCCGCGCTGCTCGCGGCGGGCGCCACGACGGTCCGGGGCCTCACGTTCGCGCGGGCCCCCCGCCAGCTGGCCGAGGCCGCCGCGGAGGCCGACCGGACGCCACGGGGATGGAGACGGGGGAGACGGGGATGACGAAGCGGATCGCGATCAACGGGTTCGGGCGCATCGGGCGGAACGTGCTGCGGGCGGCGACGATCGCCGGGGCGGACGATCTCGAGTTCGTGGCGGTGAACGACATCACCGACACGGCCACGCTCGCCCACCTCCTCAAATACGATTCGATCCACGGCCGCTTCCAGGGCACCGTGGAGGTGTCGGCCGACGGGCTCACGGTCAACGGCCGCACGATCAAGGTGCTGGCGGAGAAGGATCCGGCCGCCCTCCCGTGGAAGGATCTGCGCGTCGATTTCGTGCTCGAGTCCACGGGCCGCTTCACCGACCGCGATTCCGCCGCCAGGCACCTCTCGGCCGGCGCGAGGAAAGTCGTCATCTCGGCGCCCGCGAAGAAGGAAGATCTGACGGTGGTCTACGGCGTCAACCACACCGCGTACGACCCGGCCCGCCACCACGTCCTGTCCAACGCGAGCTGCACCACGAACTGCCTCGTCCCCGTCGTGAAGGTCGTCCGCGAGGCGTTCGGCTTCGTCCGCGGCTACATGACGACGGTGCACTCGTACACCAACGACCAGCAGATCCTCGACCTGCCGCACAAGGATCTGCGGCGGGCCCGCGCCGCCGCCCTGTCGATCATTCCGACGACGACCGGCGCCGCGAAGGCGACGGCGCTCGTGCTTCCCGAGGTGAAGGGGAAGATCGACGGCATCTCGCTCCGGGTGCCCACGGCCGACGTCTCCCTCGTCGACCTCACTTGCACGGTGGAGAAGCCGACCACCGCGGAGGCGGTGAACGACGCGTTCCGCGCGGCCGCGGCCGGCGAGCTCACGGGCGTCCTCGCGGTGAGCGACGAGCCGCTGGTGTCGATCGACTACGTCGGCAATCTGATGTCCAGCACGGTCGACGCGCTCTCGACCACGGTGATCGAGGGCGTCCTGGTCCACGTCTCCAGCTGGTACGACAACGAGATGGGGTACTCGGCGCGCTGCGTGGATCTCCTGCGGTACCTCGGCACGCGGGACGGATGAAGCGCTCCCTCGGCGCGCTCGATCCCGCGCGCCTCGATGGGCAGCGCGCGCTCGTCCGCGTGGACTTCAACGTCCCGGTCGCCGACGGCACGGTGACCGACGATACCCGCCTCCGCGCGGCCCTCCCCACGATCAAGTACCTCCGCGGCAGGGGCGCCCGGGTGATTCTCTGCTCCCATCTCGGGCGTCCGAAGGGCGGGCCGGAACCCCGCTATTCCCTGGCGCAGCTGGTGCAGCCCTTCGAGGCGCTGCTCGGCGTCCCCGTCAGCTTCATCGCCGATCCGGTCGGGGACAGCGCGGCGCCGTTCACCCGGCGCATGCCGAGAGGAGGCGTCGCCCTCTGCGAGAACACCCGGTTCTGGCCGGGAGAGGAACAGAACGATCCGGAGCTGGCCGCGCGGTTCGCGGCGCTCGGCGACCTCTTCGTCAACGACGCCTTCGGCGCGGCGCACCGGGCGCACGCCACCACGACCGGGGTGGCCAGGCTCCTCAAGCCCGCCGTCGCCGGCTTCCTCATGGAGAAGGAGCTCAAGTACCTCGGTGCCACGCTCACCGATCCGAAGCGCCCCTTCCTCGCGGTCCTGGGCGGCGCCAAGGTCAGCGGCAAGCTCGATCTCATCGAGGCGCTCCTGCCGCGCGTGGACCAGATTCTCCTCGGCGGCGCGATGGCCTGCACCTTCTTCCGGGCGATGGGTCTCGAAATGGGGAAGTCGCTGGTCGAGGAAGACCGGATCGCGATGGCGAGCGACCTGCTCGCCCGCGCCGGCGACAAGCTGGTTCTGCCCAAGGGCTGCGTCATCGCTCCGGAGCTGCGCGAGGGCATCACCACCATGTCCGTCCCGCGCAACAAGGTTCCGGCGAGCTTTGCGGTCTTCGATATCGATCCCGCGACGATGCGCGAGTATGCCGGAAGGATTCTCCAGGCGGGGACCGTGATCTGGAACGGTCCGATGGGCGTGTTCGAGACGCCGCCTTTCGATGCCGGCACGCGGGCGCTCGCCGGCGCGATGGCCGACGCGGCCGCGGCGGGCGTGATCACGATCGTGGGCGGCGGCGATTCGGCGGCCGCCGTGACCCAGGCAGGGCTCGCCGACCGCATGACCCACGTCTCTACCGGCGGTGGAGCGTCGCTGGAATTCCTCGAAGGGAAGACGCTTCCGGGCGTCGCCGCGCTGGACGACGCCTGACGGATGGCCGGCACTCTCTTCTTTGCCGCCAACTGGAAGATGCATCTCGGGCCGGACGAGGCCCGCGAGTACGCGCGCCGTTTTCTCGCCCGCCTCGAGCGGAGGCCGGGCCGGGAGTGGTGGTTCTTTCCAGGCCACGTGAGCCTCGAGGCACTGGCCGCGGAGCTTCGCGGCGAGCCGGCGACCCGGGTCGGAGCCCAGGACGTGCACTGGGAGACCAGAGGGGCATTCACGGGCGCCACGTCCGTGCCGATGGCGCGCGCCGCGGGCGCCTCCGCCGCGCTGATCGGCCATTCGGAACGGCGCTGGGTCTTCGGCGAAACCGAGGAACAGACCGGGAAGAAACTCCGCGCCGTGCTCGACGGCGGGCTCGTCCCGATGCTTTGTGTCGGCGAGCGGCTGGAAGAGCGCCAGCGGGACGAGACCGAAGCGGTGGTGCATCGTCAGCTCCGCGCCGCCGTGGCCGGCCTCGATGCGGCGCAGGCGGCCAGCGTGATCGTCGCCTACGAGCCGGTCTGGGCAATCGGTACGGGAAAGAACGCGACGCCGGCAGACGCCGCCGCCGTGCACCGGGGCATTCGGGCCGAGCTTCGCCGGCTCGGCGCTCCGGAGCCGCGGGTGCTCTACGGAGGGAGCGTGAGCCGCGGCAACGTGGAATCGTTTCTCGCGGAGCCCGAGATCGACGGCGTCCTGGTGGGCGGGGCGAGCCTTGAGCCGGAGGGGTGGGCGGAGATTTGTTCGGGGAACGGGGAACGGGGAACGGGGAATGGGGAACGGGGAACCGGTGACCGTTGACCGCTGACTGTTGACCGGATAACTTTCCCGCCTGGCAACTCACGGACCAGGAATGCTTTACAACCTTCTTCTCATCCTCCTCATCATCGACGGGATCCTCCTCGCCGCCGTCGTGCTGCTCCAGGCGGGCCAGGGTGGTGGACTTGCATCGCTGGGCGGGGGAACCACGGACATGGTCCTGGGCGGGCGGCAGGCGGTGACGATCCTGCACAAGACCAGCTGGATCACGGGCGCCGTGTTTATGGGTCTCGCCCTCCTCCTCTCGCTGGCGGCTTCGAACCGCCGGGTGGGGGAGACGGACGTCCAGCGCCGTCTGCGGACCTCACCGGCGCAGCAGCAGCCGCAGCCTGCGCCGCTGCAGACCACGCCGACGCCTCCGCCGGCTGGAACGGCTCCGGCCACGCCGCCGTCCAGCCCGCCACCGGCGCCGCCGGGTCAATGAGTCGCGAGCACGCCGCTTTCGTTCTCCTGGAAGACGGCGAGTGGTTCGCCGGAACGGTACGCCGCGAGGTCGAGCCTTCCTTCGGGGAGGTCGTCTTCACCACCAGCCTCACGGGGTACCAGGAGACGTTCACCGACCCGAGCTACCTGGGCCAGATCGTAGTGATGACCGCGCCGATGATCGGCAACTACGGCATCAACGCCACCGACATGGAGTCGGCCCGCCCGCAGATCAGCGGTGTGGTGGTTCGGGAGCTGACGCGCACGCCGTCCAACTGGCGCGCGACGGGCGGGCTCGACGATTGGCTCGACCGCGCGGGAATCCCGGTGATCGATGGCGTCGACACCAGACGGCTCACCCGTCATCTCCGCTCCAAGGGCGCGATGCGCGGCGTGATCGCCAGGGGAGACGCGCCAACGCCGGAGCTCACGGCCCGCCTCATGGCCTCCCCGTCGATGGAAGGGCTCGACCTCGCGACTCGCGCGACCACCGACGAGCTCTGGAGCGAGGGTTCCTCGGACGGCCCGCACATTGTGGCGTACGACTTCGGCATGAAGCGGAACATCGTGCGCATGTTCACCGAGGCAGGCTGCCGGGTCACCGTGGTTCCCGCACAGACCACGCCCGAGGCCGTACGATCGCTCGAGCCGGACGGGCTCTTCCTCTCGAACGGCCCCGGCGATCCAGCGGCCATCGGCTACGCGATAGACAACATCCGGGAGCTGGCGGGGAGCGGATTGCCCACGTTCGGGATCTGTCTCGGACAGCAGCTCCTCGGGCTCGCCTTCGGGGCTCGCACGGTCAAGCTCCCGTATGGCCACCGCGGCGGAAATCATCCGGTTCGAGAGCTGGCCACCGGAAAGGTCCTGATCACCTCTCAAAATCACGGATTTGCCGTCGAGGGAACGCCCGCAGGAGTACCCGGCGCACCCGATCTCCTGGTCACCCACCTCAACCTGAACGACGGAACGGTGGAAGGGCTTCGGCACAAAGAACTTCCCGTTTTCGCCGTGCAGTATCACCCCGAGGCGTCACCGGGACCGCACGACGCCTACCCTCACTTCCGCGAGTTTCTGGACCTGTTGGGCTTTTCCGCGGCCTCCAAGCCCGCAAGCTCTTGACAGACAACGCTTAAGGCCATAGTATCGCCCTGAGAGGACCTTCCCCCGCCGGGGGAAGTGGCCAGTCCGTGACCCTCGTGGGGGGAGCATGACCAAGGCCGATCTCGTCGAACAGGTAACCGCAGCCATGGCCCGTACTTCGGGCCCTTTGATTTCCAAGAAGGACTGCGCTCGCGTGGTGGACGCATTCCTCGAGGCGATCAAGGGCGCTCTCAAGGAGCAGCACAACATCGAAGTGCGGGGATTCGGCACATTCAAGATTCGCCGTCGAAAGACCAGGATGGCCCGAAACCCCCGTACCGGCGAGCCGGTGGAGGTAGCGGCTCGTCCCGTGCCGGTCTTCAAGCCCAGCAAGGAGTTGCGAGCCCTGGTCGCGGACGAGCCTCACGAGATGACGCTGGACCACGACGAGGGGGACGACGACGAAACCTGAGCGGCTCCGGCCCGCTCGTCCGGCGGGACCGGCTCCGACCGGCCCCGCCGTTTTGTTTCGAGCCTCCGCCTGCACTTGTCGGAGACGCGCCAGGTTCCCATACTCCGCTCGATGATCGACCGAATGACCGCTGACCGCCCGATCCGAGTCCTCCTGTTCGCCCGCTATGCCGATCTGGTGGGGAGGGAGCAGGTGGAGCTGCCGGGGGAGGCGGGGCTCACCGTCACCCGGGTCGTCGAGCGGGTGCGCGCGCTGCCGGGAGGCGCAGGGATTCCTCGCGCACCGCTGGTGGCGGTGAACCTCCGTCAGGCGGAGCCGGACACCGTCGTGGAGCCCGGCGATGAAGTCGCCGTCCTTCCCCCACTCGCCGGGGGCTGACGGGTGACGTTCCTGACGAACGAGCCCCTCGATCTCGGCGCGCTCCTCGCGGCCGTTCACGCATCCGACCGTGGCGGGCTCGCGATGTTCGTCGGCCGGGTGCGGGATCACCATGACGGTCGCACCGTGGTGGGGCTCTCGTACAGCGCGTACGAGCCGATGGCGGAGGCGGTGTGCGCCCGGATCCAGGCCGAGGCCGAATCGCGGTGGCCGGTGCGGACGGCGCTGGGCCACCGGATCGGCGAGCTCGCGATCGGTGACGACGCCGTGGCCGTGGTTGCGGGGGGGTCGCACCGCGACGAAGCGTTCGCCGCCTGCCGCTACCTGATCGAGGAGCTCAAGCGTCGCGTCCCGATCTGGAAGCTGGAGCGCTACGCGGACGGCAGCGAGGCCTGGGTGGATCCGACCAGGGAGCCGGAGAGGGAGGCCGTCTGATGACGAGCTCCCCGATTTCCCGGCTCCGCGGTGCTCTCGACCGGCTGGGCCGCCCGCTCGGCAGTCTCCGGCTCTCGGTGACCGACCGATGCAACATGCGCTGCGGCTACTGCATGCCGGAGCGCGACTACGTCTGGCTTCCCCGGGCTTCGCTGCTGACGTTCGAGGAGCTCGACCGGCTGGCCGGCATCTTCTGCGGCCTCGGCGCCTCGCGGATCCGGCTCACCGGCGGCGAGCCGCTGCTGCGGCACGACCTCCCCGCGCTGGTGCGCCTCCTCGCGCGGCAGCCGGGGCTCGCCGATCTCGCGCTCACCACGAACGGCATCCTGCTCGGCGGTATGGCCGACGCCCTCCGGGCGGCGGGTCTGCGCCGGGTCACGGTCAGCCTCGATACGCTGCGTCCCGAGCGGATGCTCGCGTTCGCGCGGTCGGCGCGGCATCCGGACGTGCTGCTCGGCATCGCGGGCGCGCAGGCGGCCGGGTTCGAGCGGGTGAAGCTCAACACCGTCGTCATTCAGGGCTTCAACGACGACGAGGTGCTCGACCTCCTCGAGTACGCGCGCGCCCACGCGCTCGAGCTCCGCTTCATCGAGTACATGGACGTCGGCGGCGCCACACGGTGGCGGCGCCAGGACGTCGTCACGCGGGAAGCGCTGCTCGCCACGATCGGCGCGCGCTACGGGGCGCCCGAGCCCATCCCCGACCCCGAGCATCCCACCGCGCCGGCGGAGCGCTTCCGGCTGCGGGACGGCGCGGTGTTCGGCATCATCGCGTCGGTGACGGCTCCCTTCTGCCGGTCGTGCGACCGGAGCCGGGTCACCGCGGACGGCACCTGGTACACCTGCCTGTATGCGGACGAGGGAGTCGACCTCCGCGAGCCGCTCCGGATGGGGGCGGACGACGAAGCCATCGAGCGGCTCGTCCGCGAGCGCTGGACCGCCCGGAGCGACCGGGGAGCCGAGCGCCGTCTGGAGGAGCCGCAGCGCGGCGCGCTGGTGTCCCTCGAGGGGCTTCGCGCCGATCCGCATCGCGAGATGCATACCCGCGGCGGCTGAGGTGCGCCCGTCGACGTCATGCTCCACATCGCGCTGATCGAGCCGCGGATCCCTCCGAACACCGGCAACATCGCCCGGCTCTGCGCGGCGACGGACACCAGTCTCCACCTGATCGAGCCGCTCGGCTTCTCCATCGACGACGCCCACATGCGGCGCGCCGGCCTCGATTACTGGGACCGGGTGGACCTCTGGGTCCACCCGGGCTGGCGCATCTTTCGCGAGGCGATTGCACGGGAGCGGTGTCTCTACTTCTCCGCCAAGGCCGACCGGCCCCTCGAAGAGGCGGAATTCCGGCAGAACAGCGTCCTGGTCTTCGGCAACGAGACCGACGGTCTTCCCGACCGGATCCTGGAGAAGTATCCGGACCGGTGCTTCCGGATCCCGATGCCCGGGCGCGAAGTGCGGAGCCTCAATCTGGCGACCGCCGCCGGCATCGCGCTCTACGAGGCGCTTCGCCGTCTCGGGCGCGAGGAGGAGGCGGAGCGCGCCGGCGCGGGACGGCCCCGCGCGTCCGCCCGCCGGCCTTCCCGCCGGCCTCCTCGGCGAGGCCGCCCCTAGCGTAGATTTGGCCCGCGCGCCGGGCGTCGGCGCTACGCTCACTCCTCTTCCGGAACAGGAATGCTCAACCAGATCACGGTGGTGGGGGCTGGCAACGTCGGCGCCACCGCCGCCCAGCGGCTCGCGGAGAAGAACCTCGCCCGATCCGTGGTGATGGTGGACGTCGTCGAAGGTGTCCCGCAGGGCAAGGCGCTGGATCAGTGGCAGTCGGGGCCCGTCGAGGGCTTCGACACGCGCGTGTACGGGGCGAACGACTACGGCCCCGCGGCAGGCTCGGAGATCTTCGTCGTCACCGCGGGGATCGCCCGGAAGCCCGGAATGAGCCGCGACGATCTCGTGAAGACGAACGCCGGGATCGTGCAGGGCGTGGCCCGCGAGATCGCCCGGGTCGCGCCGGACTCCATCATCGTCGTCGTCTCCAATCCGCTCGACGTGATGTGCACCGTTGCGTTCCGGGCGAGCGGCTTCCCGCGCGAGCGCGTGATCGGGATGGCGGGGATCCTCGATACCGCCCGCTACCGGATGTTTCTCGCCGAGGCGCTCGACGTCTCCGTGAACGACATTCAGGCGATGGTCCTCGGCGGGCACGGCGACACGATGGTGCCCCTCGTGTCGTACACCACGGTCTCGGGAATTCCGGTGCGGCAACTCCTGGCCGCGGACCAGCTCGACGCCCTCGTGCAGCGCACCCGCAACGGCGGCGCGGAGATCGTCGCCCACCTGAAGACGGGGTCGGCGTATTACGCGCCCAGCGCTGCTGCCGTGCAGATGGTGGAGGCCATCGCGCTCGACCGGAAGCGGATCGTGCCCTGCTCGGCCTGGCTTGAGGGGGAGTACGGTCTGCGCGGTGTCTTCTGCGGCGTCCCCTGCAGGCTGGGCCGGAGCGGGCTCGAGCAGATCCTCGAGGTGGAGCTCACGGACAAGGAACGGCAGGATCTTCACGCCTCCGCGGAATCGGTGCGGAGCGTGCAGGCCTCGCTCGGGCTCTGAGCGCGGGAGCCCGGATGGGCTGGATCGGCGGCTTCTACCGCTCGACGATCGGCCGGAAGGTCGTGATGGCGCTCACCGGCCTCGTGCTGGTGATCTACGTCGCGGGCCACATGACCGGCAACCTCCTGGTGGAAGGCGGCGGTCGAGGGGGCGATGGACGCCGCGCAGTGCATCGGCTGCGGCGCGTGCGTCGCCGCCTGCCCCAACGCCTCCGCGATGCTGTTCACCGCCGCCAAGATCACCCACCTCGGCCTGCTGCCGCAGGGCCAGCCCGAGCGGGCGCGGCGGGTGCTCGCGATGGTGCGCCGGATGGACCTGGAGGAGTTCGGCGGGTGCACCAACTTCGGTGAATGCCACGCCGCCTGCCCGAAGGAGATCGCGCTGGAGACGATCGCCCGGATGAACCGCGACTACGCCCGCGCCGCCCTGGGCGAGCCGATCGAGCGCACGGGCGGCGACGAGGCCCTCTGATCCCCTCCGACGCCGCGCGTTTGACGCACCGTGGACCGACCGTAGGTTAGGGCTTCATGCCCGGTGTCACCTTTGGCGTCTCTCCACCGCGCCCCCGTCTCACCGTGCGGGTGGGGCTCTGCGGCCACCGGTGGAACAAGCTCCGCGTCGAGCACAGCAAGGACCTCATCGCCAGGCTCGATCAGACCTTCGCCCTGATCGAGCAGATCGCCGCGAAGGTCGCCGCCGAGCCGCGGGCAGGGTATCGCGCGCCGGAAGGCCCGGCTCCGCAGCCGGAGCTCCGTCTCCTCACGGGTCTCGCGGAAGGTGCCGACCGGCTCGGAGCGCACAGCGCGCTTTGCCGCCCGGTTCCGTGGACGATCCAGGCGATTCTTCCCTACGACGAAACCGCGTATCGACAGGATTTCCGGCCCCCCGGGACGCGCCAGCCGCCGGAGCTCGGCGATTCCGAGGCGGAATTCACCACGCTGCTCGAAGCGGCCCGGCGCACCGGCGGAGTGCACGTCACGGACGGAGTGCCCGGCCGGGAGGATCGCTACGTGCCCCTCGCGGTGACGCTCGCGCTCAACGCGGACGTGCTGGTCGCCGTCTGGAACGGCCTGCCGGAAAGCGGGCCCGGCGGCACGGCCCACATCGTCGAGCGGGCGCACGAGAACGGCATCCCCGTCATCCGGCTGCTCCCCGACGCCTCACAGGCACCGGTGCTCTGGACGCCCCGCAAGGGAGCCGAGCCGCTGCAGGAGCCGCTGGAGCAGGTGGAAGAGCGGATCCGCCGACTGCTCGAGTCGCAGCCGGCCTCGCGGGACCGCCCCGGGCATCCCCGTCCGCGGCCGTCCCTGCGCGAAGCCTACTTCGCCGAGAAGCTCCGGATTCATCAGCGCACCGAAGCCGAGCTGCGCAACGAGTGGCGGTCACGCTGGACCGCCGCGAGGGTGGGGGACAGCCTGATTCAGGCTCTGCTCGCGACCGGGGTTCCGGATCACTATGCCTGGGCCGACACGCTCGCCACCGAGTACGGCCAGCGGCATCGCCGGGGGTATCGCTGGATTTACTGGCTGGCCGTCGGTGCGGTGGGTGCGACGGCGGCCGGCCTTGTGCATCTGTTCGGCGAAGAGCGGGGGCGCATCGTCCCGGGCGTCGAGGTCCTCGCGCTCCTCGTGATCGTGGGGATTCTCGCCCGTCAGCACTGGCACAAGGTGCACGACCGCTGGCTCGATTACCGCGCCCTCGCCGAGCTGCTCCGGTACCTCCCGGTCGCGCTCGCGCTGGGACGCTCTCCGGTCCTCCGGGTTCGGCCGGGCGCCGGCGCGGGCACCGACGACAGCTGGGTGGACTGGTTCTTCCGCGCCGCGGTCCGGGAGGCGGGACTGCTGCCGGTGAGCCTGCGCGAGGAGCTCGCGTCGACCCGGGCGCTGATCGCCGAAGCGGAGATCCCCCACCAGATCGCGTACCACGAGAAGACGTACCACCGGAACGAGCGGAGCGACCGCGTCTACCACAACGCCACGATCGTCGCGTTCTCTCTCGGCTTTCTGCTCGCGGTGAGCCATCTCCTCGAGGCGATCGGCGTCTACCGCCTGCCGGAGACGCCCCATCCGTGGCTGGGGGTGGCCGCCCTCGTGCTTCCCGCTCTCGGCGCGGCACTGCACGGCATCCGGGCCCAGAGCGAGTTCGAGGATACCGCGCTGCGGTCCTACCGCACCGCCCGCCAGCTCGAGGACGCCCGGAAGCGCCTCCTCGAAGTGGAGCCCCTGACAGTGGACACGATCGGCGCCCCTGCGACCGATGCGGTGGCCATCATGTCCGGGGAGCTCCGCGAGTGGTTCACCGCCTACCTGACCAAGCCGCCGGTGGTGCCCTGACGCGGACCCCTAAGGATCGCTACAGGCGGGGCAGGGTGACGCCGCGCTGCGCCTGGTACTTCCCCTTCTTGTCGGCGTAGCTCGTCTCGCAGACGTCGTCGTCGTCCGCCTCGAAGAAGAGCACCTGACAGATGCCCTCGTTGGCGTAGATCTTCGCGGGGAGGGGCGTGGTGTTGCTGATCTCGAGGGTGACGTGGCCCTCCCACTCGGGCTCGAACGGGGTCACGTTGGTGATGATGCCGCAGCGCGCGTAGGTGCTTTTCCCGACGCAGATGGTCAGCACGTTCCGGGGGATCCGGAAGTATTCGACCGAGCGCGCCAGCGCGAAGCTGTTCGGGGGCACCAGGCAGACGTCGCTCTCGACCTCCACGAAGCTCTTCGCGTCGAACTCCTTCGGGTCCACGATCGCCGACAGCGCGTTGGTGAAGATCTTGAACTCGGGGGCGACCCGCATGTCGTAGCCGTAGGACGAGACCCCGTAGGAGATCACCCGCCGCCCCTGCGCGTCGACTTCCCGGACCTGCCCTTCGATGAAGGGCTCGATCATCCCGCAGTCGCGGGCCATCCGGCGGATCCAGCGGTCGGACTTGATGGACATGGGCCAGGGTGGGAGACAGAGGCGGCGGAACAGCGGGGCCGTAGGGTCACGGCCCTCTGAAGCGGCGGAATATAGGCCGGCTCGTCGCGGCGCGCTCTCCGAATCGCTGACGGGAGAGCGGCGCAGGCTACAGCCGGAAGTTGACCGTCACGGTCCGCCGCATCGACGCCGGTCGGCCGTCGAGGGTCCCGGGCTGGAACTGCCAGCGGCGCACGGCTTCGACGGCCGCAGAGTTGAGCTCGGCTATTCCGCGCAACACCCTGATCGTTGCCGGGCGGCCGGCCGAGTCCACCTCGACCTCGAGGATGACGATCCCGCTCACCCCTCGCGCGCGAGCCTCCGGTGGATAGACCGGCGGGACCTGATCCAGCGGCCGGGGGAGCACGCGCACCGGCTCGGCCGCCCCCGCGACGCCGCCGGGAATGCCGCCCGGGACTTCCCCCGCGATTTCTACCGGCGCGATGCCGGCCTCCATCGACTCGGGCGGGATCTGGGGAGAAACAGTGTCGAGTCCGATCACCAGAGGTCGCGGACGCTCCTGAGGCGGCCCCGGCTCGGCGGCGACGGCCGTCGTCAGGGTGTCGGGTCCGGAGCGCGCGATGGCGGCCAGCGCCTCGCGGGTTCGACGGGAGACGAGACTGTCGACTCCCACCAGGATCACGACCAGGACCGACACCGCGAGCCACGCGCGAGCGGGCGCGATCGCGCCCCCGGCGCGGCGTGCCTGCATCGCGAGCACGACCGCGGGCAGGAAGGCCAGCGCCCCCGCCAGCAGCGAGAGCCAGAGGTTGGCCGATACTTCGGCTGCGACCGCGGCGGCGAAATCCTGCGGGACCATGGCTCCGGCCGCCGCGAGTGCCCGGCCGAAGTCGGCGGCACCCGCGCCCCGGACGTAGCCCGCGGTAGCGACGAAGCTCAGGGCCGAAGCCAATGGCGCGAGCCCGGCGACCCGGGCGGCACCGGCGCCCGGGGTGCGCCACCCGATCGCGATCCCGGCGAACGGGAGCACGAGGAGCGCACTGAGAGGATTCGCGAGGAGGAGCAGCCGATCCGGGCCGCCGGCGCTCCCCGACCGATCTGCGAGGATTGCCGCGGCCGCGATGAGCGGCACCGTTCCCACCAGCACAGGCCCGGCTGCGGAGGAGAACGATGGACGGGCCCGACGCTGGTAGGCGGCGACGGTGAGCACGAACGCTGCGCTGCCGAACAGCCCGACGCTCGCGTACGCGCCATGGATCCGGGGGACGCTCGAGAGCCAGAGCATCGGGCCCGGACCGCCACCGGTTCCGCCCAGGAGCTCGCCAAGGCCGACCAGCGATCCGGCGAGCCAGGGCAGGGAGGGAAGCAGGAGGAGCGGGAAGGTTGCGGAACCGGCGTCGGCGTTGCGGAAGAGCCGGCGCGCCGCGTGAGTCATCAGGAGGACTGCGAGCGCCCCGACTCCGACCACCATCCAGCCCATCGAATCGCGGAGGCCGGGGCTCGGAGCGACACTCGAGGGAAGCAGGAAGCCGACCAGGTCGATGAGCCACGCGAGGAGCGGGGCTGCGATAGCCAGCAGCCGGAAGACCCGCGCCCCGGACATCAAGACGGCTCCCTCGGAATCGGGCAAGGCCATCGGGCCTCCCGGAGGAATACGCTCGGTTGTGGTTGGGAACTTCTCGAACCTACGATTGGAGCGGAGGCTCGGCAAGGCACCCTTCGGAGTCCTGCATGCCCGCTCTCGCTCAGGCCGTAACTCCTGCCGTTGCAGAAAGTTGACTTGCCGGGCGCCACGGCCGCGTGATACTATTAGTGCGCTGGCTAGTGAATCCTTTCACAAGAGCCTCAGAGCGCATGCTCGAGCCCTACGTCCCGATCCTGGTCCTCATCGTCTTCGTGGTGGCTAACGCCATCCTGATGCTGGGCCTGTCGCACGTGCTGTCGAGCTACCGCCGGACACCGGTCAAGGCCGCTCCCTATGAATCCGGCATCCCCGTGCTGGGCGATGCCCGGGAACGGTTCTCGATCCGGTTCTACCTGGTCGCGATGTTGTTCATCATCTTCGACATCGAGACCGTATTCATGATTCCGTGGGCCGTCGCCTTCCGGCAGCTCGCGGAGATCAGCGGGCTCCTGATCATCGAGATGTTCGTCTTCATCGTCATCCTGGGGATCGGGTACATCTACATCTGGAAGCGCGGGGCGCTGCAATGGGAGTAGACATGCCGAAGCTCGCCGGGGGCGGGTCCGCCGAGCTCGCCGGCGTGAGCCCCAACTGGATCACCACCCGGCTCGATTTCCTCGCCAACTGGGCGCGGGCGAACTCGCTCTGGCCGATGCCGTTCGGCACCGCCTGCTGCGCCATCGAGTTCATGGCGACCGCCGCGGGTCGGTTCGACCTGGCCCGGTTCGGCATGGAGCGGATGAGCTTCTCGCCGCGTCAGGCGGACGTGCTGATCTGCGCGGGCCGGCTGCCGTTCAAGCTGGCGCCGATCATCCGGCGCATCTGGGACCAGATGCCTCAGCCCAAGTGGGCGATCTCCATGGGCGCCTGCGCGTCCACCGGCGGCGTGTTCGACAACTACGCCATGGTGCAGGGGATCGATACGATCATCCCGGTCGACGTCTATGTCCCGGGCTGCCCTCCGCGGCCGGAAGGGCTGCTGTACGGCATCATGCTCCTCCAGAAGAAGATCAGGGGGGAGACCATCGCCGACCCGACGCTGCGGGAGGAGCGGCTCCTCGACGAGCGCGGTCTCTTCCTTCCTCCCGAGCGGATCGACGAGCTCTCGGAGCCGTTCGGGAACTCCGTCCACCAGACCCGCAGCGCATGACCGCTCCGGCCGCGCCGCCGCCGGTGATGGCGCTCGAGGCGGCCTTCGGGCCGTCCGTCCTGCGGCACGCGGTGCTGTGCGGGGATACGATCGTCTGGGTCGACCGGGGGGCGGCGCACGACGTCCTCGCCTGGCTCAAGGCGACGCCGGGGCAGGAGTTCGATTACCTGACCGACGTCACCGCGGTCGATTACCGCGATCCGGAGCGTCCGCTCGAGGTGGTCTACCAGCTCCGCTCGCTCGCGCGCCGGGCCGATCTCCGGGTGAAGATTCCGCTCGACAAGTCCCGCCCTCTCCTGGTGGACTCGGTCTGGGATCTCTGGAAGGGGGCCGACTGGCTGGAGCGGGAGGTCTACGACATGTTCGGCGTGGTCTTCAAGGGCCATCCGGACCTGCGCCGCATCCTCATGTGGGACACCTACGCCGAGGGGCATCCGCTGCGGAAGGACTTCCCGCTCCGCGGGCATTTCAGCCGCGCCGAGCAGACCCGGCAGGCGCTCGCGGCCAACCCCGAAGCCCACTACTCCATGGAAGAGCTGAGCATCGCCGAAGCCTATGACGAGCTGCCCGAGGACATGCGGCGGCGCCTGGGCCGGGGCGAGCGCGGATTCGTGAAGTGAGCCCACGCACCGTCGAGCTGGACCTCGCGACGCCCGGGCTCGACCCCACGGGCCGGCCCGTACGGGTGCCGCTGGCGGCCGCCCCCCGCCAGGACGACGACTACGGCGCGGAGCCGATGCTGGTCAACCTCGGCCCCCAGCATCCCGCCACGCACGGGGTGCTTCGGCTGGTGCTCGAGCTCGAGGGGGAGAAGGTGCTCCGCTGCATCCCCCACGTGGGGTACCTGCACTCGGGGTTCGAGAAGCTCGGCGAGTACCGTCACTACAACCAGATCATTCCGCTCACCGACCGGACCGACTACCTGTCGCCGATGGCGAACAACGTCTGCCTGGCGATGGGAGCGGAGAAGCTGATGGGAATCGCGATCACCGAGCGGTGCCGGGTGCTCCGGGTGATCGCGTGCGAGATGAGCCGGATCATCTCCCACCTCGTGTGGCTCGGCACCACCGCGATCGATCTCGGCGCCTACACGCCGTTCCTCTGGACGTTCTACGAGCGGGAGCGGGTCTACAACCTGCAGGAGGCCTGGACCGGCGCGCGGCTCACGACCAGCGTCACCCGCGTCGGCGGGATGATGGCGGACGTGCCGGAGGGCTTCGAGGAAGGGCTCCGGCGGTTCTGCGAATCCTTCCCCAAGACGCTGCGCGAGGTGGACACGATGTTCACCCGCAACGCGATCTGGTGCGGGCGGACCCAGAACGTCGGGATCATCAGCCACGACGACGCGATCAACTACTCGCTCTCGGGGCCGATGCTCCGCGCCAGCGGCGTCGATTACGACGTGCGGAAGGACCGCCCGTACCTCGGGTACGAGACCTACGACTTCGACGTGCCCGTCGGCGAGCACGGCGACATCTACGACCGGTACCGCGTTCGCCTCGAGGAGATGTTCCAGTCCACGCGGATCCTCGAGCAGGCGCTCGCCCGCCTGGCCCGGCTCAAGGGCGCGCCGATCAACGTGAGCGACCCGAGAGTGATTCTGCCTCCCAAGTCGCGCGCGATGAGCGACATGGAGGCGATGATCTTTCACTTCAAGCAGGTCATGGAAGGCGTGCCGGCGCCTCCCGGCGAGGCGTACGTGGGCATCGAGAACCCCAAGGGGGAGCTGGGCACCTACTTCGTGGGCGACGGCACCGCGAAGCCGGTGCGGTGGCGCATCCGGCCGCCGTCGTTCCTCAACCTCGCGTGCCTTCCCAAGCTCTGCGAGGGCGCGCTGCTCTCCGACGTGATCGCGATCAACGCCAGTGTGGACATCGTGATGGGGGAGATCGACCGATGAGCGCGCCCCACGCCGCCCCGCACGGCACCGAGGAGCCCCACCGGCCGGTCTTCACCGGCGCGGCGATGGCCCGGCTCGAGGAGCTGTTTCCGAAATACCCGACCAAGCAGGCGTGCCTCCTCCCGGCCCTCTGGATCGTGCAGGAAGAGCGCGGCTGGATCTCTCCCGCCGCCATGGCGGAGGTCGCGCAGCTGCTCGGCCTCACGCCCGCCTACGTGCGCGGGGTCGTGACCTTCTACACGATGTACCACACCCATCCCGTCGGCCGGCACTTCATCCAGGTCTGCGGGACGTCGCCGTGCCACCTGGCCGGATCGGACGACGTGCTCCGGGCCATTCTCAAGGACACGGGGTGCGGCGAGGTGGGACGGACCAGCGCCGACGGACGCTTCACGGTGACGGAAGTCGAGTGCCTCGGCGCCTGCGGCTTCGCGACGCCGGTGCTGATCGACGATGACTTCCACGACAGCGTCGCCCCGGAGCGCGTCCCGGGGCTGCTCGCGGGATACCGCTGATGGGCTACCCGCATCCGCCGCATCCGATGGAAACGGTCGTTCTCTCGCGGTACTTCGGGGACGCCGAGGCGCGGAGCTACGCCGGCTGGGTGAAGCGCGGGGGCTACGAGGGTCTCCGGAAGGCGCTCGGCATGACGCCCGAGGCCGTGATCGAGGAGGTGAAGACCTCCGGGCTGCGGGGGCGGGGCGGGGCGGGGTTCCCGACCGGGCTCAAGTGGAGCTTCATGCCGAAGCCGTCCGGCAAGCCCCACTATCTCGTCTGCAACGCGGACGAGTCGGAGCCCGGCACCTTCAAGGACCGCGAGATCATGCGGTGGACTCCGCACGCGCTCATCGAAGGCTGCGCCATCGGCGCGTACGCCATCGGCGCGGAGCGCTGCTACGTCTACATCCGCGGGGAGTTCACCGAGCCGTGGCGCATCATGATCGCGGCCGTCGCCGAGGCGTACGCCAGCGGCGCCCTGGGAGCCGACGTCTTCGGCAGCGGCAAGCGGATCGAGATGATCCTCCACCGGGGGGCCGGCGCCTCCATCTGCGGCGAGGAGACGGCCCTCATGAACTCGATCGAGGGCAAGCGCGGGAATCCCCGGATCAAGCCGCCGTTCCCCGCCCAGGCCGGCCTCTTCGGCATGCCGACCACCATCAACAACGTCGAGACCCTCGCGGCGGTGCCGCCGATCATCGTGCAGGGCGCGGCCTGGTACAAGGGTCTCTGCCTGGGCAATCCGAAGAGCACCGGCACCAAGCTGTTCTCGGTCTGCGGGCACGTCATGCGTCCGGGGAACTACGAGATCACGATGGGGTTTCCGATGAAGGACCTCATCTACGACCTGGCCGGAGGCATGCGGCCGGGCCGCACGCTCAAGGCGGTGATCCCCGGCGGCTCCTCGGTCCCCCTCATGAGCCGCGACGAGGCGGAGAGCGCGCTCTGCGACTACGAGGGAATCGTCGAGAAGGGCTCGATGCTCGGGTCGGCGGGGTTCATCGTGATGGACGATTCCGCCGACATCGTGTACGAGGTCTGGCGCCTCGCCAGGTTCTACGCCCACGAGAGCTGCGCGCAGTGCACGCAGTGCCGGGAAGGCACCGCCTGGACCACCAAGATCCTGGAGCGGATCCTCAAAGGCCAGGGAAAGGCGGACGACCTCGACCTGCTGCTCGATCTCTCCGACAACATGACCGCCAAGACCATCTGCGTCCTGAGCGATTCCTGCGCCGCGCCGATCGTGAGCGGCATCAAGAAGTTCCGCGCGGAATTCGATGCCTATCTGAGTCGATCGAAAGCGCCGGTGATGGTCCAGGCATGAGCGCCGACCTCGTCACCCTCTCGATCGACGGCGTCCCGGTGAGCGTGCCCAGGGGCACCATCCTCATCGAGGCCGCGAAGCAGGCCGGCGTGCTGGTGCCGCACTACTGCTACCACCCGGCGCTGCCGTCGCCCGCGGTGTGCCGGATGTGTCTGGTCGAAGTGGAAAAGTTACCGAAGCTCGCCCCCGCCTGTGTTACCGCGGTCGCGGAGGGCATGGTGGTCACGGTGCACAGCGAGCCGGCCCGGAAGGCCCGGGAGAGCGTGCTGGAGTTCCTCCTCATCAACCATCCTCTCGACTGTCCGATCTGCGATCAGGCGGGGGAGTGCGAGCTCCAGGACTACGTGTTCCAGGAGGGGCGCGCGGGGACCCGCTACGGCGACTACGCCAAGCGCTTCAACCCGGTCGAGGACTTCGGGCCGGACGTCCTGTACGTCCCCAACCGCTGCATCCTCTGCACCCGCTGTGTGCGGTTCATGGAGGACGTCGCCGGGACGCCGGTCCTCAACGTCTCGGAGCGCGGGGACCGGGCGTACATCGGCATCGACCCCGGCGAGCGGCTCGACCACCCCTGGTCGGGGAACGTCGTCGACCTCTGCCCGGTCGGCTCGCTCATCTCCAAGGACTTCCTCCACAAGGCGCGGGCCTGGGACCTCGACAAGACCGCCAGCATCTGCCCCGGCTGCACGCAGGGCTGCAACATGATGATCGACACTCGTGACGACGTCGTGGTGCGGCTCCGGCCACGGCCGAATCTCGAGGTAAACCGGCATTTCCTCTGCGACACGGGCCGCAGCGACTACCGGTGGATGAACCGGGGCGACCGCCTCGAGGTCCCGCTGGTCCGGGACGGCGGCCGCCCGGTGCCGTCCGACTGGGAGGCGGCGCTTGACCGGGTCGCCGCGGCCGTGCGCGACGCGGACGGCCGGGTGGTGCTGCTGGTCTCGGGGCGCGCCTCGCTCGAGGCGCTCGGGTGGATGCGGCGCCTGCTCTACGGGAAGGATGTGGTCGCGGCGATGCGGGTTCCGCTGGGTGACGAGGCCCCGCTGCGGGGCGTGCCCGACCTGGCCTTGAGGCGGGAGCGCGCGGCGAACCTCGGCGGAGCCGGGCTGCTCGGCATCGACGCGGCCTGGCGCGACGCCGTGGCGGCGCTCGACGGGGCGGCCCTCGCCATCGTCGTCGACGCGGAGCTCGATGACGCGGAGGCGGCGGCCCTTGGTCGGGCCCGGCTCGCGGTCGTGCTCCACAGCGTCGACGACGAACGCCTCAAGGGAGCCGCGCTGTCCCTCCCGATCACGACGATGGCCGAGGAGAACGGCAGTTACGTCAATCGGGACCGCCGGGTGCAGCGGTTCATGGAGGCGAAGGCGTCGCCGGGCATGGCCCGCCCGGCGTGGTGGGTCGCCGCCGAAGCGTGGTCGCGACTCGGCCCCGATCGGGAGCCTCCGGCGACCGCCGCCGAGGCGTTCGCGGCGCTGGGCGAGGTCGTGCCGGCGCTGGCCGGCCTGTCCTACGCCGACTTGGGGCTCACCGGCCGAGTGCTGGAGCCCGCGGGCGCAGGTGCCGCGCGATGAGCCCGGCCTTCAAGGGCTTCCTGCTCCTCAGCATCCTCAAGATGCTGATCGTGTTCACCGTCGTGATGGTGGGCGTGGCCATGCTCACGCTCATGGAGCGCAAGGTCTCGGCCTGGATGCAGAACCGGCGGGGACCCAACCGGGTCGGCTGGGCGGGCCTGCTCCAGCCCGCGGCCGATGGGCTCAAGAACATCGTCAAGGAAGAGACGTTCCCGGAGGAGGCGAATCTCGGGATCTTCACCCTGGCCCCGGCGCTCGCGTTCATCCCGGCGCTGCTGCTCTCGGCGGTGATCCCCTGGGCCGCGCCGCTCCGGGTGGACTTCGACGTCCATCTTCCCCTCATCGGCTACGCGAGTCATCACGCCCCGCTCTCCATGGCGGTGGCCGAGCTGCCGATCGGGTTCCTCTTCGTGCTGGCGATCAGCTCGCTCGGGGTCTACGGCGTCGCGCTGGCGGGGTGGAGCTCGAACAACAAATACTCGCTGCTGGGCGGGCTCCGCTCCAGCGCCCAGATGGTGTCCTACGAGGTGGCGATGGGGATGAGCCTGATCCCCGTGCTCCTCCTCACCGGCAACGTGGCCTTCGGCGAGATCGTCGCCACCCAGCAGCGGGGGCTCTGGTTCGTCCTCCCGCTGTTCCTCTCGTTCTTCGTGTTCCTGGTCGCCGGGTTCGCGGAGACGAACCGGCTGCCGTTCGATCTTCCGGAGGCGGAGTCCGAGCTCATCGCCGGGTACCACACCGAGTACAGTGCCATGAAGTTCTCGCTCTTCTTCATCGCCGAGTACGCCAACATGCTGACGGTCTCGGCGATGGTGGCGACGCTGTTCTTCGGCGGCTGGGACATTCCCGGACGCTGGGACGAGGGCGGCGGGGTACTGCAGACCGTGGCGAGCGGCGCGATGATGTTCCTCAAGACCTTCGCCTTCCTCTTCCTCTTCATGTGGATCCGCTGGACGCTGCCGCGGTTCCGCTTCGACCAGCTGATGGCGCTCGGCTGGAAGTTCATGCTGCCGCTCGCCCTCACCTACATCATGGTGATCTCCGTCGCGATCTGGGGGATCGAGCAGCTGGCCGGAATCACCGCTCCGAAGGCGACGCTGGGCCTCCTCTTCCTCCTCAACCTGGTCCTGGGCTACCTCGTGTTCTTCCTCCTCGACCGCGGCTACATCCTGTCCGGCTCGTATCGCCGGACCCAGCCCGGCGGCCCGGCCCGCCCGGGCACGCGGGCAGCGGCCTGATGGCCATCGGCGTCAAGGTGCTCAAGCGGCCTGAGCGGCAGGTGAGCTACGTCCGCGCGGCGCTCAAGGGCATGGTCCTCACCTTCAAGCACATGTTCCAGCCGAAGGTGACGATGCAATACCCCGAGGAGAAGAGCACGGCGGACGAGCGGGGGCGGTACACGATTACGCCCCGCTGGCGCGGCACGCACCGGATGCTCACCGACGAGCAGGGGCGATCGAAGTGCGTCGCGTGCGGTCTCTGTCCCCAGATCTGCCCGGCGAACTGCATCAAGCTCGTGCCCGGGGAAGACGAGGCGGGAAACCGGTACCCGCTGATCTACGAGATCGACGAGTTCCGCTGCATCTTCTGCGGGTACTGCCAGGAAGTGTGCCCCGAGGAAGCGATCCACGTCGGCGTGCACTACGAGAACTCGGAGTACAGCCGCGAGCGCTTCGTGTACGATCTCGAGCGGCTCTCCTCCCAGGTCCATCCCGTCTCGTCTCTCTGGGACCCCGCCGATCCCCGGGGCGAGTGACATGAGCACCGAGGTGGTCTTCTACATCCTGGCGGTGGTCGCGGTCCTCTCCGCGCTCGGCTGCATCGTGCAGCGGAATCCGGTGACCTCGGCGCTCTTTCTCGTGAACACGATGTTCGCGCTCGCGGCCATCTACGTCCTGCTCCGGGCGCAGTTCATCGCCGCGATCCAGGTGCTGGTCTACGCCGGCGCCGTGATGGTGCTCTTCCTCTTCGTGATCATGCTCCTCAACATCGGGCGCGGGGAGAGCGACCTGCGCGGCAAGCCCGCCTGGATCGTCGCCCTGCTCGTGGCCGTGGGCCTGGTGGCGGAGCTGTCGCTGCTCCACGCGGTCACCCCGGGCGGGCTGGCCGCCCTGGGCGGCATGCCGGCCGCCGCCGCCACGCCCGCCGACGCGTTTCCGGGG
>JBOHSH010000136.1:0-2415 GCA_050733195.1 Gemmatimonadales bacterium
AGGTCGCCTCGTGGTCGCCGGAAGCGGGTCCGTCGTCCAGGGAGGAGACGCGAAGGACGACGCCAAGACCGGAGCAGTGGGCCCCGAGGCTTCGACAAGGGGGAGCAGCGGTCGGGGCGGTCGGCCGAGGGTGGCGCGGCATGTCGCGCCAAAGATAGGCCTGACAGGGAACGGTGGCATGGGACCGAAGACGCTTCTATATTTGTGAACTCTTTCACAAGGCGCGAGCGGCTCGCTTCAGGGCCGGCGCCAGTGAGAGCCCACGCAGCATCCGACAGCTCGGGGGAGGCAGGAGGCAATGAACAGAACGGTGGTGGCGGGTCTCGCCTTGGTTCTCGCCGCGTGCGGGGAAAAGGCTGGAACACCGGCGGCGGACACGACCGCGGCGGCTCCTGCACCCGCGCCTGCGGCCGGGGCCACGCACGACGTGAACATGGTTCTCGAGGGAACGGCGTATAAGTTCGTTCCCGCCGACCTCACCATCCGGACCGGCGATCAGGTGGTCTTCCACATGGTCAGCGGCGGGCCGCACAACGTCCAGTTCTGGGCGGACAGTGTTCCCGCCGGAGCCAAGGACGTGCTCAACGCGGCGATGCCCAACCGGATCGGGGACTTGAACGGAGAACTGCTCGTCGAGCCGAACGCGACCTACACCATCTCCTTCGCGAATGCGCCGGCCGGGGAGTACAAGTTCACCTGCACGCCGCACATGGCGCTCGGGATGAACGCCAAGATCACGGTGGCGCAGTAGACAGAGGGACAGGCGGACAGACGGACAGTCGGACAGTGGTCACCCGAGTAAAGCGGTCCGTCTGCCCGTCTGTCCGTCTGACATTCGCACCACCCCCAGCACCACACTCGCGACCAGCACCCCGGCCACCGCGTCCACGGCGTAGTGCATCTGGCAGTAGACCACCCCGATCGTCAACAGCAGTGAGGGCAACGCGAGCACGAGGCCGAGACGCGGCGAGGCGATCGCCGCGGCCCCGGTAGCGGCGAGCGTCGCGGCGACGTGGGAAGACGGGAATGCGGCGCCGTAGGAGCTGCCGTTTTCCAGGACTCCATACACCAGGCGAGCGGCCCAGTTGTCCAGCATCATCCGATCGGGGCGGGGGAACTCGTAGTACGGCCCGGCGACCGGGAAAAAGAGGAAGCAGGCGTAGCACAGCACGAAGGTCGTGAAGATGACCAGCACCGATCGCCGGAGCGCGGCGTGGTCGCGCCGCCGGAGGAACCAGAGCGGGCCGGCGGGAACGACGAGGTAATAGCTGAAATAGGAGGCGTGCAGCACGGTGCTCCAGAACCGGCTCGGCGCCGATTGCCACCAGGTCCGGCTGATCTGCGCGCCGAACAGCGCTTCCTCGGCGAGACGGACCTCGGAGTCCCAGGTCCGGACGCCGCCGCTCGCGGCGAGGAGGTCGAGCGATCCGTAGAGCGCGAGGATGAGGAGGAGGGGGTAGAGCTCGCCGACGACCGCTCCGGTCCGGCCTGCCCGCGCGAAGCGGAGCAGGGCGATGAGCACCAGGACGAGCCCGTGGGCGGCGAACACCCACTCCACGCGCGGGGCGGAGTCGAGCCGCGCCAGGCCTGCGGCGGTAGCGACCCCTACCCACGCCAGCAGGACGAGGTCTACCCTGCGCAGTCGCCTCAGAGCCACCCTGCTGTGCGATACCAGGAGGCCGTCGCCCGCGCGCCGGCGGCGAGGTCGTGTGCCGCGCGCCATCCGGTGAGGCGGGTGAGCCGGTCCGGATCGCAGGTCCAGGCCTCGGCGAAGAACTCGCGCGCCTTGTCGGGCGTGAGCACCGTCGCCGTGCCGGCGGCGCGCGCCGCCGTGCCCGTGACGAAGAGCGCGCCCTCGGCGAGCCAGCGGGGGAGCCGCACGACGCGGACGCGGCGTTCCATCGCGGCGGCGATCCCGCGGGCGAGACCTTCGCTCGTGAGGATCTCGGGGTGACAGGCGGAGAGGGTCTGCCCGACGGTCGCCTGGGCCTGCGCGGTGGCGGCGAGCGCCTCCGCGAGATCGGGGCCGTAGGCGAGCGAAAGCTCCTGGCGGCCGTCGCCGAACACGGGCACCACGCCGAGCCTGACCGCCTTGAACACGGTGAGCATCTCCGGGTCGTGCGGACCGTACACGGCGGGCGGGCGAACGATCGTCCAGGGAAGGGAGCTTGCACGCACCTCCGCCTCGCCCGCGAGCTTGCTGCGCCCGTAGGCCGTGACCGGCGCGGGAGGAGCGTCGTCCGCGCGGCGCTCGCCTCGCCGCGACGGGCCGGCGGCGGCCAGGCTGGAGACGTGGATGAATCGGGGCCGGCCGCTCGCGGCCGCGGCGGCGAGCACCGCGCGCGTGCCGTCGCGATTGATGCTCCGGAACTCGGCCTCGCTCCGGGCCGCGATGAGCCCGGCGACGTGGAAGAC
>JBOHSH010000137.1:0-10793 GCA_050733195.1 Gemmatimonadales bacterium
CAGAACCCCTGACATGCTCGTGCCCCGGCTGATCGAACGCAAGCGTGACGGACTCGCCCTCGCACCGGATGAGTGGCGGGCCCTGATCCGCGGGTACGTGGCGGGGCAGGTTCCCGACTACCAGATGAGCGCGCTGGCGATGGCGGTCGTCTGGCGCGGCCTCGAGTCCGGCGAGCTCGCGGCGCTCACCGAGGCGATGCTCCACTCCGGCGACCGGCTCGACTTCGGCGGCTGGGACGTTCCCCGCGTCGACAAGCATTCGATCGGCGGCGTGGGCGACAAGACCTCGCTCCTGCTCGCCCCGATGGTGGCCGCCTGCGGGCTCGCCGTTCCCATGATCTCGGGCCGCGGGCTGGGCCACACCGGCGGCACCCTCGACAAGCTGGAGAGCATCGCCGGCTTCAACGTCCGCCTCACGCTGCCGCAGGCGATGGCGCAGGTTCGCGAGCTCGGCGTGGTCATGCTGGGCCAGACCCCCGAGCTCTGCCCGGCGGACCGGCGGCTCTATGCGCTCCGGGACGTCACCGGCACCGTGGAGTCCATTCCGCTCATCTCGGCGAGCATCATGTCCAAGAAGCTCGCCGAGGATTTGAACGGGCTCGTGCTGGACATCAAGACGGGGAGCGGCGCCTTCATCACGGATCCGGCGCAGTCGCTGGTGCTGGCGAAGACCATGATCGGAATCGGCGAAGCGCACGGCTGCCGGACCGTGGCGCTGCTCACGGCGATGGACCGGCCCCTCGGCCATGCCTGCGGCAACGCGCTCGAGGTCAAGGAGGCGATCGAGGGCCTCAAGGGCAGCGGGCCGGCCGACCTCATGGAGGTGACATCGGCGCTCGCGGTGGAGATGCTCCTCGCCGCCGGCGCCGAGACCGACGCGGTGAACGCCCGCCGCCGGCTGGAGGAGACCATCTCATCCGGCAAGGCGCTTCAGCTGTTCCAGCGGCTGGTGGAGGCCCAGGGCGGCGATCCGCGCACAGTGGACGATCCGTCGAGGCTGCCCCACGCGCCCGTCGTGCTCGAGTACCGGGCGCTCGCCGACGGGGTGGTGGCGGAGATCCCGCCCCGGCAGATCGGCCATGCCATCATCGCGCTCGGCGGCGGGCGCTCCCGTACCGAGGACGCGATCGACCCCTCGGTGGGCATCGTGATTCCGGTGAAGCCGGGAACGGTTGTGCGCCGCGGCGACGTGCTCGCGGTGATCCACGCCCGCACCCAGGCGGATGCGGAGCGCTGTCGCGGCACGCTGGACGAGGCGATTGTGGTGGGGGAAACCGCGGCGCCACTGCCACTCATCTCTCATCGAGTCACGGCTTCGGCCATCGAGGTCGTTTAGCTAGGGACTTGGCCGGCCGATAGCCCGAGGGCACGCCGGGGCAGGCTGCCTGCTCACACCCCATCCCGGCTCCTCCTCTCGAAGGCGTGCTTGCTCCTCCGCGACTGGCCGAGTTCTTCACGAGAGCCTAACATTAAACCGTCTATGAACCGCCCCGACTCCCGGCACGTCTGGCGGACCACGCTGATTGGTGCCGCGATGACCGCGATGGCCTGCGGCGGCGGCACTTCGACGGTAGAGCCTCCGCCGCCGCCCCCGCCGGCCGGCTTCCGGGTCACCCTGGTGCCCGATCCCGAGGATGCCGCATCCGCCCAGGCGCTGGCCTGGACGGCCGGCATCCCTTCGGCCGAAGTGATTCTGAGTCCAACCGACGGCAGCGCGCCGCCCCGGACCGCGCAAAGCTCGAGCGCGGGGGTTGCCGACTTCGGAACCGTGCCCGGTGGCACGTATTACCTGGAAGTCTACCGGTGGCTTTCCGCTGCGGAGGCGGCGCAGGTGCCGGCGGCCCTTGGCGTCACCGGATGGGCAACCCGCCGGCAGGTTTCCGTCCCGACTGGCGGCGCGAGTACTACAGTGCAGGTGCCTTCGAGCAGCCGCCGGTCGCTGGTCATCAGCGAATGGGCGTTCAACCCCGGTTGGGACCCCATAGCACAAATGGACTACCAATACGGGGGGTATCTCAAGCTCTACAACAACGCAGACACCACGGTGTACCTGGACGGGATCGTTGTGGGTGAAGGTTTCGGGCTCAGCTACGAGTACGCCAACTGGCCTTGCGCGGTGTACACACCGATCGCGCTGGACCCCGCGGGGATATGGTCTCGGTTTTTCCAGAAGTTCCCCGGCAGCGGGCGGGAGTACCCGCTCCAGCCAGGAGGCACCGTTATTGTTGCCACCGATGCCATAGACCACCGGCCATTCTTTCCAAAGGCGGTCGACTTGAGGATCGCGGACTTCGAGTTCACTGGTGTGGCCGATGTGGACAATCCTGCGGTCCCGAACATGGTCGACATAGGAGTGCAAACGCATCCATTCGGTGGGAACATCTTTCCAGGTCTCGCTGAGGTGCCATTCGTTTCCCTGCCCGTCGACGTCGCGACGCTTGCCGTCCAGAAGAATCCCGGGGCACTGTTCCCGACTGATTGGGGCAGAATTCCGGCCAATCGTATTCTTGACGTGGTCTCGCTCGCCCCGAACTACGCCGGCTCGACCAATGCGGAGTGCCCACTACTCATCACCCCGAATTTCGACCGGGCGTCCTCGCGGGCGCGAGAGGCGGGTGAGAAGCCGATCGAGTTCGAATTTGGCGTGCAGCGGCGCGCCGCATACACCCTGCCGGGCGGCCGGAAGGTCCTTCAACACTCCCGGACAGGGTTTGCGGACTTCATTCGGGCCCGGCGGTCTCTCGATCCAGGACTCTAGCTCGGGTGGAGCATGCGGCTGCGGGACTGGAGCTCCCGCAGCCGTCCCCGGCTATCAGAGGTAGCAGACGCAGCAGCCGCCCTGACACCGGGCCTCGACCCAGTCGCCGCCGAAGATGGCAGTGCAATTTGCTTCACAGCTTGCCAGATCGGTGCAGGTGCCCCCGTTGTACGGCGGGTTGTTGCAGGTAAGGAATGCCGGCTGAGCGAACGCCTTCGCCGCGCCGAACGCCAGGGCCCCCACGACCATCACTCCGAATAGCCAGGCTCGGGTCTTCTTGATCGCCTCAGACATGAGTGCCTCCAACAATGTCGCGGTGAGACTTCGCCTCGCGGCTATCGGCGCGAGACAGGGATTGCGGATGACCCAGGGGCGACGGAGCTCGATCTGCGAGGGAGCCGGGCCGCGAGATGGATGGAGTCCAGTAGCGCCGGTTCCTCCAATCGCCCGGCTCGCGCGTAGAGCACGCGCCCCTCGTGATCCAGGACTACGGTGGTCGGCACGATCCCAGCCCTATAAAGACGCTTCATCTTGGCGTTGGGGAACAGCGCCACCGGGTATCCAATCCGGTGCTCCTCTGCATAGCGCCGGGTGGCGTCCTCGGGATCGAGTGAGAGCGCGATAGCCTGCACCTTCGGGCTGCCCTGTCGAGCGAGGGAATCGGCGATCCTGGCCCACGCCGGCAGCGTGGCCAGGCAATGCGGGCAGGTCGTGGTGAGGATGAACAGCACTTGACGGGTGTCCGGGTCCGGGCCTTCGCCGATAAGGAGCGAGTCGCCCGTGAGGCTCGTGGCGCGGAACCCGGGAACCACCGAGCCGGAGTGCAGGGTGGACGCGAGGGTTCGGACTCGGACGTACTCCCTGCTGAGGGCATCCACTCGGCGCGAGAGCATGATGACGAGGGCCAGGGCGGTGAGCAGCGCGAGCGTCAGGGCCCCGGTCAGGGTCGGGCGGATACGCATCGCTTTGACTCCGAAGAAAGTCCTGCGCAACTTACCGAATGGTGCTGCGATCGATGGAGATCCGCCGAGGCAGATTCTGGGGTTCCGGAGGCAACGGAGCTGCTCCAGTCGCCGCCTGAGTCCCGGCGCCTCTGCCGCTGCGGACGTCGGCAAATCTCAAAGGGATTTCCGCCAGGGGCGCTCCAATGTCGGGACCCCGCAGCACGCGAGCGCGTGCTGGTCGAGTACGGCCTGGCGGGCAGCTACGAGCCGTGCGATCTCGTCGAGGATCTCCTTCGGCATGGCCGCTCGGCCACGATCCTGGCGGTCGTAGTGGATACCTCAGACAGTCGGGGGCGGCCTACGGCTCCGGCTCTGGTGCTGCTTCGCAAGGAGCGACCCGTCATCCCAGCACTCGTCTGGTGTCCCATTGGAGATGCCAATGCAACGGCGTTCCGAGACCTGATCAGCGCGGGGGTCTCGGCCGTCCTCTTCCGGAACGCCGGGCCTCTCGAAGCGCGCGTGCTCGGACAATTCATCCCCAGGGACGCGCTACCTTACGACATCTGGATCGAGCAAGCGCTGGAGCGGAGAGTGCCGGTGCATCGCTCCATCGTGGCGGCTTGTCTCAAGCGGGAGACCGCCCGGCTCACCGTCCCGCAAGTGGCGCGAAGGCTCGGAATCCCGACGCGGACCTTGGCTCACCACCTGGCGCAAGCGGGGCTCCCGCCAGCCAGCGAGCTGCTCAAATGGGGCCGGGTTCTCGCAGCGGCCTGGGACATCGCGCACACGGGATCGTCCGTGGAGCGGATCGCGCACGAGCACAGCTTCGCCTCGGCTGGATCGCTTCGGGCAATGCTCAAACGCTGGACTACGGACGTGCCGAGCGACCTGCGCCGGCCGGAGAGGTTCGGATGGGTTCTCCGATGTTTCGAGCACGAGCTGACCCGCCGAAAGCACCGCACTACCGAGGCTTGACTGCGCTCGGGGCAGTGCTCGGGGCGCTTTCCCTTGCGCCGGTTCACGCGCAGGTTCCCGCGACGGGGGCCTCGGTTGCCGGACGGGTGACCGACCAGCCGGCCGGCTCCCCTCTCGCGCTCGCCACGGTATCCATCGAAGGAACTCCGCTGTCGGCCACTACCGATCCTCAGGGTCGCTACCGGCTGGAGGCAGTCCCAGCCGGGCCCCGTGTGCTTCGGGTCATCCGTATCGGGTACGCGCCGGTTCGCCGAGGCATCTACGTGCCCGGAACGGGCACGCTCACCGAAGACGTGACCATGGCTCGGAGCGCCCTGCACCTCGCTGGAATCACGGTGACGGCGGATCCGGTGAGCCGGGCCAGGGGAGAATTGGGAACGGCCTCGGTCATCGAGGGCGACGCCATTCGGAATCAGACCGCGGCATCGTTGATGGGACTGCTGGAGCTGGTGCCGGGCGTGCAGCTCCGCCCGCCCGGACTCGACGGGGTCCAACAGTTCGCACTCCGGGCGGTGCCGGTCTCCGCGGGAGGAGCGGGCGCTGGCGCCTTCCAGCCCACCGGAGAAGGCCTCGCTTCCTTCGGAACGCAGATCGTGCTGGACGGCGTCCCGGTCTCGAACAACGCCAACCTCCAGACGCTCGGCCCGAGAGGCGAGCTCGCCTTCTCGACCTCCGCGGGCGGTGGGGTGGACCTCCGGCGGATCCCCGCCTCCACGATCGAGCGGGTCGAGGTGATTCGAGGAATCCCGTCGGCGCGCCACGGTGATCTGACCCAGGGCGCGGTGATCGTGGACCTGCGCGCCGGCGTCATCGATCCCGAAGTGCTCGTGCGCTTCGATGCCCGCACGCTGGAGGCGAGCATCCTGGGCGGCACAGGGCTGGGGAGGTCTCAGACCGGAAGCGTGACCTTCGATGTGGCCCGCACGCGGATCGCTCCCGGCCAGACGGATGACCAGTCCTCTCGCTTTGCGGTCCAGGGAGCCCATCGTTACGAGGCCGGGTCTCTCCGGTTCGACACTCGCCTCGACGCCTTCCAGCTGGTGGAGGACCGGCCGGAATCGCCCGTATTCCCCGGGACGGAGTCGCGCAGCCGGGACAACGGCCTGCGGCTGTCCGAGCGGGCCCGCGCCCCGCTCGGCGCGCGAAGCCGACTCGAATGGACCGCCGCTTTTGAAGCCATCCGCCAGCGCTCGTTCAGCCGCGCGCCGAAGCTCCGAGGGCCGTTGCCGTTCACGAACCGGCTTACGGAAGGCCGTCAGGCGGGGAAGTTCATCGGTGGATCCTACAATGCCCGCGTCGACCTCGAGGGTGATCCGCGCCACTTCTACAATCGTCTCGAGTTCGTCTCGGAGCCTCTCGGGCTCGCCAGGGGCGAGAGCGTTCGTGCCGGCGTCGAGTTGCGGCGCGAATGGAATGCGGGCCCCGGCTATCTCTTCGATGTGGAGGCTCCGCCGCAGGTCACATTCAACGGCGTGAACGGCTTCGATCGTCCCCGCCGGTTCGATCTCATCCCGCCCATCGTCACCAGCGCGCGGTACGCCGATGCGCGCACGACGTGGCCGGTCGGCGGCGAGCGCACGCTCTCGTTGCAGGCCGGGCTGCGTTTCGACGTGCTCCACGACGGGCGCACCTGGATCTCGAGTGTGCGCGATCAGGTCCTTGAACCGCGCCTGAACGTCGAGCTGGCCGCAACCCGGTGGCTCCGAGTCCGGGCCGGAGCGGGGCGGGTCGCGAAACTGCCGTCACTCGCCAGCCTCTACCCCGGTCCCCAGTATTACGATCTGGTCAACGTCAACTACTTCGCCAACGACCCCGCCGAGCGGCTGGCCGTCCTCACGACGCGCATTGCGGATCGGACCAGTCCGGAGCTCGGCTATTCCGTCTCCGACAAGCTGGAAGCAGGGCTGGAGGCTGAGCCCGTTCAGGGTGCGATCGTTGCGCTCAACCTCTTCCGCGACCGGACGCGCGGCGCCGTGGGGATCGCGAACGAGCCGACGTTCTTCGAGCGGGAGCACTTCCGGATCGTCGACTCGACCGTCGGAACCGGCCGGCCGCCGGACTACGAGGTCCCGGCGTTTCTGATCGATACCGTCCCGGTGTTGATCGACCGTCCCCGCAACAATCTGGTGTTCACGAGCCGTGGTGCCGAGCTGACGGCCGCTCTCCCCGAGGTGCCGGGGACCGATACGCGCCTGGCAGTGCTGGGCTCGTGGGTGTATACCCGGGTGGAGAACCGGGACATCGAGTTCATTCGCGCCTTCTCCGACTTCCAGCTCTCCGGCAACGATCCGCGCGCCCCTTACTGGGAAGGCTCAACCCGCACGGGCGAGCGGCTTCTGCTCACCGCGCGACTCATCCACCATCGTGCCCAGGCCGGACTCGTAATCACGGGAACGGTCCAGCTCACCCTTCGGGACAGGTCCAGGGACATCGGCGGTACGGATACGCTGAGCTTCGCGGGATACGTCACCAGGACGGGCGAGCTGGTGCCGGTGCCGCCGGCGGATCGCGGGCGACCCGAATACAGCGACCTTCGCGTGCCGCGCGCGGGATTGCAGGTGGCTCCCGAGAAGGGTGCCTCGGACTGGCTGGCGTCGCTTCAGGTGGCCAAGTCGCTGCCTGCCGGAGGGCGGGTGTCCTTCTACGCCTTCAACTTCCTCGATCGAATCGGCAGGTACGGCGGCCGGTTCACCACGACCCGTCTGTTTCCCGCCGCGCGGTTCGGTCTCGAAGTTACGATGCCGGTGATCGTATGGCGTTAGGCCCCCGCGCGGTTCTGCTGTCAGCCGTCCTCTGGGTCGCTCCAGTTGCCGCACGAGGCCAGAGCGCAGGACTCGACCCGGCACGCGACGCACCCCTCTGGATGCGATCCTGGAGCCCGCTCGAGTCGAGAGCGGATCTGCCGCGGCGGTTATCGGGCGCGGGCGCCGCGACGTCCTCGCTCCTGTTCGGTCCACCCAGGATCGGGGCTTTCTGGACCGCGGGGAACCCGGCCGGCATCGCGGACGAAATCCGCGACGAACGGGCCGACTTCTCGGCCTCGTGGGGCTCGCAGCGAGGCGACTACCGAAGACCGCTCGATCCCGAGAGATCCCGGCACATCCAGGTTGCCGCGCAGTCCTGGCGGGCTTTCTCCGCCGGCACCGCGGCGCTGGGGCGAATCGTGCTGGATCAGGAACGCTTCGATCCCGGAACCCGGGCGGCCGGCACGGACCCGTTCGCTTCCGATCCCCTGTTCTCGGTGGACACCGCCCGCACGGGAATGCGGAGAACCCGCGCGGCGCTGGAGGGCTCGATAGGCTGGAGGCTGGGGTCGTGGAGCGTGGGGGTCTCTCCGGGGTATGAGGCTCGCGAGGGCACCAGCACTCTCGCCGCGGTCGGCCGCCGGGTTACGACCCACACGCCCGGGCTGATCCTGGGCGCAAGCCGCCGCCTGGGAGGCATCGAGGCCGGCTCGTTCGTCCGGATGCGCCGTCGGGCGGAGACGATTCGGCTCATTCCCCGAGCCGGCATCACCGAAGCATACCAGCTCTCAGGGTACGCCGAGCCTGCGGCCATTCCCGTCTCGATCCAGCCGTACTATCGCCGCCATACGGAGAGCATACGAAGCGTGGGAGGAACCCTCGCGGGCACGCTCGGACGCGGCCGCTGGATCGTCTACGGCGCGCTCGATCGGCTGCGGGGGCGCTGGTGGCGCCAGCAGAACGACGATCCGCCCAAGGATTCGTGGGATGCCGACGGCTGGTCTGCGGGCGGCGCGCTGGGTACGCCGATCGGTGCGCGCTGGCTGCTGACGGTCCACGCGCGGCTGACTTCCCTCGCCGGGGTCGCCGACCTCGCCCTCGACACGCTCGGAGCCGTCCTCACGGCGGACGAAAGTGCCTGGGACGGTGAAGCCGAGCTCCGCCTGTTGCCGGCGCCGGGGACGTGGACCGGAACCGTCACGGTTGGAATCGCACGGGAGAGCCGACGCCGCAGGGACGTGACCCTGCAATTGGGGACCGACGTCAAGGCGATCACGCCATGGATAGGCGCGGAGATCGGGAAGGATCTGGGTGAGCGGCTCTTCGGGTCTGTGGCCGGGGCCGTGGCGGCCTACGGACCGACCAGCGCGCTGCCCGATCCGGCGCTGCGGGGGCCGGTGTATCGGGACTTCATCGCCCCGGACCTGGATCTCCAGGCGCTGAGCGCGCGGCCCTGGGCCCTCTCTCTCTTCCTGCGCTACCGGGTGAGCGGCATGGTGTCGCTCTGGACCTTCGCACGTTCGGAGCGGACCTCCCCTACCGATCCGGCGATCTCGGTCCACTCGCCCGGCGGCAGCCGAACCGCGCTCGGCATGAGGGGAGGTGTTACGGTCCTTCCCTAGACGTCGAGGTTGCTCACGTACTTCGCGTTCTGCTCGATGAAGATCCGCCGCGGCTCCACCTCGTCGCCCATCAGCTCCTCGAACAGCTTCGACGCCTCGACCGCGTCCTCCAGCGTGACCCGGAGGATGGTGCGCTTCTCGGGGTCCATCGTCGTTGCCCAGAGCTGATCGGGGTTCATCTCCCCGAGACCCTTGTAGCGCTGGATGTTCGCCTTGCCGTCGCCCAGCCGCTTGGAGTACTCGTCGCGCTCCTGCTCGTTGAAGGCGTAGTACTCCTCCTTCCCCCGGGCGATCCGGAAGAGCGGCGGCTGCGCGATGTAGACGTACCCGGCCTCGATCAGCTCCGGCATCTGCCGGAAGAAGAAGGTCAGCAGCAGGGTCCGGATGTGGGCGCCGTCGACGTCGGCGTCGGTCATCAGGATGATCTTGTGGTAGCGCGCGTCCTCCAGCTTGAACTCTTCCTTGACTCCGGTGCCGATGGCCGTCACCATGGCGCGGATCTCCTCGTTGGAGAGGATCTTGTCGATCCGCGCCTTCTCCACGTTCAGGATCTTGCCCCGGAGCGGGAGGATCGCCTGGAAGGAGCGGTTGCGTCCGCCCTTGGCGCTGCCGCCCGCCGAGTCTCCCTCGACGAGGTAGATCTCGCACAGCGCGGGATCGTCGAGCGAGCAGTCCGCGAGCTTGCCGGGCAGCACGCCGTTCTCCAGCCCCGACTTCTTCCGCACCAGGTCGCGCGCCTTCCGCGCCGCCTCGCGCGCCCGCGCCGCGCTCACCGCCTTCTCGATGATCGCCCGCGCCACGCCCGGGTGCTCCTCGAGGAAGTTGCCGAGGTGCTCGTTCACCACCTGCTTGACGATGCCCTCGATCTCCGAGTTGCCGAGCTTGGTCTTGGTCTGCCCCTCGAACTGCGGCTCCTTCACCTTCACGTGGAGCACGCAGGTGAGCCCTTCCCGGATGTCCTCGCCGGTCAGGGAGAAGTCCTCCTTCTTGAGGTAGTTCCCCTTCTTGGCGATCTCGTTGATCGTCCGGGTGAGCGCCGCCTTGAAGCCGGTGAGGTGCGTCCCGCCTTCGTGGGTGTTGATGTTGTTCACGAAGGTGAACGTGTTCTCGTTGTAGCCGTCCTCGTACTGAAGCGCGCAGTCCACCTCGACGTCGTCCTTGGTGGTGAAGAACGGCACCGGCTTGGGATGCAGCGGCTTCTTGTTGCGGTTGAGCCACTGCACGAACTCCACGAGCCCGCCCCTGGCGAAGAAGGTCTCCTGCCTGGGCGTCTCCTCCCGCTGGTCGGTGAGGAGAATCGTCGTGCCGCGGTTGAGGAACGCGAGCTGCCGGAGCCGGTCGGCCAGGGTCTGGTAGTGGAACTCGAGGGCCGTGAAGATCTCGCCATCGGGCTTGAACGTCACCGTGGTGCCGGTGCCGCGGGCCTTGCCCACGACGGAGAGCTGCTTCACCGTGTGGCCGCGCACGAAGCCCATGTGATGGCGCTTGCCGTCGCGGTCCACGAACACGTCCAGCTTCTCCGACAGCGCGTTCACGACCGACACGCCGACGCCGTGGAGCCCGCCGGACACCTTGTAGGTGCTCTTGTCGAACTTGCCGCCCGCGTGCAGCACCGTGAGCGCCAGCTCGACGCCCGGCAGCTTCTCGGTCGGGTGGATGTCCACCGGGATGCCCCGGCCGTTGTCCGTCACCGTGATCGAGTTGTCGGCGTGGATCGTGACTTCGATCCGGTCGCAGAAGCCGGCGAGCG
>JBOHSH010000138.1:0-10800 GCA_050733195.1 Gemmatimonadales bacterium
CCTCGTGGCGGAGGCCGTTCCCCCGCGCGTGGGCGCCGCGCTCGCGGCGCGGGTGCGCGCGCCGGTGATCGGCATCGGCGCGGGCGCGGGCGTCGACGGGCAGGTGCTGGTCTTCCACGATCTGCTCGGCCTCACATCCGGCCACATGCCGAAGTTCGCCCGGCGCTACGCCGAGCTTCGCGAGACGGCGCTGTCGGCGATCCGGAGGTGGATCGACGACGTCGTGGAGAAGACGTTTCCTTCAGAGACCGAAGTGTACGGGATGCCCGCCGAAGAGGCCGCGCGGTTCGATGAGCTGCTGGACGGGGAACGGTGAACGGGGAACAGGGAACGGGGAACGGGGAACAGGGAACGGGGAACGGGGAACGGGGACCGTCAACGGTTCCCGGTGCGCCGCGCTGCCCTGCGGAAGCGACGTCTTGGCTTCGAACGTCCGCGGCCGGCAGACATGTGCGCCGCCTGGGCGAGCGACATGAGCCGCGCGATCTCGGCGCCGTAGGGCACCTCCACCCAGCCGTCCATGTGCGCCAGGCGCTCCGACAGGAACGGCCGCGCGAGGCCCCCCGCCAGCGTCTCGGTCCGGAGCGGCTCCGGCAGCCGGAGCACCAGCGCGCCCACCCCCAAGACCGCGAACATCCGCTCACCGTGGAAGAACGCCTCGGTGCCGAAGAGCTTGCGGATGCGGATCGGCGCCAGCGCGGTGAGCGCGTCGCGCACGATGGATTGTCGGGTGGGCGTCATCGTCCGGCCGGTCGATAGGGCCGGGAGATGGTACCGCGCGAAGGGAGAGTCCGCTAGAGCGCCAGGCCGGCGCTGGCCGCGATCCTCACGATCGTCTCGCCGATCTTGTTGTTGGGAGTGGAGGCCCCCGCCGTGATGCCGATGCCGGCCACGCCGTCGAGCCACCCGGCCGCCACGGCCTCCTCGGTCGCACCGATTGGACGGTGCCGGAGCGTCCCGCCCGTGGGCTCTACGCAGAGCGCGTCCTCGATGTGGTAGGTCCTGACGCCCCGGCTCGCTCAGAGATTGGCGATGTGGGTGGTGTTGCTCGAGTTGTAGCCGCCGATCACGATCATGACGTCGGGCGGGTCCGCGAGGAGCTGCAGAACCGCATCCTGGCGCTCCTGGGTCGCCGAGCAGATGGTGTCGAACGTCCGCACGTGCTCCACCGCGCCGGTTTCGCCGTGCTTCCGCACCATGGCCGCGCGGAACGCCTCGGCGATCGCGAGCGACTCCCGCATCAGCATGGTGGTCTGATTCGCGAACCCGATGCGGTCGAGGTCGCGGCCGAAGTCGAAGCCGGGCGACACCTGGTCCGCGAACCGCCGCGCGAGCGCGGCGACATCCCCTCCCCGCTCGATGAAGGCGATGACCGCCTCGGCTTCCTGCATGTCGAGCACCACCAGATAGCGGCCCCCGGCGTACTTCGTCACCTGGCTCGCCGTCGCCTTGGTCTCCTCGTGCCAGTGCTTCCCGTGGATGATCGCGGTAAAGCCGTCCCGCGCGTAGCTCTCCACCCGCTTCCAGACGTTGAGGACGGACCCGCAGGTGGTGTCGACGAGAATGCAGCCGATGCCACGGAGCCGGGCGAAGTCGCCGACGGTGACCCCGAACGCCGGCAGGATCACGACGTCGTCCGGCCCCAGCGCGGAGAAGTCGAACTCGCCCCGCTCGGGCCGCTCGAGGAACCTGATCCCCATCGCCTCGAGCTTGGCGTTGACGTGCGGGTTATGAATGATCTCGCCGACGAGGAAGAGCCGCCGGTCCGGGAACTTCACCCGCGTCTCGTACGCGTAGTCCACCGCCCGGTCGACGCCGTAGCAGAACCCGAACTCGCGGGCCAGCCGGAAGGTGAGCCGCCCCGCGGTGAGGGCGTGCCCATGCTCCCGCATGGTCGCGACCAGGTGGCTGTGGTAATCCGCGGACAGCAGGCCCTCGATCTCGGTCTTGAGCCCGAACCCGCGGCGGAAATAGGTGGCGTCGGTCATTACCCGGAAGCTAACCCCCCGGCCGGTTCGTCCGGCCGCAGGGGAGCGCGGCGGGCCGGACCCGGACGTCCTGAAAGCCGCCCGTCAGCCGGATGCTGTCGGGACCCTGCCGGCTCACGATGCGGAGCATCGCCTCGACCCTCCCGGACACCCGGCCGCCGGCGGATCGGGCGATCGTGATCCGGCCGCTCGAGCCGTCGAAGGCCAGCACTTCCGTGGCGCCGAGCCATCGGAGCGCCGCGCCGGCCTGCGGTCGCCAGGGGACGAAGAGGTACGCGGGAGAGACGGGAAAGTCGGTGGTCCCGGCCGAATCGGTCGCGAAGAGCGCAAGGCCGACACCCGTATCGGAGCGCGCCGCGATGATCTCGAGCACCGTATCGGTCGGACACCAGCGCGCCTCGGCCGGACCGGTGAAGACCCCGCGCTGGGAGCCCGACCATTCCACGGTGAGCGACCCCTGGGCGGAATCCTCCGCCGGGTCGGCGGCCCCCTGACACGCGGCCCCCAACAGCGACGCGAGAAGGAGGCGGGATCCGGCGCGCAGGGTCACGATCACGAGCTACCGCGACGCCCCGAGCACGATGTCGAACCGGAGGCCGCTGCCCGGCGGGCGCGGCGTGATGGGATGGCTGAGCTCGAGTCGCACGAGCCCGCCGAGGAACGAAACGCCCGCGCCTCCGCCCGCGAGCACGCGCGCATCGTTCAGGGCGTCGAGGCGCGCGGCCTGCCCCGCATCGAGAAACAGGACGCCCCGGACCTTGCGCGTCGCCGAGCTCACGTCGGTCTGGACCGCCCAGAAGGCGTCGCCGCGCTGCGTCGCGTAGTCGTGGCCGCGCACGCTGCCCTGTCCTCCCGCCCGGAAGGCCATCTGGGAGAGCGTCGGCCGCGTGGCGATGCCCGCCTTCACGCGGATCAGGCCGCCGTGGCGGAAGCCGACCGGCTGCCGCCATTCGCCGAACGTACGCACCGTGAGCTCTCCGCCTTCGAGCGTCGTGAGGCCGTCCACCGTGACCCGCCAGCGCGCGCGGGCGAGCACGCCGTCGAGCCGGGCGGATGCGCCGGCGTGCCAGCCCTCCGACACCGGCGGATTGGGAGGAAAGAGGCCGTCATCGTAGAGCTCGTGCAGCCAGGCGGACGACTTCGTTTCGATGGAGCGGTGGTGGTCCACCCGCACCGCGAGCGTGAGGTCGGCATAGCGCGAGGCCGCCGCCTCGAAGGACACCTGGCCGCCGCCCGCGAGGTAGTAGTCCGACTCGTCCCTCGCGGATACGAGCGCCCGCACCGCGTTTCCCACGGAGAGCCCGCGGGAGAACGGATCCGCCTCCGCGATGTCCCGATACGCCGAGACGGTGAGCTTGCCGCGGGGACCGTCGCGCACGAACGAGACCCGGCCGGTCGGCCGCTGGTCGGAGAACCCGTAGCGGGCGGTGACGAACAGGGAGGAATAGGAGGACCACGGCAGCTCGAACTGGTACCCCAGTCCGAGCGACGGCCCCTGCACGCGGTTGAACCGGACGATGTCGGCCAGCCGCTCGTAGGTGAACCCCGAGTAGTGCTGCCCGCTCAGCTCCCGGGGCAGCGCTTCGACCAGGTCGGCGATCTCGCGGCGCAGCTCCTCGGTTCGGCGCGCCTCGACGTCCGTGGTCTGGAACACCAGCGCTTCGTCCCAGACGTAGCGCCTGAGCGAGTCCCGCGGCGCGCGATGGATCTCGTAGCGGCCGCCGCCGGGAAGGAACCCGGCCCGGTCGCGCGACTCCGACGTGTCTTCCTCGAACGGGCGGTCGCGAGCCTGGCGGAGCGAATCGAGCCGGGCCTCGCGGTCCTCGAGAATCCGGTTCGGACGGGTCGAGTCGGGCTCAGGCAGGCGGAACCCGATGCGGCGCCCGGTATTGATCTCGTACTCGTCGAACGTCGTCGTCGCCTCGAAGGGCACGAAGACGTCGCCGATCAGCGGGACCTGCATCCGGCCGATCAGCGTCTGCCGGTAGGGCATCCAGTGACGCCCGTCCTGCAGGGCGTACTCGAGATCGGCATCGAGGCTCAGGACGCGGTTGATCATCCGGTTGGCGCGGCGGGCGTTGGCCGAGTCCTTCGGATGGTCGCTGTCCGGCGTGACCCAGAGGTCGGTGCCGAGGTAGCGGAAGGCGAAGCGCACGACCTCGGCGGTCTCGAGGTCGATCCAGAGCTGCCCGCCCAGGAGCGCGGGGCCGGACCGCTTGGGCACCACGGCGACGCGGACCACGCGAATCGGACGGCCGTCCGCCGTGGTGAGGGTGACGGTCCCCCCCATGCTGTAGCGGTACCATTGCGGGCCGTCGCGCGCGAGCGGATGCAGCGAGGCCCGCTCGGGGAAGTCGTTGCCGAAGACCCGCACCGAGTCGGTGAGCCCGCGGGGCACGAACCACGGCTGGTCGAACGCCGAAAAGAGATCGCCGCGCGCATCCCTGGTTCGCGCGCGCTGACCGAGGATGTCGACCTGCAGGTCGTTCGGCAGCTGCCAGGCCACCGTCCCTTCCTGCTCTTCCGCACCCAGGGGCGGCACGTTGCCCCAGCGCCGGCGGCCGAGGCCGAACGTGAGCCGGTAGCGAATCCGCGCCCGGTAATCCTTCACGGACAGGTCCCGCGCATAATGACGCGCTGAAGCCCGCGCGACGAGCTCGCGGGTGGCGGTGCTGGAGTATGTGGCTGTATCGGAGCCCTGCGTGACGAGTGCGGCGAGTATCAGGAGGCCTGCGCCCATTTACTCCGGCCATCACGGTGGAGCCCATAGGCGCGGAGGCGGCGCCAGAGCGTAGTTCGGCTGATGCCGAGGCTCTTGGCGGTCTCGGCCAGTCTCCAGCCGTGGGCGTCCAGAGCGTGCACGATCGCCTCCTTCTCCTTCTCGGCGAGCGTGCTCGGACCCTCCTTACCCTCGATGAACATAGCCTCCCCGAGGTCGAGAGTCCCGACCTTGAGCGGTTTCAGCCGGCCACCCAATTGCGCCAGCTCCGGCATGAGATCGGAAGCCGGCCGGGTGAGATCGAGGGTGAGCTCCCGCGCCTGGGCGTTGGCGTAGATGACCTTGCCGGCGGGATCGAAGACGATCACCGCCTCACTGAAGGCGTCGAGCAACGCCTTGGCGAGCGGGGAGAAAATCGAGGGAAGCGGTGTTGAGCCGTGGGCGCCCGTCATGTCGGCTATTACGTCGGACCTCGGAATCTAGTTTCAGAACGGAACCCTGGACAGCGGGGGCACTTAGGCCGCCGCGGGGACAGGCGGACGATGATCGGTTGAGCGGGCGAAAAAACGTGCCCTTGACACCCTTTGACCGAAATGTAAGCGTTTACATCGTCAGTTTCAGGCACTTGCATGGTGACCATCAGAGACGTGGCGCGCGCCGCGGGGGTCTCCGTGGCGACCGCCTCCCGGGCCTTGAACGACAGTCCGCTGGTGACGGCGGAGACCCGCGAGCGGGTGCATCGCAGCGCCGCGAGCCTGCGCTACACCCCCCACTCGGGCGCCCGCAGCCTCATCACGAGCCGCACCCACACACTGGGGGTTCTCCTTCCCGACCTCTACGGGGAGTTCTTCTCCGAGATGATCCGCGGCATCGACCAGACGGCGCAGCGCGCCGGCTTTCATTGTCTCGTGGCGAGCGCGCGGCACAGCGGGCCGATGCTCGAGGCGGCCCTGCGCTCCCTTCGGGGCCGGGTCGACGGACTCATCCTCATGTCTCCCGAGTTCACCGGCGATCTCTCGCGGCGGACCCTCCTGCCGGAATTCCCCGTCGTCCTGGTGCACTGTCCGCCGTCCGATCTCGCGTACGACAGCCTGATGATCGACAACGTGGAGGGTGCGCGGATCATGGTCCGGCACCTCGCCGGGCTCGGGCACCGGCGGATCGCCATCATCCGAGGCGCTGAGGGAAACTTCGACGCGGCGGAGCGGCTTCGCGGCTACCGGGCTGCGCTCGCCGAAGAAGGGCTGCCGGCGGACCCGGCGCTCGAGCCGCCCGGAGATTTCAGCGAGGAGTCCGGCGCGCGGGCGGTCCGGCTCCTCTCCGCGCTCGAGCATCCGCCCACGGCGATCTTCGCCGCGAACGACTGCATGGCGATCGGCGCTCTGAGCGCGCTCCGCGATCTGGGGCGGCGGGTGCCCGTCGACGTCGCGCTCGGCGGCTTCGACGACATCCCGATGGCCCAGTACGTCTCGCCGCCGCTCACCTCGGTCCGCGTCGACATTGCGGAGCTCGGCGAGCGCGCCGCCGGCCTCGTCCTCGAGCGCATCGCCGGAACGCCCCGGCCGCCCGTGCGTCAGATCCTGCCTACCACGCTCATCGTGCGACAATCCTGCGGTGCCGGCACCACCACCCCCCGGAGGGACGCTGTATGAGTATTCAACTTTCCAGGCTCCTCTCTCGATTCCTGGCGACGAGTCTGCTGCTGGCGGTCTCCCTCGCGGGCCGCCTCGCGGCGCAGACCACGACCGGTACGATTCGCGGCACGATCACTGGCGCGGAGGGCCGGCCGGTCTCGGGCGCGGAGATCGTGGCGAAGAACGCCGCGAGCGGAGTCCAGCGGAGCACGACGAGCCGCGACGACGGCTTCTACTCGCTCCCCGGGCTGGCACCCGCCACGTACGACTTCACGGTCCGCCGGATCGGGAGCGGGGCCCAGACGCGCAGGGTGGTGGTGCAGATCGGCGCCACGCAGATCCAGAACTTCTCCCTCGAGGAGCGGGCGGTCGAGATCGCCGAGCTGGTGGTGACGGCGGCGCCCGCGCCCGAGACGCGGACCTCCGAGGTGGCGACCAACATCACGCCGGCGCAGATCGAGAAGCTGCCCACGCCGAGCCGGAACTTCCTCGATCTCGCGGCCCTCACGCCCGGGATCACCGTCACGGAAGACCGGCTCAACGGCACCACGCGCACGTTCTCCGCGGGCGGCCAGAGCGCGAACTCGGTCAACATCTTCGTCGACGGCGCCAGCCTCAAGAACGATCTGACCGGAGGCGGCGTGGCGGGGCAGGACGCGAGCCGCGGCAACCCGTTCCCGCGGAACGCGATCCAGGAGTACCGGGTGATCAGCCAGAACTTCAAGGCGGAGTACCAGAAGTCCACCAGCGCGATCATCACGGCGACGACCAAGTCGGGCGGGAACGTCTGGACCGGCAGCGCGCTGTTCGGCTACCAGACCAGGGGCCTGGTGGCGCTCGACACCTTTCAGATCGCCGACAAGAACAACAACCCCGCCACCTTCGAGAAGCCCGACTACAGCCGGACGCTCCTCGCGCTCTCCGCCGGCGGCCCCCTGATCCGGGACCGGCTGCACCTGTTCGCGTCCTACGAGGGGAATTATCAGAACCGCGCCAACCGGGTGAACTTCGGCACCATTCCGGCGGGCTTCCCCGCGCTCGACACGGTGAACCTCGCCCAGCACAACGGGAACTTCGAGTCGCCGTTCCGCTCGACCCTGTTCTTCGGCAAGCTGAGCTACGCCGTCGACCCGAAGTCCTCGCTGGAGCTGAGCGTCAACAACCGGCACGAGACCGACGTCCGGGATTTCGGCGGCAACCGGTCGTTCCAGAACGCCGTGAACTTCCGGAACAAGGTCCAGATCGGCACGCTGCGCTACAACCGGTTCGGCGGGGCCTGGCTCAACGAGGCCAACGTCACCTTCTCGCGCTTCCGCCGGAACCCGTCGCCGAACGTGCCGGGGCTCCCCGCGCGGGTCTACCAGTTCAGCGGGGCCGACCACATCATCGGCAGCGACCTCAGCACCCAGGACTTCATCCAGAAGCGGCTCAGCTTCCGCGACGACGTCACCTACACCGGCCTCCGCGCAGGCGGCGAGCACATCATCAAGCTCGGCGCGAGCATCGACTTCCTGAAGTACGACATCTTCAAGGGGAACGACGAGACGCCCAAGTTCCTCTACAACGACATCGTGAACGGCGTCTCCTACGGCTACCGGTCGCCGCACCAGCTCGTGTATGGCACCGGCGACCCGAACCTCGACGCCAGCAACAAGCAGATCGGCGTCTACGTGCAGGACGACTGGACCCCGACGCCGCGGCTCACGCTCAATCTGGGCATCCGGTGGGACTTCGAGTCGGACATGTTCAACACCGACTACGTGACGCCGCAGATGGTGCGCGACACGGTGCTCCGCTACAACGCCCAGCTCCCCTTCCCGCTCGATCCGGCGCGCTACTTCTCGGACGGCACCAACCGGAGTCCGTTCTACGGGGCGTTCCAGCCGCGGGGCGGCTTCTCCTATGCGCTCGACCGCGACAGCCGCACGACGGTGTTCGGGGCGTTCGGCATCTTCTACGACCGTTCGCTCTTCGACATCTCGGTGGACGAGACCCTCAAGCTCTCCCGGCCGACCTTTTTCATCAACTTCGCCCCGCGCGGCGCCGCGCCGGGTCCCGGCCAGGTCGCGTGGGACGATTCCTACCTGACGGCGAACAAGGCGGTCCTGGACCAGCTGGTCCACACGTCGGGCCGGCCGGAGGCGTGGCTCATCGACAACGAGGCGAAGGTGCCGAAGTCGCGGCAGTGGAACCTCGGGCTCCGCCGGATCTTCGGCGAGCTCGCGGTCTCGGCCGCGTACACCGGCGTCCGGGGCGTCGACCAGCTCACCCTCAACTGGGCCAACTTCGGGCTCAACCCGGACGGCACCTGCTGCATCAGCTTCGACCTGGCGCCGCACGGCTTCAGCAACTTCATCTACTCGACCAACGACGCGAAGACCTGGTACGACGCCCTGCAGATCCAGATCGACCGGCCCTACCGGCGGATGTCCGAGGACGAGATCGGCTGGGGCTTCGGCGTGGCCTACACCTACGCCGAGCGCTCGCTCGAGGGCGTGGACGCTCTGGGCGACCTCTTCGCCTTCCCGAACACGGCGAACATCCCCAAGCATCCCGCCAACGACGAGAAGCACCGCCTGGTCACCAACTGGATCCTCGACATGCCGTTCCTCTACGGCGTGCAGTTCAGCGGCCTGGCGACCTTCGGCGGGAAGTACCGGCTCGACATCGGGTGCCCGGCGCGGTTCTGCCCCACGGTCTACGAGCGCGGGGGCTTCACGGTGCCGGGGTCGGTGCCCTACCGGAACGTGGACGTGAAGCTCCGGAAGGATTTCCCGAACATCGGACGCACGACGCTCGGCCTCACGCTCGACGTCTTCAACGTCTTCAACCGGAACAATTTCGGGTGCTACAACACCGGCAACCCGACCGATCCCAACTTCGGAAAGGCGAACTGCGTCGTGAGCGACGCGCGCCGGGCGCAGCTGGGAGCGGAGTTCACGTTCTGAGAGATCGCGTCACGTGACCATGTCGTTCGCCCCGCGCACCCGGTGGCTGCTTCGCCGGGGCGCGGGCGCGCTCGGGGCCGCGCTGTTCGTCGCGGCCTGCGGCATCTCGGTCGGCACGGCGCCGACCGAGAACGCCCCGAGGGTCCAGGCGTTTCTGGACACGCTCGAGCGACGCACCTTCGCCTTCTTCTGGGAGCGCACCGACCCAGAGACCGGCCTCTCGCCGGATCGGTGGCCCACGCAGTCCTTCTCGAGCATCGCGGCCGTGGGGTTCGCCCTCACGGCGTATCCGGTCGGGGTGGAGCGCGCCTACGTCACACGGGAAGCCGCGGCCGAGCGGGTCCTCAACACGCTCCGGTTCTTCTACGGGCTGCCCCAGGGAGAGGCGGCAACGGGAACCGGCGGCTACAAGGGCTTCTTCTATCACTTCGTCGACCCGCAGACGGGTCTCCGGTTTCAAACCGTGGAGCTCTCGACGGTGGACACGGCGCTGCTCCTGGGCGGCGTGCTCTTCTGCCGGGAGTTCTTCGACCGGAGCGACGTCACCGAGACCGCCATCCGCGCCTATGCCGATTCCCTCTACCGGCGCGTGGACTGGCGCTGGGCGCAGCCGCGGCCGCCGCTGGTCGCCATGGGCTGGTATCCGGAGCGGGGCTTCCATCAGCTCGACTGGCGGGGCTATAACGAGGCGATGCTCGTCTATCTCCTGGCGCTCGGGTCGCCGACCTTCGCCATCGACTCGACCGCCTGGGAGCGATGGACGTCGACGTACGTGTGGGGGGAGTTCCACCAGCAGGCGCACCTCGGCTTCGCGCCGCTGTTCGGGCACCAGTACTCCCACATCTGGGTCGACTTCCGCGGCATCCAGGATGCCTACATGCGGGGCCGCGGGATCGACTATTTCGAGAACTCCCGGCGCGCGACGCTCTCGCAGCGCGCCTACGCCATCGCGAATCCGGACGGCTGGCGGGGCTACGGCGCGGACGTCTGGGGCCTTACCGCCTCGGACGGCCCCGCCGACGTGACGCTGTCCTACGGCGGGCGCGACCGGCGGTTCTTCACGTACGCGGCCCGCGGCGCGTCGTTCAACGAGATCCGGGATGACGGGACGCTCGCGCCGACGGCGGCCGGCGGATCGATCGCCTTCGCGCCGGAGATCGCCGGACCTGCACTCGTCGCCATGCGCGAGCGGTACGGCGCGGGCCTCTTCGGCCAGTACGGCTTCCTCGACGCCTTCAACCCGACCTGGCAATGGAGCGACGTGAAGCTCCAGCACGGCCGGTACATCGCCGGGCTCGGCTGGTTCGACACCGACTACCTGGGGATCGATCAGGGCCCGATCCTCGCGATGCTGGCGAATCACCGGCTCGATCTCGTGTGGAAGCACATGCGCAAGAGCCCGTACCTGATCCGGGGGCTTCGCCGGGCCGGATTCCGCGGCGGCTGGCTCGACGCGGCCCCATGAGGGTCGCGGGCGGCGCCGCGGCCGCCCTGGTCGCAGCGCTCGCCGC
>JBOHSH010000139.1:0-14964 GCA_050733195.1 Gemmatimonadales bacterium
ACCTCAGTCTGTTTGTCGTCGCGCTGCTGGCGTTGGGGTGCGCCGGCGCCGCTTCGCCTGCGCCCGCGGCCCAGGCCGCCTCATCCCGCGCGGCCTGTCCCACGCTCCAGCCGGTCTATCCCGCTGCTGGTTGGGAGCGGATCGAGCGACCCGAGTGCGCGGGATGGTCCACGCCCGGCCTCGATGCCGTCCGCCAACAGCTTTCCACCATGGCCACCACGGGATTCATGGCGGTGGTGGGTGGCCGCGTCCTGACGGATTACGGCGACGTCCAGGCGATCAGCTATCTCGCCTCGGTGCGGAAGAGCATCCTCTCCATGCTCTACGGGATCTACGTGGAGCGCGGCGCCATCCACCTGGACGAGACCCTGGCGCAGATCGGCATCGACGACCACGGCGGCCTCACCGAGGAAGAAAAGCAGGCCACGGTGCGTCACCTCCTGATGGCGCGCTCCGGTGTCTACCACCCCGCCTCCAACGCCGGGGACGATCTGGCCAGCGCGCCGCCCCACGGCTCCCAGCGACCCGGGACGTACTACCTCTACAGCAACTGGGACTTCAACGCGCTCGGCGGGGCGTTCGAGCTGATGACCGGGCGCAACATCTACGACGCTCTGGAGACCGATCTCGTTCGCCCGATCGGCATGCAGGACTGGAGTCGCGCCCTGCACCGGAAGAGCGGGGACTCCACCCGTTCGCGATACCTCGCCTACCACATGCACTTCTCCACCCGGGACATGGCGCGCCTGGGATACCTCATGCTCAGAAAGGGCCGGTGGAACGGGCGAGAGATCGTCCCCGCCGACTGGGTCGAGGAGAGCACCCGGCCATTCACGCCGGTCGGCGAGATGAATCCGGTGCGTCGCCGGGAGGGACCCTTCGGGTACGGCTACCTCTGGTGGGTGTGGGACGGTCCGCATGCCACCGGCCCCTATCGCGGGGCCTTCGCGGGCCACGGCGCCATCGGGCAGCACATCACGGTGCTGCCGGAGCTCGATCTGGTCGTCGCGCACAAGACGAGCCCGGGGCAGCGCGATTCGACGGGTCGGGCGCTGGCGGTCTCTCACCCGCAGTTCCTGCAGGTGCTCGACGTCCTGGTTCGCGCCCGTTGCGGGACGCGCTGTTAGCCTCCGCGCTACTCCCTGACCCGCTCGGCGTAGGAATCGCCGGTGATCATCCTGACGACGCGGCCGTTCTCCTCCACGAAGCGCACCACCTCGCCGACCGGTCCTCCGCCGGTCGGAGACACGAAGCGGAACCGCCCCTCCCCGATCGGCTCGAGCCGCACCGGATTCTCCAAGTTCGGCGCGCTCGGCGTAATCAGGACGAGCCGCTGATTCAGGAGGACGACTTCGCTGTCGTTCCCGCCCGACCCTCGGTACCGTCCCGCGAAGCGCGCCCAGGCGGGATCCCAGGCAGCCACTTTCTGAGGAACGGCGATGGCCTTCGCGACCGCTTCGCCCACGGTGTTCATGAGCTGCGTCGCGATGTCCTGGGGGTTCGAATCGTTGGTATTCGTCAGCACGATAACCCCGACCTTGGCGTCGGGACGGATCGTGGTGTTGGTCGTGTACCCGGGGTATCCTCCTCCGTGGCCGATATACACCTTGTCGCCCACGCGGCGGACCGCGAAGCCGATCGCGTTTCCCTGGGTCCAGTTGTTCTCGAGGACCCGGACCCGGTGCATCTCGCGCAGGCTGGCCGTGCTCAGGATGCGGTTGCCGCCCCTCGGACCCTTGCGGAGCTGCGCCGAGACGAACTTCGCCATGTCTTCCACGGTCGAGGTGATGCCCGTCGCGGCCGCCATCCCGCGGGCATCCACGAACGGCATCACCGCGCGGCTGCCATCGGGCATCCGTCGTCCGTAGCCCGTAGCCAGGCCGGAAACGTTCTGGTCCACGCTCGACGCCGTCATGCCGAGGGGCTCGTAGATGTTCTTGCGGATGTAGTCGGCCCAGCGCTCGCCGGTGACGGATTCCACGATCATGCCGGCGAGCGCATACGCCAGGTTGGAGTACTTCCACCGGACCTCGGGGGCAAAGGCGGCCTCCCGCTGGGGCATCAGCGCCCGGAGCTCGGCCCCGGTCGGAAACTCGTAGGTGGTCCAGTGCGGGCCGGCCTCTCTGGGCAGTCCCGAGCTGTGCGTCAGCAGCTCCTCGATCGTCACCGGCGGATCGTCGGGCTCGCTCGCCTTGATCCGGTACCAGGGCAGATAGCGGGAGACGGGATCGTCGAGCCGGAGCTTGCCCTGCTCGCGGAGCTGCATGATCGCGGTGGCGGTGAACAGCTTGCTGTGTGACGCCATCCGGAACTTCGTGGCGGGGGTCATCGGCGTCCTGGCCCGGGTATCGGCGAAGCCGAACCCCGCGGCCCAGACGAGCTCCTGGTCGGCCACTACGCCGACGACGACGCCCGGCAGGTTCCGGAAGGCGATCTGGCCCTCGAGCCAGGCCGAGAAGAGCCGCTCGGCTCCGAGCACGTCGGGATCTTCGGCGGGGCTCAGCCGGCCTTGAGCCGGGAGAGAGAAGATCGGGGCGAGCAGCAGCCCGCCCGCGAGGAGGAACCCGGCGGACCGGGACCAGGACGTCCGGGTTGTCATGGGGATGCTCCTGAGGCGGATCGGGAGAATGTACTGCCCGCGAGCCTACCCGAAACGGCGGAGGCCGCGCTCGCGCGCCTTCGCGGCCTCGACCTCGCGGTCTCTCGGCGCGGCCGTAGTCACGAGCGACTCGAGCAGCCCCCGAGCTACCTCGGTCGTACGCTCCACCGCCGCGTCGAACGCCGCTTCATTAGCCTTGGAGGGCCTGGTGAAGCCGCTGATCTTCCGCACGAACTGGAGGGATGCCGCCCGGACCTCCTCGTCCGTCACCGGGGGCGCGAAGTTGAAGAGCGTCTTGATGTTCCTGCACATGGGGCGAGACTCCTGGAAGTCGCTATCGATACCCCTCAAGGTAGCACCCCGAAGGGCAAGGGTTCCACGCCCCAGGGCCCCCGTGCCGACGATCGGACCGCAGGCGGTCACCGACTCATATTCGGACTCTCACGGTGCGTCCTAACCCGCCCGGCCCGCTCACCGGCCGCGGGGCTTCCCCTCCCGTCCCCAAACATCCAGATTACACCCTCCCTGCGATTCAAGGCGTTGCTCATGGCCTGGATTGTCCGAATCAAGTCCAAGGTGTCGAACACGAAGGGATGGCAGGCGCGCATCCCGTTCGGGAAGGTCAATCCCGACACGAAGAGCCGGCGCTATCGAAGCCGGCTTTTTTCGGATGCGGTCTACGGCGGCGCGAAGAAGGCGAAGCAGGCCGCCGTCCGCTGGCTCAAGAAGCCCAACTGAACCCGGCGCTCCGCCGGAACCCACTCCCCGGATGAGCCCGGTGGTCTACCGGGAGCTGCCCGCTCCCGCTCCGCTCGACAGGCTGATCCACTGCTTCTGGTTCCTGCGCGGCTCGATGGACCTGGCCGCGCCGGAGCCGGTGGTGCCGGACGGCCGGCTCGAGCTGATCCTGCATCGGGGCGAGCCGTTCGCCCGCGCCGACGGCGCCGGCCCCCCGAGACGTCAGGACGACACGCTCGTGGCCGGGCAGCTCACAGCGCCCATCTACCTCCAGCCGATGGGTCCGGTCGACGTCGTGGGAATCCGGTTTCGCTCGGCCGGCGCGCGGGCGGTGCTCGCGCTTCCGCTGGGTGAGGTCGCCGGCCAGGTCCTGTCGCTCGCGTTCGTGAGCCCGCGGCTCGCGGCGGCCTTGAGCAGCGCGGCAGCAACCCACCGTGAACCCACCGCCTGCGCCGCCGCGCTGTCCCGGATTCTGGGCGAGGTGGCCCGGCGCGAGATCGACCCCCTCGTCCGCTCGGCCGTCGCCGTTCTCGCTCGCCCGGAGGCACCGCCGATCCGGGTCCTCGGCCGGAGCCTCGGCGTGAGCGCGCGCACGCTCGAGCGACGAGTGCTGGACGAGGTCGGCCTCGCGCCCCGCACCCTGGCGCGGGTCCTCCGCTTCCGTCGGGCGTTCCGGCTGCTCGACCGAAGCGCGCCGGGGTCGTGGTCCCGCAGCGCCGCCGCCGCCGGATACTTCGATCAGGCGCACCTGATCCGCGACTTCCGGCGCTTCGCCGGTGCTCCGCCGACGACGTTCTTCCGGGTCGACCCGAATCTCGCGCGGGCATTCGTCGGACCGTAGCTTTCGGCACGCCCTCACCCGCAGGAGCTTCCCGATGGCCCGCAGGCTCTCGCGCCGCACCTTCGTCACCGACACCGCCCGCATCGCCCTGGGCGGGATGATCGTCCCGCGTCATGTCCTCGGCCGCGGGTTCCAGGCCCCCAGCGATACGCTCAACATCGCGATCGTCGGCGCCGGCGGCATGGGGATGAGCAACGGCGAGAGCCTGACGAGCCAGAACATCGTGGCGCTCTGCGACGTGGACTTCGGCTACGTGGATCGCCAGCTCCCGTCCCGTGCGCGCGATCGCGAGGGGAAGCCGCGTCCGGAAGGGGTGAAGCTGGGCGAGGCCTTTCAGAAGGCCCGCCGGTACGCGGACTACCGGCAGATGCTGGAGAAGCAGAAGGACATCGAGGCGGTCGTGGTCGCCACGCCGGATCACGCACACGCCGTGATCGCCAAGGCGGCGATGGAGAGCGGCAAGCACGTGTACGTGCAGAAGCCGCTCACCTATTCGGTGCACGAGGCCCGGGTCCTCCGCGAAACGGCCCGCCGCACGCGCGTCGTGACCCAGATGGGCAACCAGGGCCATTCGAGCAACGAAGCCCGCCTCATCAACGAGTGGGTCCGCGCCGGAATCATCGGGCCGGTGCGCGAGGTACACGTCTGGACCAATCGTCCGATCTGGCCGCAGGGGATCCCCCGCCCCACGCAACCGGCGCCCGACACGAGCTCCACGCGGTCGTGGGGACGCCGCGCGGTGAGCGATGCCACGGCGGGAGCGCTCTGGGGCGCCTTCCCCGTCCCGCCGGGCCTCGACTGGGACCTCTACCTCGGGCCCGTTCCGGACGTGCCCTATCACCCGATCTACCATCCGTTCAACTGGCGTGGCTGGGTGGACTTCGGGGTCGGCGCGCTCGGCGACATGGGGGCGCACCTGATCGACCACCCGTACTGGGCGCTCGAGCTGGGCTATCCGGCGAGCATCGAGTCCACCTCGACGCCGTGGGGCGGCCCGGCCGCCACACCGGCCACCTACCCACTGGCGATGACCGTGCACTACGAGTTTCCTGCGCGCGGATCCCAGCCTCCCGTCCGAATGACCTGGTGCGACGGAGGCCTGATGCCGCCTCGACCCGCCGTGCTCCCCGACGCTGTCGTGCTGAGCCGGGAAGGCGGAGCGATCCTGGTCGGTGACAAAGGCATCCTCGTGCACGAGACCTACGGCAGGAATCCCAAGCTCTTTCCCGAGGAGCTCATGCAGGCCGCCGCCGCCGTTCCGCAGACGATGAAGCGGATCGAGGTGAGCCACGAGATGAACTGGGCGCTCGCGTGCCAGGGCAAGGCGGAGCCGAGCTCGCCCTTCGACTACGCCGCGCCGCTCACTGAGGTCATGCTGCTCGGCATCGCGGCGCTCCGGGCCGGCCAGGGCAGAAAGGTGCTCTACGACTCCGCCGCCCCGGCGTTCAGCAACGCGCCCGAAGCCAATCAGTACCTGACGCGCCCGTACCGGGCCGGCTGGACGGTGTGAGGGCCGGAGTCACGACGCACGGAGAGAGGAACACGATCGATGCGCGCATCATTCGGGCGGACGGCGCTCGTCTGGCTCGGCGTCACCCTCATGGCCTGTAGCGGCTCGAGCCAGAACGCGCCCGGCCAGGCGACACCGCAGGCGCCCAACACGCTCACGGCCGCCGAGCGCAACGCCGGCTGGCGTCTTCTGTTCGACGGCGCCGGCACCGCCGGGTGGAGGGGGTACAAGCAGACGGGGATGCCGGCAGGCTGGGCGGTGGTCGCCGGCGCGCTGACCCGCGTGGGCAGGGGTGGCGACATCGTCACCCTCGAGAAGTTCCGGGACTTCGAGCTCGTGATCGAGTGGATGGTGGAGCCCGGCGGCAACAGCGGCATCTTCTACCGGGCGCTCGAGGGATCAGGGCCAATCTACTACAGCGCTCCGGAGATGCAGGTCCTCGACGACTCGGCCCACGCCGACGGGAAGTCCCCGCTGACGTCCGCCGGCTCGAACTACGCGCTCTACGCCGCGCCTCGCGGCGTGGTCCGGCCCGCGGGAGAGTGGAACGCCGCGAAAATCGTGGTCCGTGGCAGTCACGTCGAGCACTGGCTCAACGGCACCAGGGTCGTCGAATACGCCCTCGGCAGCGACGACTGGAAGCGGCGCGTCGCGAACAGCAAGTTCCGCGAGTGGCCGGAGTATGGGACGGGCGCCGAGGGCCACATCGGGCTCCAGGATCACGGAGACCGCGTGGCGTTCCGCAACATCAAGATTCGAGGGTTGTAGAACAGACGGCCAGACGGCCGGACGGCCGGACGGCCAGACGGTCAGAGAGTTGTCACCCTGGCCGTCTGGCCTTCTGGCCGTCTGCCTACATCCGCAGCGTGATGTTCAATCCCGCCATCAGCTGAAACGCCGTACGGTCCGCGAGCTTGAGCCGAGCCTCGCCGAAGGGATGAATCCAGTTGTGCAGCGGTTCGGCCCCGACCATGAGGTTGAGACCCGGATCCGTCTCACTGTTGTCGTTGAAGCTCGCGGTCTCGAGGTTGAGGCCGGTGCCCACGTAGAGCCACGCGGCCTTCTCGTACGCGATCCGGTACTTGAGGTCCGCGTTGAAGGCCCAGAGCGACCCTGGATCGACGAAGAAGTAGTCGATCGAGGGGTAGAGCTCGAAGCGCTGGCCCAGGGGGATCCCCGCCTGCGCGCCGATGCCGAACTCCTCCGCGTCGAAGTCGTAGCTCAGCCGAGGCCCGATATGCGGCCGTATGGTCTGGGCTTCCGCCAGCGACACGGCGCCCATCAGAATTCCCAGAGCCGCCAGAGCGGCCCGCACGTGCACTCGCATTCCAACCTCCGGTGAGAGACAAAACCCGGTACCCGGCAACTGTTTCCGGTCACCGGACCGCCTTGCACTCTCCGGTAACGAAGGCCGCCGGAGCCCCTGCACACGGGGCCCGGCGGCCGGGAGCTTGCATGGGCACTCGGGACCGGTTTCAGGTCCCGGGCCGAATACCTGTCGCTAGCGGAAGTCCTCCTGGAGTGCCGACAACGCAGCGCTGCCGGGGCACAGCTCCTCAAAGGGGAGGTCGACGAGCGGGATATCGACCGTCCCGTTGAGGGCGTGCATGTCCGGCGCGCCTTCCTCGAGAAACAGAAGTCCGGTCACGACCTCGCCCATCTGCTGCAGCCCGTACACGTGGGACCAGGCGGCCTCGCGATCGGTCGGATCGTAGTCCGCCCCCACAGGCCGGAAACGCACCACGCTGCCGTCGTGCATCGTGACGTTCATCGCCCCGTCGCCGTTCCCGGCGGGAGACGTGATCTCGTGGCGCACCGGCACGAAGTCCACGGGCGCGACATCGTGGGTGTGCTCCCGGGTGAACTGGTAGCTCTTCGTCGATCCCTCGTGATCGTTGAAGGTGACGCAGGGAGAGATCACGTCCACAAAGGCGAAGCCCTTGTGGCGGAGCCCGGCCTTGAGGATCGGCACCAGATGCGGCTTGTCACCGGAGAACGACCGGGCGACGAAGGTGGCACCCAGCGAGATCGCGAGCAGCACCGGGTCGATCGGCCGCTGGGAGTTCGGCTCGCCGCGCTTCGACTTGGAGCCGACGTCGGCGGAGGCGGAGAACTGTCCCTTGGTGAGCCCGTAGACGCCGTTGTTCTCGAGGACGTACAGCATGTCCACGTTGCGGCGGACGGCATGACAGAACTGGCCGAGCCCGATGGACAGGGAGTCGCCGTCGCCCGAGACACCGACATACACCAGGTCGGGGTTGGCGGCGTTGGCGCCGGTCGCGACGGCCGGCATGCGGCCGTGGACGGCATTGAAGCCGTGGGAGTGCCGGAGGAAATACGCCGGCGTCTTCGAGGAGCAGCCGATGCCGCTCATCTTCGCGGCGCGATGCGGCGGGAGGTCGAGCTCGAAGAAGGCCTGCACCAGCGCCGCGGTCACCGAGTCGTGTCCGCAGCCGGCGCAGAGTGTGGACATCGCGCCCTCGTAATCCCGTCGGGTCAGGCCGAGGCCGTTCCGGGCGAGGCCCGGATGGCGGACCGGGGGCTTCGGAATCGAGCTCATACCGCCACCGACAGTTGGGTGGTTACGGCTCTCACGACCTCGTCCGCCGCGAGCGGCAGACCGCCGTACTCGAGCACGGGGATCATCCGGTCGCGGGAGACGCCGGTTTCGGCGCAGAGCAGAGTGCGGAGCTGGGCATCGCGGTTCTGCTCCACGACGAAGCAGCGCTCGTGATCCCGGAGGAAGCCGCCCACCGCCGCACCGAACGGAAAGCCTCGCACGCGCATGTAGTCGGCCGCGATTCCCTGCTCCCGCAGGCGATCGATCGCCTCGATGACCGCCGCGTGGCACCCCCCGACCGTCACGATGCCGATCTCCGCGCCGTCGGCGAGCCGGATCTCGGGGGCCGGCAACGCTTCCGCCGCGGCCGCGATCTTCCGTCCGATACGGTCCATCACGGCACGGTACTCGTCGGCATCCTCCGTGTAGACGCCGTGCTGGTCGTGGCCCGACCCGCGGAGAAAGTATGCGCCCTTGGGGTCCACGCCCGGCAGCGTGCGGGCCGCGATGCCGTCACCGTCGCGGTCGACGTAGCGGGAGAAGCGCTGGATGCCCTCCAGCTCTTCGGCGCTCAGGACCTTTCCGCGGTCCGGGCGGTAGGCGTCGTCCCAGGCGAGCCGGGGGCACATCCAGTCGTTCATGCCGATGTCGAGGTCGAGCGCCACGAACACCGGCGTCTGGAATCGCTCCGCCAGATCGAAGGCCTGGACCGCGAAGGGGAAGCATTCCGCCGGATTGGCCGGGAACAGCACCAGATGCTTGGTGTCGCCGTGCGAGGCGTAGGCGAGCGAGAGGAGGTCCGACTGCTGCGTGCGCGTCGGCATGCCGGTGGACGGCCCGGCCCGCTGGACGTCGAAGAACACCGCGGGCACTTCGGCATAGTACCCGAGGCCCAGAAACTCCTGCATCAGAGAGATGCCCGGTCCCGCGGTCGGGGTGAAGGCGCGGGCACCGGCCCAGCCGGCGCCGAGCACGATGCCCGCCGCGGCGAGCTCGTCCTCCGCCTGCACGATGCAGAACCGCTTCTTGCCGGTCTCCTGGTCCACACGGTAGCGCTGGCAGAAGCCCTTGAAGGCCTCCATGAGCGAGGTCGCCGGCGTAATCGGGTACCAGGCGCCCACCGTGGCGCCGGCGTACAGACACCCCAGCGCCGCGGCCGTGTTCCCGTCGATCAGGATCTGGTCGCCGGTGGCGCTCATCCGCTCGAGGCGAAACGGGAGCGGGCCGCCGAAGTGCTCCCGGGCGTAGTCGTGTCCCATCTTCACGGCCCGGAAGTTCGCGTCCAGGAGGGCACGCTTCTTCGCGAACGTCTGCCGGAGCGACTCGCCGATCACCTCGAGATCCATGTCGAGCAGGGCGGCGAGCGCTCCCGAGTAGACGATGTTCCTGAGCAGCGTGCGCTCGCGGTCTCCCGTGAAGGCCTCGACGCACATCCGCCCGAACGGCGCTCCCAGCGTCGTGATGTCCCGGCAGTGCAGGCCCGGCTCGAGGGGCCAGGAGGAGTCGAACAGGAGGTACCCGCCGGGCCGGACCGCGGCCACGTCCTTTGCGTAGGTGGCCGGGTTCATCGCCACCACGAGATCGAGCGCCGACGGCCGGGCCGTATAGCCCGCCGCGCTCACGCGGATCTCGTACCACGTGGGCAGCCCCTGGATGTTCGAGGGGAAGAGATTCTTGCCCGAGACGGGAATGCCCATCCGGAAGATTGCCTGCATCAGCAGCGTGTTCGCGCTCGCCGAGCCGGTGCCGTTCACCGTGGCGATCTTGAACGCGAAGTCGTTGACGCCGCTCATGCCGTCGCCCCCGCGGTGGCCGGATGCCGCGCGCAGGTCGTGCCGGCGTACGGCAGCAGCAGCTCGAACTTCTGCATGTCCCAGGCGGCCGTCGGGCAGCGCTCCGCGCACAGGCCGCAGTGGAGGCAGACGTCCTCGTCCTTCACCATCAGGCGACGGGTCTGGGGAAGCTCGGCCGAGACGTACAGCGCCTGCGACAGGTTGAGCGCCGGCGCGGAGAGCCGCGTGCGGAGCTCCGGCTCCGGGGAGCCGTCGGCGGTGATGGTCAGACAGTTCACCGGGCAGATGTCCACGCAGGCGTCGCACTCGATGCAGAGACTCGTCGTGAAGTGGGTCTGGATGTCGCAGTTGAGGCAGCGCTCCACCTCGCGCGCGGTCTGCTCCGGGGTGAAGCCCAGCTCGACCTCCACGCCGAGGCTGGAGAAGCGCTCCACCAGCTCCGCGTGCTGCATCTTGGCGCGGGGCGAGGGATTGTAGTCGTTGCTGTAGCTCCAGGCGTGCATCCCCACCTTCGCGCTCACCAGGTTCATCCCCTCCGGGGGACGCTCGGCGAGGGGCAGCCCGGAGCAGTGCTGATGGATGGAGATCGCGGCCTCGTGTCCGTGTGCCACGGCCCAGATGATGTTCTCGGGGCCCCAGGCGGCGTCGCCGCCGAAGAACACGCCGCCGAGCGTGCTCTGCATGGTCACCCGGTCCACCACCGGCATGCCGTGCTCGTCGAACTCGAGCCCGATGTCCCGTTCGATCCAGGGGAAGGCATTCTCCTGGCCGATGGCGAGAATGACGTCGTCGCAGGGAATCGTCACCGAGTCGAGCACCTCGGACTTCTGCCGGCCGTCGGCCGTCTCGTACCAGCGGAGCCGGTCGAACTCCATGCCGGTCAGGCGTCCGTCCTCCACCACGAAGCGCCTGGGGGCGTGGTTCTCGAGGATCTGGACGCCCTCCTCCTCCGCATCCTCGAGCTCCCAGGACGACGCCTTGAAGTGCGGGCGGGAGCGCCGGGCGATCACCTTGATGTCGCGGCCTCCCAGCCGCCGCGAGGTGCGGCAGCAATCCATCGCCGTGTTCCCCACCCCGATGATGAGCACCCGCTCGCCGATGGCGCCGACGTGCCCGAAGTGGACCGATTCCAGGAACTCGATGCCGATCTGGATCCGGTCGGTCTCCCGACGCCCGGGGAGGTCGAGCTCCTTGCCCTTCGGCGCGCCGCTGCCGATGAACACGGCATCGTAGCCCTCGGCGAGCAGCGCCTTGAGGCTCGTGACCGGCGTCTCGTAGCGGACGTCCACGCCGAAGCCGAGGATGTAGCCGATCTCCTCGTCGAGCACGGTCGCGGGGAGCCGGAAGGAGGGAATGTTGGTGCGCATCAGGCCGCCCGGCCGCGGCAGTTTCTCCAGCATCACGCACGCGTAGCCGAGGGGCATCAGGTCGTTCGCCACCGTGAGCGACGCCGGCCCGGCCCCGACCAGAGCCACGCGCTTGCCGTTCCCGGTGGCGGGCGCCTTGGGGAGGCGGTCCGCGATCTCCCCGCGGAGATCCGCCGCGACGCGCTTGAGCCGGCAGATGGCCACCGGCTTGCCGTCGACGCGCGTGCGACGGCAGGCGGGCTCGCACGGCCGGTCGCAGGTACGCCCCAAAACGCCGGGGAAGACGTTGGACTCCCGGTTGAGGAGGTAGGAGTCGGTGTACCGCCCCTGAGCGATGAGCCGGATGTACTCCGGCACGTTGGTGTGCGCCGGGCACGCCCACTGACAGTCTACGACCTTGTGGTAATAGCGCGGGTTGCCGACGTCCGTCGGGCGCATGGCGCCCCTTCGAGTGGCGGAAGGATGCTGGATAATCGCGGGGAGACGGACAACCGGGCAAGGGAGGCGGCGAGCAACGGGGGGCTCGATGCCGATCAGTCCGGAATCGGGCCGCCCGCCGTGCATCGCCGACCCGCCGTTGCGTCTCCCGTTCGACGGAGCATCGTGCGGCCGGTCATTCCGGCCGAGCCGCTTGAGTCACCCGGTCGCCCCCGACGGCCATTCGCTGGCCCCCCCCGGGGGACGCCGTCCAGCGCCCGGGTGAAGACCCTGAGAGACGAGGGAGAGCACATGACCCGTGGGTTCGGATTCCTCACCGCCCTGCTTCTGACGTCGACGCCCGCGATCGGGCTCGCGCAGGGGGCCGGCGGCATCGATTTCGGCTTCAAGGGCGGGATCGCGTTCGGGAACATCTCCAACAAGGGCGTGCTGCCGGGGAACCTCGAAGGGCGAAAGGGGTTCTCGGTCGGCCTGGTGCTGAATACCGCCCCGGGCATCCTGGGGCTGGGTCTCGAAGGGCTCTACACCCAGAGCGGCGTCAAGACCCCGCAGGGCACGCTCACGAACGGGCGGGAGCTCGACTACATCGACGTGCCGCTCTATCTCCGGGTCATGATTCCGACGCCGGCGATCAAGCCCTTCGCGTTCGCGGGGCCGCAGATCTCGTTCGAGATCCGCTGCGAGGCGGGGGAGACGTCCTGCCCCGACCTCGAGCCCAGCGGCGAGGAGCGGAAGCAGACGGTCTACGCGGGAGTGATCGGCGCGGGCATCCGCTTCGGCGGGTCGGGCGGGCTGTCGCTGGAGGGCCGCTACGTCTACGGACTCACCGATCTCAAGCTCAACACGATTACGACCGAAGAGAGCTACAAGCACCGCACCTTTCTGATCCTGGCCGGCATTCTGTTCTAGCCGCGATCTCCAGGACCGACAGACGGCGTCCCGGACCTCCGGGGCGCCGTTCTGCTTGCGGACCCGCGACCGGATCGCGAAGTTGGCGGAGTGGATGCCGTAAGGCGGCTGGACCCCGCCGAGCGCCGGCGATACAATCCCGAATCCGCTTCGCCTCCCGCCACTCCGCCCGAGGATCCAGCATGCGCTACCCACTCGCGCGGCTCGCCGCGTCCCTGCTCATCGGCGTCTCCGGGTGCAGCAACGGCGGCCCGACGGAGCTGACCGACGCCCGGCGGGCGGCAATCACGGACAGCGTGCGCACGGCGTTCACCCGCTTCACGTCGGCTTTGGGCTCGGGGGACGTGGACGCGGCGATTCAGTTCTACTCCGACGACCCGGGCTTCCGGTGGGTGGAAGACGGCACCGTCCGCTATACCTCGAGAGGGGATATCGCCGAGGCCCTCGAACAGCTGCGCGGTTTCGCCAGCCTGTCGTTCCGATTCCAGGAACCCACCATCGACGTGCTGGCCCCCACCGTCGCCGTCCTCAGCACCATCACCGAGACCACGCTCGCGGACACGTCCGGCCGCTCGCTCTCCTTTACCGCCGCGCTCACCGTGACCATGGTGCGCGACAGCACCGGGTGGCGGGCCCGCTCCGGCCACAGCTCCTCACAGCGGCCGGGCACCTGAGCGTCAAGGCTCGCCGATCGGCGCTCCAGGCGGCATCACGAAGGGCCTCGGCAGCCGCTCCGGATCCCACGGCCGCTCCAGGAAGCGCCCGATGTCGGCCGCGATCAGCTCGAGATGGGCCTGCTGGTCGTCCGCCGCGGCGGGACGGGCCGCCCGGCCGGCGACCCTCTTGAGGCGCTGCAGGGCGACGGCGCGCACCTGCGGGTTGCGCGCCGATTGGGCGAGACCCATCAGGCGGTCGATCACCACCCGCTCCACGGCGCGGCCGATCTCCCCCCCATAGCCCGTGCTCCGGGTGCCGCGCTCCGCCGAGGCGAGCAGCGAGTCGATGACCGCGCCGAGCCCCGGCTGCGTCGCGTCGAGAGCGTGCTGCTGCACGAGTCGCGACGCCCGTTCCGCATTGAGCAACAGCTCCACCACCAGGTCCGCGGCCGAAGCGGCCGGCGTGATCGCGTCGAAAACGGGCGACGTCGTCTTGTCGAACAGCTCGCGATGCGACGGCACGCCGGAGGGCCGTGCCGGGATCGCCGCCAGGATCGGCGCCGGGAACGCCAGCTCCTCGGGGGCGAGCGTGCGGAGCACCGACCGGAGCGCGCGCCACTGCTCGGCGGCAGGCACCTGGCGGACCGGGGTCTGCCCGTCGCCGCGAAGGGCATAGCTGTAGATCTGCCCGCCGACCGCCTTCACCGCCGCCTCCACCTGATACCGGTGGTGGAGATACAGCGGCACCAGCGCCTCCTCCATGGTGGCGAGCGGTGCGCCGGCCTGGATCGCCGCTTCACCGAAGCGGGCCAGGGCCGCGCGGCGCACGTCCATCACACGGTCGAGCTCGGCCGCCGCCTCTGCGCCGTTGTCCCAGAGGTGCACCTGGGGATGCGCGCTCCCCTGGGGGCGGGCGTCCTGGTCGCTCAGGAAATACAGCCCGCGACTCCGGGCCGCGGCCAGGATGTCCTCGAGGGCCCGGCCCTCGTCGGTGCCGTCGGGGAGATGCGCGTAGCCGAACCTGACGGCTTCCTTGTCCCATGCCCCGATCGCACCGTCATACGCATCGGCCAGCGTGGGTACGCCCCCCGGACCGAGCCGCACCAGCGGGTGCGGGTAGTCCATCACCGACGCGCGCCCGGCCGTGCTCGCGATGTAGTTGTGCTGAATGCCCAGGGTATGGCCGACCTCGTGTGCCGAGAGCTGCCGCAGCCGCGCGAGCGCCATGCGCTCGGCCAGCTCGGCGCGCTCGTCGCCGCGGACGTACGGCCGGAGGAGCCCTTCCGCGATCAGGTAGTCCTGGCGCACGCGGAGTGACCCCAGCGTCACGTGGCCCTTGATGATCTCCCCGGTGCGGGGATCCGTCACCGTGTTTCCGTAGCTCCACCCGCGGGTGGCGCGGTGCACCCACTGGATCACGTTGTAACGCACGTCCATCGGATCCGCGCCCTCGGGCATGAGCTCGACCCGGAAGGCGTTCCGGTACCCCGCGGCCTCGAACGCCTGATTCCACCAGCGGGCGCCTTCCAGCAGCGCGGTGCGGATCGGCTCCG
>JBOHSH010000140.1:0-1818 GCA_050733195.1 Gemmatimonadales bacterium
GCGAGGAGGGACGCAGCATCGACGACCTCGCCGCGCTCCCCGCCCTGCAGCAGGGCGACCGGGTGGAGGTCCGCCAGATCGTCCCGTCGCAGCACTTCACCGAGCCTCCGCCCCGGTTCTCCGAGGCCAGCCTGGTGAAGGAGCTGGAGCGCCTCGGCATTGGCCGGCCGTCAACCTACGCCGCGATCATCTCGACGCTCACCGACCGAGAGTACGTCCAGCTCGAGCAGCGGCGCTTTCACACGACGTCCCTCGGCGAGACCGTCGAGCAGATCATGGTGAGCCGCTTCCCGGACATCTTCGACGTCGGCTTCACCGCGGAGATGGAGACGGAGCTCGACCGCATCGAAGAGGGCGAGCTGGGGTGGCAAGAGGTGCTGCACGACTTCTACGGCCCGTTCACTCGCGCGCTCGACGCCGTGGACGTGAACAAGCTGGTGGCGGAGGCGCACGGCCTCTCGCCGGAGCGCCTCGCCAGCGAGCGCTGTCCCAAGTGCGGCTCCCGGGTGGAGCTCCGGACCGGCCGGTTCGGTCCTTACCTCGCGTGCGAGAAGTACAAGGAGCAGTGCGACTACGCCAAGTCGCTCCGGAAGGACAAGGCGCCGGACCGCCCCACGGATGAGAAGTGTCACCTCTGCCAGGCGCCGATGGTCATCAAGACCGGCCGGTTCGGCGAGTTCCTCGCGTGCACCCGCTACCCCGAGTGCAAGGGGACCCGGGCCATCCCGCTCGGCATGAAGTGTCCCAAGTGCGTCGAGGGCGACCTCGCGGAGCGGCGCACCAAACGCGGCAAGTCATTCTGGGGCTGCGTGCGGTATCCGGCATGCGACTTCTCCACCTGGAACCGGCCGGTCGCCGAAGAATGCCCGGCGTGCGGGTGGGTGGGTCTGGAGCGGAAGGTCAACAAGGCCGAAGGCGAGGTACTCACCTGTCTCAAGTGCGGGCACCGGGACGTGGCGATCGAGCCGGAGGAGATGGCACTGACGTGACCGTGGTGGTGGTTGGCGGCGGGCTCGCGGGCTGCGAGGCAGCCTGGGCGCTCGCCGCGCGCGGTGTGGATGTGACGCTGTACGAGATGCGCCCCGCCGTCCGCACGCCCGCGCACCAGACCGATCGTCTCGCCGAGCTGGTCTGCAGCAATTCCTTCAAGTCACTCGAGCTTGGCAATGCCCACGGACTGCTCAAGGCCGAGCTCCGCCGGTTGGGCAGCCTGCTGCTCGAGTGCGCCGAGCTGGCCCGCGTGCCGGGCGGCGCCGCGCTGGCGGTCGACCGGGAGATCTTCTCGTGCGCCGTGCACGAGCGGGTGACGTCCCACCCCCGTATCAGGGTGGTGCGGGAGGAAGTGCGGGAGGTCCCGTCGCCCGCGGTGATCGCGACGGGCCCGCTCACCTCCGAGGCGCTCACCGGCGCGCTCACCAGGCGGCTCGGCGCCGACGCGCTCGCCTTCTACGACGCGATCGCCCCGGTCGTGTCCAGCGATTCGCTCGATCACGAGCGGCTCTACGCGCTCTCCCGTTACGGCAAAGGGGAGGGTGATGACTACCTGAACGCGCCGATGGACGCCGCGGGGTACGGCGCATTCATCGATGCGCTCCTCTCCGCCGACCAGTTCACCGCGCACGAGTTCGACCAGGTGCCATATTTCGAAGGGTGCCTGCCGGTTGAAGAGATGGCCCGCCGCGGACGCGACACGCTGCGCTTCGGGCCGATGAAGCCGGTGGGCCTCCCCGAGCCGAAGACGGGCCAGGAGCCGTTCGCGGTGGTGCAGCTCCGGCGCGAGGACCGGGCGGGACAGATGTGGAACCTGGTCGGGTTCCA
>JBOHSH010000141.1:0-25416 GCA_050733195.1 Gemmatimonadales bacterium
CGGTGGAGGAGCAGATCTATCAGGTGCGGAACCAGAGCGGGCAGGACCCGCTCAACTTCCCGATCCGGGTGAACAACCGGCTGGCGAACCTGCTCTCGATGGCGGAGCGCGGCGACGGCCCGCCGACGAACAACATGCCGGAGATCTTCGCCATGCTGTCGGCGGAGCTCAAGACCTACACCGACCGGCTGGCGCGGGTGTGGGCGACCGATCTCGCTCTGGTGAATCGGGAGCTGACACGACTCGGCCTGGCGCCGCTGGATCCCGAGTGCGCCAGGCCGGAAGGGTGTAGAGGGGTTCTTCTGGGTTCTGAGTTCTGAGTTCTGGGTTCTGAGTTCGAGGTCTCGGTTCTGGGGCTAAGGATCTAACCCGGAGGCCGGACTAGAACCCAGAACCCAGAACCCAGAACCCAGAACCCAGAACCCAGAACTCCTACCGGATTCTGGTTCCTGCCGGGAGCCCGCCCGCCCGGGGCGCGCGGGTGTGAATCACCACGCCGCCGAGTGCCGGCATCCGGCTGTTGATGGCGATTCCGCCGCGCCGCCCGCCGGCGCGGTGCAGGTCGCAATCGTCGTCCACTCCGCCGCGCCCGCCCCGGATCATGACCCGGGGGCCGCGATCCCCGGTTCCGGTGGTGCTGGCTCCGGTGCCCGTACCGGGACCTGCGGGCATGAGCGAGGGAACCGTGGGAAGGGCATGGCCGGCCAGGTGGATCGGCATGGTCTCGACCGAACCCGACGTCTGACTCATCGCCGGAACCTCGACCGTCGCCACGAGCGACTCGAGCGGATCGGAGCGGGTCCCGGTCCCTCCGTCGGACTCGCTCGTTCTGCGGACCAGGCGCGGCGCCGCCGACTTCCGGGGGCTCGGCCGGGCGATCTCCAGGCCGGTCTCCCGGCCCGCCTCGAGGTCGGAGACGACGGCCGTGCTGTCATCGGCCCCGCCCACCAGGAGAAGTGCTCGAGACTCGGGGGCGGCTTGGGCGTCGTCCGCGCCCGTCTCCGGAGCGGGCTTGGAACGTGCAACCGCCCAGATGCCCGCCATCATCGCGGCGACGATCAGGGTGCGTGCTCGCATGGGGGGTCCTCCCTGATGCTACGATAGGGGACCAGCGTGAAAGACACAAATCGGTTGGCCAGATGGCATATGTCGCGCCAGATGGCGCCCCGCCTCTGGAAGGCCGTGCGCCCCTCCGCCCGTCCATCCGACCGTCTCTCCCTCGGGACACCATGACTCCAAATCAGGTCATCCGGGTCCTCGGCGGGCTCTTCCTGGGGGCCCTTCTCCTCCCCTCCTGCCGGCCGGGTGTGGGCTCAGCCTTCGGACCGGACCCGGCGCTGGCGGATACCCTCAAGTCCCTGATCGAGGAGGCCTACGACTTCTCCCGGCCGGGGCAGGCCGAGCGGATGACGTCGCTCTATCCGGACAGCGGCAGAGTCCTGTCGGCGAGCGGCGGCCAGCTCACCACGAGCGTCGACTCCCTGCGGGCCGGGATCGCCGACTTCTGGCGGAACGTCGGTCAGAACATGCGGGACCCGCGATGGGTCTGGGGCGGGGTGTACGTCGACCGAATCGGCCGGGACGCGGCGGTCCTCAACGCCACCTGGTCGATACCCCACATCGCGCCCACCGGCCGTCCGCACGTGATCCGCGGGGCCTGGACCGCGGTCTTCCGGCGCGTGTCGGGGAGGTGGCTCATCGTCGCGGAGCATCTCTCGTCGCCGCCGTCCTGACTCCCCAAGACCGGTCACCGGCTACCGCACGCCACGCGCCGCATCGGGATGTCGAAGCCCCGCACCCCGCCGTCGCGGCCCGGCCCCTCGATCCGCGCCACCAGCGAATCGGCTCCGCGGCGCCGGTAGACGATGCGCTGAGGAAAGTCGTGCGCCGGATTGGCGAAGGTGAGGGAGCTGTCGGTGACGTCGGTCGCGTTGAAGGCCGTTTCCCGCTGGCCCGACGGCAGCGCGGTGTAGACGAGGGCGCCGTTCGCGACACCGATCCGGAGGTGCTCGAATTCCCGGGCGGCTCCGCCGGCCACCGTGCGGCTCGCGCCCAGCATGAGCCCGCCCGACGGCGGCATCCACATCTCCAGCGTCACGCGGTTCGCCGTCCGGAGCTCCCAGCAGCCGGCCAGCCAGCCGGCGCGCTGCAGCGGATCGGCCTGCGGAAGGGCGGCAGCCACCGCCATCGCGCCAAGGATTCCGAGTCGTGCGAGCATAGGCCAGGAGACCAGGGAAGGTGAAAGGAGAATATTCGGGAAAGATCGGCGCGACGCTTGTACGGACGCGACAGGCACGAGTAGACAGGGCGAGCGCCCGGAACGCGGAGTGTCCGGGAGCACGACCGTGAGCCCCTCGGCATGGTCCATGCGCGCGTGTCGCGCCATGGGTCATGCCTCGCCGTGGACGCGTGTCGCCGGGGTAGCCGCGACCGGATTCGCGATCGTCGTGCTCATGCTCGCCCCGGAGCCACGGCGATCACCCCCAGCGGTCTCTTCGGTGCCCGCCGCCCCTGCGGCTTCCGAAACCGCGCCGTCGGGCATCCCCCTGAAGCGCCTCACGCTCGTCGCGCTGATGCTCGCCGGCCTCGTCGTGCGATTCGCTCCGCGGAGGCCTGCATGACGCCGAAATCGACGACGCCCCCCGCCACGCCGCTCAAGGTCCGACTCGATCTCCTGACCCGGGCCGGCTTGAGCCTTCTCCGTGCCGTTCCACTCGGAGGCGCCATGGGTGTGGTCGTCGCGGGCGTCGTGCTCTGGCGGGCCCCGGGGATCGTTCCCGCGGGATGGACCGCGGAGGCCGTTCTGTCTCTGGGCATGGCGCTCGGCGTGGTCATTCACCGCCTGCTCGATGCGGTGCTCGGCTGGCTGGTGGAGCCGATGGTGCGGCATCTGGGCGCGCGCTGGGAAGCCGCCATCCAGCTCGGCAAGCTGGCGCGCTATCGGAAACGCGGCCTCATTCCGGACGGGGAAGCCCGCGAGCTCACCGGCCGGATCGTGCGCGCCGACGTGACTCCCCGGCGACCGAGGCGAAAGTGATCCGTTTCCGATCCCTCCCACCGAATCCGCGCGCGCGCTATTGTGCGACGGGTCCCTGGAAGGGGAGGGGTGGATGCGAATCGCACAGGTTTCTCCTCTGTATGAGAGCGTGCCGCCGCGCCTCTACGGCGGTACCGAGCGGGTCGTCTCGTATCTGACCGAAGAGCTCGTGGCCCAGGGCCACGACGTCACCCTGTTCGCGAGCGGTGATTCACGCACCGCCGCCCGGCTGGTGCCCGTCTGTCCGGAGTCGCTGCGGCTGTGCGAGGGCTGCGTGGATCAGCTCGCGCACCACGTGACCATGCTCGGGCGGGTCGCGCGGATGGCCGGGGAATTCGACCTGATCCACTATCACATCGACTACCTGCATTTCCCGCTCTCGCGGCGGCTCGCGACGCCGCAGCTGACCACGCTGCACGGCCGCCTCGACCTCCCCGACCTGGCGCCGCTCTATCGCGAGTTTCCGGAGATGCCCGTCGTGTCCATCTCCGACGCGCAGCGCCTGCCGCTGCCCGGCGCCAACTGGCTCGGCACGGTCCCCCACGGTCTTCCGCTCGATCTCCTGCCGTTTCATCCCGCCGGCGGGCGCTATCTGGCCTTCCTCGGCCGGATCTCGCCGGAAAAGCAGGTGGACCAGGCGATCGCGATCGCGCGCCAGGCGCGCGTGCCGCTCCGCATCGCGGCAAAAGTCGACCGGGTGGACCGGGAGTACTTCGAAGAGCGGGTCCGGCCGCTGCTCGACGATCCGCTGGTGGACTTCCTCGGCGAGATCGGCGACGACGGGAAGGCGGAGTTCCTGGGGAACGCGCTGGCGCTCGTGTTTCCCATCGACTGGCCGGAGCCGTTCGGGCTGGTCATGATCGAGGCGCTCGCGTGCGGCACGCCCGTCATCGCCTACCGTCGCGGCTCGGCTCCGGAGGTGCTCGTGGACGGGGTGACGGGCTTCATCGTGGACGGTCTCGATGCCGCGGTGGCGGCGGTGGGCCGGGTCAGGGAGCTGTCCCGCCGCCGCTGCCGGGAGACGTTCGAGCGGCGGTTTTCCGCGTCGGTCATGGCCCGCGGGTACCTCGGGATCTACCGGCGGCGTCTCGGCGGGCGGCGCTCCGTCGCGGCCTGACGGCGATGGAAGAGATCATCCAGGTCGAGAGCCAGTACTACATCCGCGCGACGTCGGAGCGCGTCGCGCACCGGGCGCGGGTCCTCAAGCAGGGTGAGGCGTTCGCCCTTTTCGACCGGCGGGGAGACATCCAGCCGATCGGCCTCGGCGAGCAGGGGGTCTTCTACCAGGGCACGCGGTTCATCTCCCGGCTCGAGCTCCTCCTGGACGACCGCCGCCCCCTGCTGCTGAGCTCGACGGTGAACGAGGACAACGCGCTCCTCGCCGTCGACCTCACCAACCCCGACATCGTGCGGAACGGCGACGTCCTGGTGCCCACCGGGACGCTCCACGTCTTCCGCGCGACCTTTCTCTGGCAGGGCTGCTGCTACGAGCGGATCCGCATCACGAATCACGGGCTTCTGCCGGCGGAAGCGCGGCTCGCGCTGCGCTTCGACGGAGACTTCGTGGACATCTTCGAGGTTCGCGGGGCCCGGCGCGAGCGGCGGGGCGAGCGCCACGCGCAGGTTCGCGAGCGCGAGGCCTGGCTCGTGTACGACGGGCTCGACGGGGTGACGCGGAGGGCGCGGATCATTCCCGATCCCGAGCCCACCCTGCTCGCGGCGAACGAGCTGCAGTACGCGATGGCCCTCCCGCCGCAGGGCAGCGAGACCATCAACATCGCCATGGTCTTCGAGGTGGGGGACGAAGACGGGCGCCCGGTGGAGTCGCACGACGAGGCGCTGCGGGCCGCCTCCACCGCGCTCGCCCGCGCGCGGTCGCGCGACTGCCGCGTCACCACCTCGAACGAGCAGCTCAACGACTGGATCAACCGGTCGGCGGCCGACCTCCACATGATGGTCAGCGAGACGCCCCACGGGAGCTATCCGTACGCCGGCGTCCCCTGGTTCAGCACACCCTTCGGGCGCGACGGGATCGTCACCGCCCTCGAGTACCTCTGGATCAACCCCGATCTCGCGCGCGGCGTGCTCCGCTTTCTCGCCGCGACCCAGGCCGACCGCGAGGTGCCCGAGCGGGACGCCGAGCCCGGAAAGATCCTCCACGAGGCCCGCGGGGGGGAGATGGCGGCCCTGGAGGAGATCCCCTTCGGGCGCTACTACGGCGGGTGCGACTCGACGCCGCTGTTCGTGATCCTCGCCGGGGCGTACTACGAGCGGACCGCCGACGCCGAGACCGCGGAGGTCCTCTGGCCGAGCGTGGAGCGGGCGCTCTCCTGGATGCGCTCCTACGGCGATCCCGACGGCGACGGCCTGCTCGAGTACCACCGCCGGTCGCCGACCGGACTGATCAACCAGGGATGGAAGGACTCCGACGACTCCGTCTTCCACGCCGACGGCAGGCTGGCGGAGCCGCCGATCGCGCTGTGTGAGGTCCAGGGGTACGCCTATGCCGCGCTGCGCGCCGGCGCGATGCTGGCCGAGGCGCTGGGTCTGCACGGGCGCGCGGTGGATCTGGAGCGGGATGCGGAATGGCTGCGGCAGCGGATCGAGGAGGCGTTCTGGCTCGAAGAGCTGGGCACCTATGCGCTCGCGCTGGACGGCGAGAAGCAGCCCTGCCGCGTGCTGGCCTCGAACGCCGGCCATCTGCTCTTCTGCGGCGTCCCCTCGCTCGAACGCGGCGACCGCGTCGCCCGGCTTCTGCTCGGGGAGCGCTTCTTCAGCGGCTGGGGCATTCGCACGGTCGCGAGCTCGGAATCCCGCTACAACCCCATCTCCTATCACAACGGGTCGGTCTGGCCGCACGACAACGCGCTGATCGCGATGGGCCTCTCCCGCTACGGAGCGAAGCCCGCGACGCTGGCCGTGCTCATGGGCCTGTTCGGCGCCAGTCTGTTCGTGGAGCTCCACCGGATGCCCGAGCTCTTCTGCGGATTCGGGCGCCGGCACGGGCAGGGTCCCACGGCTTATCCGGTGGCCTGTGCTCCCCAGAGCTGGGCGGCGGCGTCGGTGTTCTCGCTGCTGCAGAGCTGCCTGGGACTCGGGATCCACGCCGCGCGACGGGAGGTGCGCTTCGTCAACCCCGCGCTGCCCGAGTCGATCGAGGAGGTCCGGATCGACAACCTCCGCTGCGGGGATACTTCGCTGGATTTGCAGCTGTTCCGGGAAGGCGACGACGTCGGCGTGACCATCGCGCGCCGCGATGGCCCCGCCAGCGTGCTCGTCGTCAAGTAGCTAGTTCCGTCTCGGCTCTTCCGGCTCGGGCTCCGGCTTGAAGCGGACCGTCACCGGCTCGGTGAGCCGCACCCGCAGCTTTTGTCCCGCCGGCAGGACGATCTGATCCCCCTTCGTCACGACCGCGGCGCCGGTGCCGAGGACGGCGCCCGCCGCCGCACCGGCCACGGTGTTTCCCGCGATCGCGCCGACGACGCCGCCTACCACGGTGCCGCCGCCGATCATGGCGACGCTCTGCTTGAGGTCGTCCTGGCCGCGAACGCGGAACGGCTCCGCGGTGATCTCGTGGGTCGCCCCGCCCACCTCGATCCGGTGGAACCGGATGGTGATCTCGGGCGCTCCGGCGATCCGGCCGCCGCCCTTCGCATGGGTCACTTCGCCGCGCACCGTCACCCCGGCGGGGATCGTCCCTTCCTCGCCCAGCTCGAGCGGCTGCGTCGTGCGGAGCACGACCGGCTCACCGGCTTCGACCCGCTCCGTGGAGAGCGTCCGGTCCAGAGCCGCGACCAGCCGCGTGCCGGCGGGAATGGTCGCTTCGACGGTGCCGCCACCCCCGACCACGGTCGCCGCGAGGACCCCCACGGCGGCGACGCCTAACACGCCGAGCGCGATGCGCGCGCGGCGGGAGAGCACTCCCCGTTCGTTGCCCATCGTTCCTCCTTCGTTCCGGTCTCTCCGGTGCACGAAAAGTGGACGACTGAGGGCCCCCGTGGACGCACGTCTCCCCCGAAAGAAAACCAAAAGAAGTTCAGCGGCCTCCGGCGCGCCGCCCCGAGGCCAGCAGGACGATGCCGCCGACCAGCGCGATCGCGCCCAGGATCGGGGGGAGGGGAATGCGTTCGCGAGTCTCGGCCCGGACCTCGAGGGGTCCGACGTCGAGGACCTCTTCCTTCCTGGTGTAGGTGATTCCGCCGTAGATCAGGGCAATGACTCCGAGCACGATGAGCACGATCCCGACCGGACGCATGACGGATCCCCGTGGGCTGTGTCGGGGAGACGACGGCTATCCGTCACCCCGCACGTCGGGGGCTGGAGGCTGTCGAGCCTCTATCCGGACGCCGCCGTTTCGAGCTATCCTATCCATCTGGCAGGTGAGATGAGGTTGGCTCCCATGCTGGACCTCCAGATTCCGCTTCCCGGAGCTTCTTCATGACGGAATCCTCCCGCCAGGAGCGGGGCCCGGATTCCGTGCCCCAGGAGCGGATCTTCCGGACCATGCTCGAGCGTCTCCCGGCCGCCGCCTACATGTGCGATTCCGAGGGCCGAATCACCTGGTTCAATCGTCAGGCGGTCGAGCTCTGGGGGCGGGAACCGGTCCTCAACGATACGGCGGACCTCCTCTGCGGCTCGTTCCGGGCGCCGGACGGGACCCCGATCGACCACATGGCCTGGATGGCCCCGGACCTCCGGGAGGAAACCGCCAACGAGGGGCGGGAGATCGTCGTGGAGCGCCCCGACGGCAGCAGGCGTTTCGTCCTGGCCCACGCCACTCCGCTCCGGGACGAAGCCGGCCGGTTCGCCGGAACGGTCCATGTTCTGGTCGACACTACCGCCCGCCGGGAAGCGGAGGAGGCGCGGCGCCGGAGCGAAGAGACGCTGAGCCGCTTCATGGAGCACCTGCCGGGGCTCGCCTGGATCAAGGACCGCGACGGACGGTACCTCTTCGCCAACGAGGCCGCCCTCCGGGCGTTCGGCCGGACGCGCGAGCAGCTCTACGGCCGCCGGGATACGGAGATCTTTCCCCTCGAGTCCGCCACGGCGTTCCAGGACAACGACCGCAAGGTCCTGGCGGGCTCCGACGGCATCGAGACGATCGAGACGCTGGCGCACGCCGACGGCGTCCATCACTCGCTGGTCAGCAAGTTCACCATCCCCGGCCCCGACGGCGCGCCGAGCCTGATCGGCGGCATCGCGATCGACATCACCGATCACAAGCTCGTCGATACCGCGCTCTCCGAGAGCGAGGCCAGGTTCCGCCACATGGCGGACAACGCGCCCGTGCTGATCTGGGTCGCCGGACTCGAAGGGCGAGATTTCGTGAACCGGGAAGCGCTCCGGTTCCTGGGCGTGACGGCGGAGCAGGTGCTCGGGAACAGGTGGACCGAGTTCGTGCATCCGGACGACCGGGCCGTGTGCCTGCGAGCCTACGAGGAGGCGTGGGCCCAGCGCGACGTGTTCACCGCGCAGTTCCGGATGCGCCGGGCGGACGGCGCCTGGCGCTGGATGCGGTCCACGGCGATTCCCCGCTTCACCGAGGACGGGGCCTTCATCGGGCTGGTCGGCTGCAAAGTGGACATCACCGAGATGAAGGTGTCGCAGGACCTCCTGCGCGAGGCCGACCAGCGGAAGGACGAGTTCCTGGCGACGCTCGCCCACGAGCTGCGGAACCCGCTCGCCCCGCTCCGGTACTCGCTCGAGATCCTCCGGATGGACGGCGGAGGGCCGGCCGCGCGGCGGGTGCATGACATGATGGAGCGGCAGATCAACCACATGGACCGGCTGGTGGACGACCTGCTCGACGTGTCACGGATCACGCGAGGCAAGATCGAGCTGCGCCGCGGACGGGTTGACCTCGCGGCCATCGTGCGCGCGGCCCTGGAGACGAGCCAGCCGATCATCGAGCTCTCGCACCACGAACTCAGCGTGAAGATGCCGGCGGAAACGCTGTATCTCGAGGCCGACCCGGTCCGGCTCGCCCAGGTACTGGCCAACCTGCTCAACAACGCCGCGAAGTACACCGACGAGGGCGGCCGGATCTGGCTCCAGGCGGAAGCGGGGAATGGCGAGGTCATGATCTCCGTCCGCGACGACGGAATCGGCATCACCCCGGAGATGCTGCCGAGGGTCTTCGATCTCTTCACGCAGGTGGATCAGACGCTCGGCCGGTCCCGCGGAGGGCTGGGCATCGGGCTCACCCTGGCGCGACAGCTCGTCGAGATGCACGGGGGCCGGATCGAGGCGCGGAGCCCGGGCGAGGGCCGGGGCAGCGAGTTCCTCGTGACCTTGCCGCTCGCCGCTGAGCAGAGTCCCCGAGCGACCGCCTCGGCGGATGTCGGCCTGGAGCCCGGCCAGCGCCGGCGCCGCGTGCTCATCGTCGACGACAACCAGGACTCCGCCGACGCCCTCGGGACGCTGCTGCAAGCGAGCGGTATGGAGGTCCATATCGCCTATGACGGCCCCTCGGCGCTGTCGGTCTTCGACGAGTGCGAGCCGTCCATCGTCCTGCTCGATCTCGGCCTCCCGGGCATGGACGGCTACGTCGTCGCCTCACGGATGCGCGAGCGGCCGGGCGGAAAGGAGGCGCGTCTCATCGCGGTGACCGGATGGGGACACCCCGAGGCCCGCCGCCGAAGCCGGGAAGTGGGCTTCGATCACCATCTCGTGAAGCCGGTAAAACTGGAGACGCTGCGCGCCGTCCTCGCCTCGGTCGATCCGGGGGGAGCCGCAGTCGCCGTGACGGAGTAAGACCGCGGCGATGCGGAGCCGCGCGAGCATTCGTGGAATCCCGCTGCATCCCGCGCTGGTTCACTACTTCGACGTGCATCAGATGATGCTGTTGCGGGTTGACGGGAGGCGAGAGCTCCCAGCTCCGGATCCGGGTCTGAGCGCAGAGTGAATTCTGTCACCCAGAACCCAGAACTCAGAACTCAGAACTCAGAACTCAGAACCCGGAACCCCGAACCCCGAACCCAGAACCTTGACCCTACTCCGGCGGGGCACCTCCTGCGCCGAGTGGGTCCTCTTCTAGGGACGTGAGGGCCTGCTCAGCGACACACCCCGCTGGCGCGCAACCAGTCCACAGTGTCCGAAAGGGTCTCACGGCCCGGGCGGCTCCGGTACCCGAGCTCCTCCTCGGCGTATCGCGAGCGCATCGCCCAGTGTCGCGAAGCCATCTCCACGAGCGCGGGATCGGGAAGGAGCCTCGAGCCGAGTGCGCGGGAGATCCTGGCCAGTGCATACGCCACCTGGAACGGCACCTGGAGCGCCGGAGGCTTCCGGCCCGCGACGTCCGCAGTCAGGCGGTAGAACTCCGCGATCGAGCAGATCGTCCCGGGGAGGTGATACACCGGTCGCGCCCTGGGAAGCGTCATGATCCGGACGATCGCGCGGGCGACATCGCGGACATCGGCGAAGTGCATGCCTCCCTGAATCACGAACGGCAGGTTCCCCTTGAGAAACCGGGTCACGTGGCCGGTCGAGCGGAGCCGGTGATCCTCCGGTCCCAGGAGCACCGGCGGACGCACGATCACGAGATCCACCCCGAGCCCGGTCGCGAGCGCGCGGGCGGCCCGCTCGGCCTTCACCTTGGAGTCGTAGTACGGCCAGGCCGCGACCTCCTCGCCGCAGTAAGGGGCGTCTTCGTCGGGCACCGCCCCCGGTCGCCGGAAGCATCCGACCGTCCCCGACGTCGAGAGGAAGACGATCCGGCACTCGTGGGTGGCCGCCAGCCGGACCATCGCGAGGGTGCCGTCGACGTTGGCCCGATAGAGCTCGTCCGTCTCGCGGCGATCGTGGCGCACCACGGCCGCGAGGTGGAAGATTCCGCCCAGCGGCTCGAGCGGAGGCGCGCCACCCTCCGCCGGTGTCTCGACCACCCGGACCGCATCGCCGAGCCGGGCGGTCCAGTCCATGGAGTTCCACGCCGAGCGGTCGCGTACGAGCGCGATCGTGGGATGGGGGGCCGGCTCGCCGGCGATGGTCTGGAGGAGATGGCGGCCGAGAAACCCGCTCGCCCCCGTCACGAGCCAGGGGCGGAGAGCCCCGTTCAAGCGCGCGAGTCCCGGCTCTCCGCCGGCGGGCCGAGGAGGGCCGGATCGGCGCCGTTGCCGTTGTCCGCCGGGCCGAAGAGAGCGTGCTGGATCGTGGCGAGCTGCCCGTCGACCGTACCGTTGCGCTCGAAGTGGTGGGCGAACTGGTGCCGGAAGGTCGCGGCGATCAGCGGATCGAGATCGGGCGTGGGCTTGAGGTGACTCGGCAGGACGCGCCCTCCCATCGCTTCGATCGCCCGCTGCAGGTCTCGCGCGTCGAGCCCGTCCACGGGGTACCGCGCGATGTACGCCTCGACGTGGTAGGTCGTCGCGACGGTCGCCTGGCGCAGCCGCTCGATCACCTCCCGGCTCACCTCGTGGACGTCACATTCCGCCGAGAGGATCACGGGCGCCCCGCAGGCGATGTGCACGCGCCCGAGATCGATGCGGCCCCGCCACGCGCGCCAGGTCCACTGGAGGAGGTCGCCGAGCCGCATCTTCGGCTTGGGCCGTCCGGCGAGCTCCTGCGCGAACGCCCGCTCCTCGGGTACGCGGTCGTAGGAGAACGCCACCGGCAGAAGCGTACAGGTCCTGCCGCTGGCCTGGAGACAGCGGAGCAGACCGCGCTTGGGCTCGAGGAAGGCCCGGGAGCGGCTCCGCTGGCCCTCGATGAAGAACTCGAGCGTGCGGCCGTCGCGGACCAGCTCGTGGACCCGCCGCGTGAGGTCGGGATCCTCCCGTCCGATCCCGCGGCGCAGGTAGAACGCGTGCATTGCGCGGAGGATCCGCCCGAGGAGGGGGATCTTGCCGAACTCGAGCGTCGCGGCGATATGCGGAATCGGGATCCCGAGATCCGGCCGCGCGAAGCAGAGGTACGAGCAGAGCACGAAGTCGAGATAGCTGCGGTGATTCGGCAGGACGGCGAGCGCCGAGCCCGGTGGAGCCGCGCGGATCGCCGCTTCGAAGGAGGGAATGTCGACGGTCACCCGCTCGATGGACCGCCGGAGGACCTTCGTCACCACCCACGACGCCATCCGGATCCAGGCGTTGCCCCGGTCCCGCGTCAACGACCAGCGGAAGTCGCCGCCGTGCCCCGGATGGGCCCGGCCGGCCAGCGGCCACTCCCGCTCATCGCCGTCGAGCAGATGGCGATGCACCCCCCGACAGACTCTGGTCACGTAGGTTTGCGGATCGAAGTCCCCCGGCAGGGGCGTGGGCTCGGTGAAGGCGAAGGAGTTGGTCGTGAAGTAGGGGAACATCCGGTTGAGCGACTTGAGCCGCGCCCGCGCCTGACCCGCGGCGCGCCGGGCGGCCGGCGACCGTCGTCCCCTGGTCCGCGTCGCCAGGCGATGATGGAGAGCCTCGGCGATCGCGAACCCGAGGCCGCGCGGGCCGAGATACCGGAGCGTGGGCCGCCGGTCCACCGGGTGGAGCCGGAAGAAATCGCGGATGCCCTCCCAGCACTGCCAGAGCGTCGGGGACCGGTCGATACCGGCGACGACCTGCCGGATGCGGACCGGCGCGGGCCCGTCGTCACAGGCGGCGATGACCGCGTGGGCCACTTCGTCCACGGGAATGAGATCGAGCCTGGCGCCGGCCCGCCCGATGACCGCGCGCATACGTCCGAGACCGAGCTGCACCACGAAAGCTCCGAAGCCGGTGGCGCTGTCGATCCATCCGGGGAAGGGCAGCCGCCAGCTCGCCGAGATGATGCTGGGCCTGAGGATCGTGAGCGGAACTCTTCCGCGCCGCGCCAGGGTGAGGTGCTCCGCCAGGAGCTTGGTCAGCGTGTAGGTATTCGGCAGGCCGGTGGCGGAGAGGAGCGCCTCCTCCGAGGCGGTGCCGTTACAGATCCCCTCATAGAGGACATCGGCCGGCTCGGGGAGCGGGACCGGCTGCGGAGCCACCGGGGTGCGATCGCCGGTGTGGGGCGTCACGTAGGCGGTGGAGACGAACACCAGCCGCTCGAGACACCGGCACTGTTTGGCGAGCTCGAGCAGATTGAGCGTCGTGGCCACGTTGGCCTGCGCGGCCTCGGCGACGGGCAGGCCGAAGCTCACCGTGGCGGCGGTGTGGAGGGCGTGCGTCACCCGTTCCGTCAGCTCGTCGCGCATCTCCGGCGCGAGGCTCAGACCCGGGGTGCCGAGCGACCCTTCCACGACCGTGACCAGGCGTGCCCAGCCGGCGGGAAGCCTCGCGAAGCAGGGCGAGCGCTCCACCTCGCGGTGGAACCGCCGTTCGGCCGAGACCGAGCCGCGCGGGCGGATCACCGCGTAGACGCGGTCGAGCCCGATCTCCTCCCGGCGGCGCATCAACTCCTCCAGCACCACCTTGCCGAGGAAGCCGGTCACGCCGGTCAGCAGAATCGTCCGGGAGCTCATGCGCCGGAGAGCGTGCGGGCGCCCGGGCCCGCCTCGATGGCCTGGTTCGCGATGCCGAAGACATTGCCGGGGTCCACCGCGCGCTTCACCTCGGCGCTCCACTCGAGCGCCGCCGGCGAGAGAATCCGCGGCAGGAATGCCTGCCGGATCTTCCCGACTCCATGGTGGTGGGACAGGGAGCCGCCCGCGAGGAGGATCTCGTCCCGGGCCGCCCGTTCCAGCTCGGCGTAGACCCGGGCGGGCTCGGCGAGGCCGCGATGGTAGAAGCCGAAGTAGAAGTAGACGCACACACCGGTCTGATAGACCTGGGTGACGCGGCAGGTGACGAACGGCCGCCCCGGGAGCCGGCGGCGGGCGTACTCGTCCTGCACCCGCCGCTTCACGCGCGCGCAGAGGTCGATGACCCGGCTCCAGGGGACGGAGGTCTCGAACGACTCTCCGAGAATCCAGTGCTTCATCACGAAGTCGCGAAGGTAGGCGATGCCGAAGGTGAGCTGATAGCCCCGGCGGCCGTTCTCCGCGCCCGCCCGCAGCCCGCCGTGGCGCTTCGCGATCCGCTCGACGGCGCGCCGCTGGACGTCGGTCTCGTCACGCCCTCCCTCGTAGACGATCGTGCACGCCACCATGCGGCCCGGCTCGAAGCCGCGGAGCTTCGTCACGTAGCGCTTCTCCAGCCTGCGCTTGAGGGCGGCGAGCCCGCGTGCCCTGGGCTTGAGCGTCTGGCTGAGCTGGAACTGCAGGTTGTCCACCAGCCGCACGCTCGCGGGCGGCGTCGCCTCGCGCGTCAGATCGAACAGGAACGCCACGCCGCGCTCGAAGCTCGGAAAGAGCATCGCGTCGTAGCGCTGGACCTCGGGCAGCGGGAAGATCTTCACCACCGCCTGGGTGATGATCCCCAGCATGCCCTCGGAGCCGAAGATCCAGCGGCGGGGATCCACGCCGACGGATTCGCGCGGACCGGTCGCCGAGCGGCTCAGCGTGCCCTTCGGCGTGACCACGCGAAGATCCATCACGAGGTCTTCGATGTTGCCGTACCGGTTCTTCTTCATGCCGCTCGCGTGGGTCGCGATCCACCCTCCGAGCGTCGAGAGCTCGACGCTGTCGGGCTCGTGGCCGATCGTGAAGCCGTGGCTCGCCAGCTGCTCCTGCAGCACGCGCCCCACCGCTCCGGCCTCGATGCAGGCCAGATGGTTGGCCGGGTCGATCCAGAGGATCCGGTTCATGCGCCGGAGATCCACCGCGACGATCGGGCGGGATTCCTCGGCCGGGCACCGGAGCGCCTCGCTCACGTTGGTCCCGCCTCCGTAGGGCACCAGGCAGACGTCCTGGCGCCCCGCCGCGTCGACCAGGGCTTCGACCTGCGCCTCCGATTCGGGATAGACCACCAGGTCCGGCACCCGCTCGAGACGGCCGTACCGGACCGCGTACATCTCTTCGAGCGTGTGCCCGTGTCCGTGGCGGAGCCGGATGAGGGGGTCCGACGAGAGGCCGTCGTCCGGGAGGAGCGCCTGCGCCTCTCGCAGGAAGGCACCGAGCTCCCGCGGCTCCGGGACCTCCGGAGGGTACTGGGACGGGTGCAGGTCCGAGACCGGGAAGTCGACGCCGAGCACGGAGCGGATCCACGGAAGCAGGTCGGGAAGCTCCAGCCCCGAGAGCTGGTAGCGCCGGCCGCTCATGGTCACGCTTTCGTTGGGAAGGATCGTGAACGCCGAGTCACGGAATCCCCACCCCTCGAGGCTTTCCTCGTCTTCAGGACGCCGCGGAGGCGGGTCGGGGACGATCCGGTCCGGGAGCCGGTCGTCGGCGAGGGCCGCACCGGTGAGGGGCGGCACCCGGGCTCGGGGGTTGTGGCGGGACATTGCGGGCTAAGATGCTCGCGGAGCGTCGGATCGGGAAGGGCTCCCCGCGTACATTCCGCCAAAGGGCCCGGCCGCCGGCCGGGTGCGGTCAACTCCCGAATCGGAGGCCAGGCGATGGGCAAGGGTCGGCTGGAAGCATTCAGTGACGGCGTGCTCGCCATCATCATCACGATCATGGTGCTCGAGCTCGAGGTTCCCCATGGACCCGACTGGCGTTCCGTGGCGAACATTGTTCCGTCCCTGCTCATCTACCTCCTGAGCTTCGTGTTTCTCGGGATCTACTGGAACAACCACCACCACATGCTCCACGCCTCCCGGCGGGTCGACGGCCGGGTGCTCTGGGCGAACCTGCATCTTCTCTTCTGGCTGTCGCTGGTGCCGTTCGCCACGGCATATCTGGGCGAAGCGGGGATCGAGCGGGTCCCGACCGCGGTGTACGGCATCCTGATGGTCATGTCCGCCATCGCGTGGAGGCTGCTGCTGGCGGCGATTTGCGCACTCGAGGGGGAGGAGTCGCCGCTGATCCGCGCCGTGGGCCGGGACCGGAAGGGCGCGATCTCGACCGTCCTTTATATAGCCGGTCTCGCGCTGGCGTTCGTCGTGCCCTGGATGGGCATGGCGCTCTACGTGCTGGTGGCCCTCGTCTGGCTGGTCCCCGACCGACGGATCGAAGCGATTCTTCGCGACTGAGCGGGCGCGATCCGGCCGCGATGGGGACGACCGGCGCGGCTCCGGTGTGCCGCGGGGTGCAGATATCGTCTAAGAGATTGATGTGGTGCAAAGTCGGCTGGTCCCGTGTCCGGTTTCGAGGCCTGTCGTGGGCGCTGGCGTGCCTGGGCATGGCCGGATCCGCGTCCGCGCAGCAGCCGCCCGGAGCGAAGGTCAGGATCGAGATCGTGGGTGTCGAGAAGCCGGTCGCGCGGAACGTCCGCGCGATGCTCGAGCTGGCGCGCGCGGTGGACAACGGCTACGTGACGCGCGCTCGCGTCGGCCAGCTGCACCAGCGCGCCGAGCGCGACATCGGCACCGCGCTCGAGCCGTACGGCTACTACCGTCCCGAGGTCGAGAAGTCGCTCACCGAGAACGGCGGCGGCGAGCTCGTCGCGCGCTACGTCATCGATCCCGGGCCGGCGGTCGTCGTCCGGACTGTCAAGGTCGAGCTGGAGGGCCCCGGCAAGGACAATCCGGCGTTCGTCCGCGCGGCCCGCGAGTTCCCGCTCGAGCCCGGTGACACGCTCCGGCACCTCGCGTACGAGGCGGGGAAGCTCTTGCTGCTCACCATGGCGTCGGACAGCGGGTACCTCGACGCCGACTTCGACAGCAGCGCGGTGTTCGTGGATCGCGACCGGGGGTCCGCGGACATCGTCATCCGCTTCGAGACCGGCGAGCGCTTCCGGTTCGGGCACGTCACCTTCGAGCAGACCATCCTGGATAGCGGTTTCCTGCGGAAGCGGATTCCGTTCCGGCAGGGTGATCTCTGGACCCAGCGGCGGATGATGCAGCTCCAGACGGGTCTCGCGGAGGACCCGTTCTGGGCCCGGGTCGAGGTGATGCCCGAGGGCGACTCGGCCGACGGCCTCGAGGTCCCGGTTCGCGTGGTGCTCGAGCCCAACCGTCGCAAGCAGATCGAGCTCGGCGCCGGCTACGGCACCGACACCGGCCCGCGCGGCCGGGCTTCGGCGCTCTATCGCTGGCTCAACCGGAGCGGCCATCAGGGCCTGATGGAGCTCCGGTTGTCGACCGCGGAGCAGAGCTTCGCGACGCAGTACACGATTCCCGGCGTCGGACACTCGACCGGCAACCTCGCGTTCGCCGGCGGCTATGCCCGGCGGGACCTCACGACCAGCCGGTCGAGGATGTTCACCGGCTCGGTCCGGCTCAACCGCGGCCGGCTCGGCTGGCGGGAGTCGATGTCCCTCGTCTATCACCGCGAGAACTTCGGCGTCGGGGTGGACACCGCGACGGCGACGCTGCTCATGCCGGGGCTGAGCTACGAGCGCACGCGCAAGGAAGCGGGCGCGATTCCCCGGCGCGGCATCACGACGCGGGCCGAGATCCGGGGCAGCATGGACCGAATCGTCTCCTCGGCGTCGCTGCTGCAGGTCAAGCTCGGAGCCGACGCGGTGTACGGGTTTTTCCCCAAGGCCCGCGTGCTCGTGCGCTCGGAGCTCGGCTATATCTGGACCGGGGAGTTCCGCGAGCTCCCGCCAACCGTCCGGTTCTTCACCGGCGGCGACCGGAGCGTGCGGGGCTTCCGCTACCAGGGCATCGGTGCGCGGGATTCGCTGGGGAACATCATCGGCGGCCGCGCGCTGGTGGTCGGGAGCCTCGAGGTCGACTACGAGGTCATTCCGCGCTGGGCCCTCGCGGTCTTCACCGACGCGGGCAGCGCCGAGGAGAAGCTCACCCTCAAGAACCTCGACCGGAGCGTCGGCGCCGGCATCCGGTGGTTCTCGATCCTGGGACCGATCCGGCTCGACGTCGCCGTCCCGGTGAGCCGGAACACGTCGACGTTCCGGATCCACCTTTCGCTCGGTCCCGACCTGTGACCGGGCGCCGGGTCGCGCGGATCGCGCTGATCTCCGTGGCGGCGATCGTCCTGCTCGTCGGCGGGGTGCTCTGGTGGGCCGTCTCGACCCAGTCGGCCTCGCGGAGGGTCGTGGCCTGGCTCCTCGGGAAGTCGGCGGCAGGCCTCCAGATCGCCGAGGTGCGGGGTCCGCTTCGCGGACCGCTCATGCTGCTTGGCGTCCGGTATCGCTCCGGCGCGCTCAGTGCCGAAGTGGACTCCGTCTACCTCGAGTGGCGGCTCTCGCGGCTGCTCGGCCGGAAGATCCACATCGACCGGCTGCACGTCACCGGCTTTCGCGTGACGCTGCCGGACTCGGCTCCGCCCGACACCGCAGGCACCAGGCGGGCCCGGCGGGAAAAGCCGAACACGCCGCTGCCCGTGACGCTGGGCGAGGTGTGGATCCGGCGATTCGAGATGGATGTGCCGGGCGGCGTCATGCTGCGGAACGGCGAGCTCGATCTCGACGGTACGCTGGAGGAGTACCGGTTCACCGTTCGCGGGACCGGCGTGCTCCCGCGGGTCGATACCACGACCGTCGTCCTGCACGGAATCGGCAATCTCGAGATGGTGCGCCTCGATTCCACCTCCCGGGCCCGCGCACTGGCCGGCGTGCTGCGGACGGAAGGAGATCTGCGGTGGTGGCCGGGCATTCGGTGGGACCTCCGGATCTCCGGCGACTCGCTCCAGCCTTCGCGCGCGCTCGAGAACCCGCAGCTTTTCGGCGGCCGGATCGGGCTCACCGCGACGACGGCGGGCGTGATCGACTCTTCCGGTCCGAGCGGTCGCGTCACGGTGGACTCGATCGGCGGCCAGATCCGCGGCCGGCCGGTCGGAGGCCGCCTCGACGCCCGGTTCGCCGGGCGTGCCATCGATCACGCCGAGGCGGACCTGACCTGGGGCAGCGCGCGGCTTCGCGCCGACGGGGCGCTCGCGGATACGGTGGCCGTCAATTACGACCTGCACATCGCGCGGCTCGCGACGCTGACCCCGAAGGCGCGCGGCTCGCTCTCGGTCAAGGGCGACGCCGGCGGTCCCCGGCTCACGCCCCGCCTGCGCGCGCGCTTCGCCGGCACCGACCTCGCCTATGGAGACAGCCGGATCCGGCGCGTCTCGGGTCGCGCGGATTTCGATCTTCGCACCGGCGGCCGGACCGACCTCACCCTCATCGGCGATTCGGCGGTGGCCGGCGGCACACTGATGGACAGCATCGCCGTCGAGCTCGACGGGACCCGGAACCGGCACTCCCTGGTGCTGGATGCGACCGGTCCTTCGGATACCGTGCGCGTCGCGCTCACGGGTGGCATGCCCGGGCAGACCTGGAGCGGCCGCGTCGGGGAGATCACGGTCCGGACCGCGTACTCGGACTGGGCCCTCGAGCGGCCGACCGTGGTCTCGTTCTCGCGCGTGTCGGCCCGCGTGGACTCGCTCTGCGTCGTGGGTGACAGCGCCGCCGGGCAAATCTGTGCGACCGGTACCTGGAAACGGCCCGACCGTCTGAATGCGGTGGTGCTGGTGGAGAATCTCTCGCTGGAGCGGCTGCCGTTCAGCGAGCCGCGCGCGGGATTCCTCGGCCTGGTCTCGGCGCGCTTCGAGGCGAGGAGCACCACCGCCCTCGAGGCCACGCTCAGCGCGCGCCTCGACGACGCGGAAGGGAAGGAGGCCGCCACGCTCGAGGCGCGGGCCACGCTGCCGGGCTGGAGCGCGGACCGCCCGCTGAATCGGCAGACGATGCAGCTCACCGTCACCGGCGGCGCGCCCGATCTCGCCCCGTTCGGGAGCTTCTTCCCCCGGCTCGACAGCCTGCGGGGCGCCGTCACCCTCGAGGCAGCGCTCGCCGGCATCGTCACCGCCCCGAGCATCGACGGCACCCTCCGCCTGGAGAACGGCGTGGCCGGGCTCACGGGCTCGCGCGTGGCGCACGGCTCCGTCGCGGTGACGGCGGATCTCGACGTGGCCCGGGATCGCTCGGTCTCGGGAGAAGTGCGTGTCACCCAGAACGGCCTGACGGTGGACTACCGCAAGGGCCGCGGCATGGGGCGGCTGAGCCTGGACAGCGGCGTGGTCACGGTGCGCAGCGGTGCCGATGGCGTCCACGGCGGATTCGCGCTGGCCGTCCGGACGGAGTCGTTGGACAGCGTCGCGGCGCTCTCCGGCGAGCTCCACCTGCCGCGCTATACCCGGCTCGGCCAGCCGCTCGCTCCCGAGCCGGTGGAGCTTCGCCTCAGCGTCGACGCCGACCTGGCGGCCTTCCAGCCGCTCGCGCTGTCGGTCGACAGTCTGCGCGGGACCATGGACGCGGATCTCGCCGTGTCCGGCACGGTGGGCATGCCGGACGTGAAGGGAACGCTCATCGTCAACAACGTGCTCGCGCTCCTGCCGTTCGGCACCCGCGTGGAAGGCGGCGTGACCGGCAACCTCGATGTGACGGTCCGGCGGGACAGCACGGTGAACGGCACCCTTCGCGTCGTGCCGAACGAGGTGCGATTCGCCTCCTTCGGCGGACGCGCGGGCGGAACCGTGGCACTGCGCGAGAGCGGGCTCGACGTCCGGGCCGGACCCGACGGCGTGCGCGGCGAGCTCAACGTCGAGCTCGTCTCGGAGACGGGAGCCTCGCTCGGGACGCTCAGGGGGAACGCCGGAGTCCCCGGCTACACCCGCATCGGCCGGCCGATCGGCCGGGAACCCATCCAGGGCCGGCTCGAGGGCCGGATCGCCGACCTGGGCTTCCTTCCGACGTTCACCTCGCTCGTCGACAGCGCCGCCGGGCGCATCACGCTCGACGCGAGCCTCGACGGAACGCTCGGCGAGGCGAACCTGGTCGGCATGGTCGAGGTCCGCGAGGCCGCGGCCAAGCTGGCGACCCTGGGCACGCTGGTCGAGGAGGTCAACTTCACCGCGAGAGGGAATCGCGAAGGCGTCATCGTCGTCGACGGCAGGATGAAGTCCGGCGGCGGCGAGCTCACCATCGAAGGCCTGACGCCGGTCCGCCCGACGCGGGAGAACCCCGGACGAATCCTGGTCCGCGGCACCAGCTTCCAGGTCGCCAACAACGCCGAGGTCCGCGCGTTCGTCACGCCGGCCTTCGACGTCACGCTTGTCGAGGACACGATCGCCCTCAGGGGGGCGGTCGACGTCCCGATCGCCCGGATCCAGCTGAGCGAAGTGCCGCTCTTGGCCGTCGCGCCCAGCGACGATGTCATTCTGACGGACGCCGAGGCGCGCGGCCGGCGCGAGCGGCCGCTCATCACCCAGGTTCGCGTCACCCTGGGCGACAGCGTGACCTTCCGCGGGTTCAACTTCGACGCGAAGCTGGGCGGATCGGTGCACGTGAACGCCGCGCCGGACCGCCTCACCACGGCGACCGGGCAGCTCGTCATCATCGAGGGGCATTACCGGGCGTACGGCCAGGATCTGGCCATCGAGGACGGCACCGTGCGCTTCGCCGGCGGCCCGGCGAACAACCCGTCCCTCTCGATTCGCGCCATTCGGTACGCCAGCGACAGCACCATCGCCGGCATCGCGATGGCGGGATCGCTCAAGGAGCCCTCGGTGACGCTCTTCTCCAGGCCTCCGATGTCGCAGAGCCAGGTGCTGTCCTACCTCGTGACCGGCCATCCAGTCGGGGGCAGCGCGTCGAGCAGCTTCGTCGGCAAGGCGCTGAGCGCCCTCGGTCTCCAGGGCGGGAACATCCTCGCCGGCGCGGTCGGGAAGGAAGTCGGTCTCAGCACCGCGACGATCGGCGCCGAGAGCGATCTCGAGGAAGCCTCGCTGGTGATGGGCCGGTATCTGAGTCCGAACCTGTACATCAGCTACGGCATCGGGCTCTTCGACCCGGTGAGCACGCTCCGCCTGCGCTATCTCCTGTCGCGCCGCTGGACCCTGCAGGCGGAGACCGGCCGGGAGACGAGCGCCGACGCCTTCGTCCGGCTGGGGCGAAAGCGGCGCTAGCTAGCCGGAGCTTTCGCTCCGGTCCGGCAGTTGCCGGCAGCGGGTCTGACGGATGGGGTCTGGAAGGCCGAGGACCTTGTCGCCCTCATGAAGTAGGACGACTTAATTTGAGACGGTGGCTAGGGATTGACCTTCGGCAATCATTCGGTTATCGTACGCACGCACGAATAACCGAATGGCTAGTCCTGAGTCTTGACAGCCGTCGACCTAGGAGCATTATTTCCTCCTAGAATAATCCCCTTCGTTCCTTGTGGACGTCGGGCAGAAGTATGATCCCTGCCGTTCGGGCAACCGAACGGCAGGTTAGTTTTTTAGACCGTCTCCTTTGACAGAAGTTCACGCTTGTCGCGGAGTCCAAGCACGATGCCTGGATATACGGCTGTGTTTATTGATGGGGGCTACCTCGACCACATGCTGCGATCTCAGTTTGGTCAAGCGCGGATCGACTACGGCGCACTGGTCCAGAAGATGGCCGGAAGTTCAGCGCTACTGCGAGCCTACTATTACCACTGTCTGCCGCATCAGAGCAATCCTGCGACGACTGAGGAGAAAGAGCGAATCGCTGGGATGCAGCGGTTCACAGATCGGCTGCGGCGGCTTGAGAAATTTGAGGTTCGCCTCGGCAAATTGGCCTATAGGGGAGAAGACACATCCGGAAAGAAGATCTTCGAACAGAAGCGGGTCGATATCATGCTCGCGGTCGACCTAGTTTTGCTTGCCTCCAAGCGGACTATCGACCGAGCTGTGCTGTTCACGGGAGATAGTGATTTCCTTCCCGCTGTCTCCGCAGCCAAGAATGAGGGGGTAATCCTTGGCCTATGGCACGGCTCAGGAGACAACACACCGCACAGGGACCTTTGGGATGCCGCAGACGAGAGAACCCAGATGACGCCTGCACTCGTCGATGCGATCAGGCGAGCGTATTGAGGGACTCCCGGCAACCGTTACACTGAAACTGACCCACTACCGATCAGGACGCGTCTGTCCTCCCCGCCAGCCTCCATTATCTTGACCGGTTCCCATCCCGAGCCTTCATGACCTCGCCCGATCCGGACTCACTCACCCGGGCCAACCTCGATTTCTCCCGCCGGTATGCCGGGGACCGCGGCGCGCGTCAGCCGGTGCACACGGTGTATGGCGGCGGGCATCTGTTTCGGGCGGACACCGCGCCGCGCCTCGGCGCTTCCGCGATTCGTGTGCTGCAGGAGTACGCCGACGCCGCCGAGGAATTCGCCGGCGTGCTGGGCATTCCCGGGGCGCTGGCGGAGCGGGTGATCGGCCTGGTCCGGGCCAAGCTCGAGCGCGAGCCGGTGGAGGACTTCCGGATCGACTTCGAGGACGGCTACGGACATCGCTCCGACGAGGAAGAGGACGGTCATGCGGCCGCGGCGGCGCGGGAGATGGCGAAGGGTCTCGACGCCGGAACGCTTCCTCCCTACTGCGGAATCCGGGTCAAGCCGCTGAACGAGGAGCTCCGCCGGCGAAGCGTCCGGACGCTCGGGGTGTTTCTGGAGACGCTCGCAGGCACCGCGTCCAGGCTGCCGCCGGGATTCGCGGTCACGCTCCCCAAGATCACGATTCCGGAGCAGGTCCGGCACGGCGTGGAGGCGATCGAGCGGATCGAGCGCCAGGTCGGTCTCGCGGAAGGCAGCGTCGCGGTCGAGCTGATGGTGGAGATGCCGCAGGCCATCATCGGCGCCGACGGACGATGCCCGCTCCCGCTGCTCGTGACCGCCGGCGGAGGTCGCGTGCGGGGCGCGCACTTCGGCACCTACGACTACACCGCCGGCCTCGGCGTCACCGCCGCCCAGCAGCGGATGCGGCATCCCGCGTGCGACTTCGCCAAACAGGCGATGCAGGTCGCCCTTGCCGGGACCGGCATCTGGCTTTCCGACGGAGCCACGGCCATCCTGCCCGTCCCGGTTCACCGGGGGGAATCCCTGACCCCGGCGCAACGTGCCGAGAACCGCGCCGGCGTGCACCGCGCGTGGAAGCTGCACTACGACGACGCCCGTCACTCTCTCGAGGGCGGCTTCTATCAGGGCTGGGATCTGCACCCCGGACAGCTCCCGACCCGGTATGCCTCGGTCTTCGCGTTTTTTCTCGAGGGACTCGACGCGGCGGCCGAGCGGCTCCGGAATTTCGTGGCCAATGCCGCGCAGGCCACGCTCATCGGCGACGTCTTCGACGACGCCGCGACGGGGCAGGGACTCCTCAACTACTTCCTGCGCGGGATCAACGCCGGCGCCGTCTCCGAGGCCGAAGCGGCGGCGATGACCGGACTGACGCGCGAAGATCTGGCCGGGCGGTCCTTCGTCAGAATGCTGGAGCGCCGGCGGTAGCCGGTATCCGGTCACTGCTGTCAACGCCTTCGCGGTGCCGGGCGTCCCGTCTCTCATGAGGACGCGGACGCGGGCAGTGCCCGTTCTTCGGTCGCGGCGGCGGCGCGGCCGGCTCAACGCCGAGCCGCTCGAATCGGCCCGGGCGGCATCGCTTCGTTATGTGAGCGACGCCGTGCCGGGGGTCCGGCGAGTTCGGTCGGGACGCGGGTTCGCGTACCGGTCACCGGACGGCACCACCATTCGCGATCGGGCCACGGTCGCGCGAATTCGCGCGCTGGTGATTCCGCCGGCCTGGACCGACGTGTGGATCTGCCCGAACCCGAACGGGCACCTTCAGGCGACCGGTCGCGACGCGCGTGGACGCAAGCAGTACCGGTATCACGCCCGCTGGCGCCGGGTCAGGGACGAGACGAAGTACGAGCGCATGCTCCTGTTCGGCGGCGTTCTGCCCCGCATCCGTGCGCGGCTGCGCGACGATCTGGCCCGTCCCGGCCTGCCCAGAGAGAAGGTGCTCGCCACGGTGGTGCGGCTCCTCGAGACGACCTTCATCCGGGTCGGCAACGAGGAGTATGCGAGGCAGAACAATTCCTTCGGTCTCACCACCCTCAAGAGCCGCCACGTGGCGGTGCAGGGCTCCCGCCTCGAGTTCCGATTCCCGGGCAAGAGCGGGAAGAACCACGCGATCCGGTTGAGCGACCGGCGCCTTGCCCGGCTGGTCCGGCGCTGCCGGGAGCTCCCCGGGCAGGATCTCTTTCAGTACCTCGACGAGTCCGGGGCGCCGCAGCCGATCGATTCCGGCGACGTGAACGACTATCTCCGCGCCATCGCGGGCGACGAGTTCACCACCAAGGACTTCCGCACCTGGGCCGGGACGCTGCTCGCCGCGCAGGCGCTCACGGCGCCGGACGACCCCGCTCTGCCCACCCCGAAGGCGAGAGCGGTGCGCGCGACGAAGTCGGTCGCGGACCGGCTCGGAAACACGCCGGCGGTGTGCCGCAAGTGCTACATCCACCCCGCGGTATTCCAGGCGTTCGAGGACCCGGCGATGCGTGAGCGCTGGGAAGCGGCGCGGGCCGAAGCGAAAGGGATCGACGGGTTGGAGAAAGAAGAGGCCGCGCTCTTGCGGTTCCTGACAGGGGTGAACGGGGGACAGTGAACGGGGAACGGGGAACGGGGAACAGGGAACGGGGAACAGGAGGGAACGGTGAACCGTCAACAGTCGGCGGTTCTCCCGTTCCCCGTTC
>JBOHSH010000142.1:0-2339 GCA_050733195.1 Gemmatimonadales bacterium
GAGCCGCGGCGCGGTACTGGGCGGGGCGCGCCGCGGCGGCGGCGGGACGGCGGGCGATCGCGCGGCGCCACTGGGAGCGGGTTCTCGAGCGTCACCCGATGTCCTACTACGTGATCCCCGCCGCGGAGCGCCTGGGCGTCGAGGTCCCGGAGCCTCCGGGCGACGGCGCGCCGCTTACCGGCTCCGAGTTCACCGCGGCGGTCGATCGCGCCGATCTGCTCGACCGACTCGGCATGAATCTGGAAGCCCGCTGGGAGCGGGATCGCGTGGCTCGCGATGCCGAGCGGTCGCTCGCCGCGCTGGTCCAGGCGGCACGCTCGCTCGCGGCCCGCGGACAGAGCGGCCGCGCCCTGCGGCTGGCGCAACGCGCGGTGGACCGTGGCGCACCGCTCGACGGCCGTCTCGCGCGGCTCCTCTATCCTCTCCCGGTCGCGCAGGAGCTCGAGGCGGAAGCGCGCCGCGCCGGAGTGGATCCTCTGCTCGCGGCCGGGCTGATCCGACAGGAATCGAGCTTCGACCCCGCCGCCCGGTCGGTCGCCGACGCCCGGGGGCTCATGCAGGTGCTGCCGTCGCTCGGGGCGGTCTTCGCGCGGAGCGAGGAGCTCCCGGGATGGGATCCCGTGCTCTTGTATCAGCCGGACCTCAACCTGCACTTCGGTCTCCGCCATCTCGCCGACGTCCTCCGCCGGTACGATCGGGTGGAGCACGCGCTCGCCGCCTATAACGCGGGAGGCACGCCTGTCCGCGGATGGCTCGACCTGCGCGGCGTGAAGAGGGACCCGGAGGTCTTCATCGAGAGAATCCCATACGTCGAGACGCGCGACTACGTCCGGGTCGTCGTTCGGAATCGCGTCATTTACCGCATTCTCTATCCCCAGGTTCGGTGACGGCTCCGCACGACGCCTACCAGGCGCTGCGGATCGTCGGCTTCCGGCGCTATCTCGCCGGGAACGTGCTCGGCACGATCGGCCACCAGATGCAATCGGTGGCCATCGGGTGGGAGCTGTACGAGCGGACCCGGTCGCCGCTCGCGCTCGGCCTCGTCGGCCTGGTGCAGGTGGTCCCGCTGCTGCTCCTGTTCCTTCCGGTCGGGCACCTCGTCGACCGCTACGACCGGCGCCGTGTGCTGATCGGCGCCGAGGCGGGGCTCGCCCTCACGGCCTTCGGACTTGCGGCCGTCTCGGCGCTGCATGGCCCGATACCGCTCGTCTATCTGCTGCTGACGGTGAACGGCGCCGCCCGCGCGTTCCAGGGCCCGGCCAAGAGCGCGCTGCTGCCCGAGATCGTGCCGGTGCGCGTCTTTCAGAACGCCGTGACCTGGAACAGCGGCGGGTGGCAGGTGGCGGACGTCGTGGGACCGGCGCTGGGCGGCGTGCTCATCGCGGCGAGCGGAGGCGCCTCCGCCGTCTACGTCGCCAACGGCGTCGCGGCGCTCCTCTTTCTCCTGCTGCTCCGGCGGGTCCCCACCGATGCCGCGCCCCGGCGGGTTCCCGTCGCCTCCCTGAGCGCCTTGCTCGAGGGGGTGCGGTACGTGCGGAAGAGCGAGGTCCTGTTCGGCGCGATCACGCTCGACCTCTTCGCGGTGCTCTTCGGGGGGGCGGTCGCGCTGCTCCCCGTCTTCGCCAAAGACATCCTGCACGTGGGTCCCGCCGGCCTCGGCTGGCTCCTCGCGGCGCAGTCGATCGGCGCCGTGCTCATGGCGCTCGCGCTGGCCCACCGGCCGCCGCTGCGCCGGGCCGGGCCGGTCCTGCTCTGGTCGGTCGCCGCGTTCGGCGCGGCGACGATCGTCTTCGGGCTCTCGCGATCGTTCGTGCTGTCGTTCGCCGCCCTCGCCGCGGCGGGCGCCGCGGACAGCATCAGCGTCGTCATCCGGGCGACCCTGGCGCAGCTCGGCACGCCCGTGGAGCTCCGGGGCCGCGTGTCCGCGATCAACAGCCTCTTCATCGGCATGTCGAACGAGCTCGGAGGCTTCGAGTCGGGCGCCGTAGCCGCGCTCGCCGGACCCGTCTTCGCCGTGGTGAGCGGGGGAGTCGGCACCATCGCCGTCGTCGGCATCGTCGCGGCGCGATGGAAGCCGCTCGCGACGCTGGGACGGATGGAGGGGTTGGCGGGGAACGGGGAACGGGGAACGGGGAACGGGGAAACCGTTGGTGTTTGACGATGCGGTTCACCCTCTTCGACACCCAGACGCATGTCGATGCGACGACCGGGGAAACCGGTGGTGTCTGACGATGCGGTTCACCCTCTTCGACACCCAGACTTATGTCGATGCGACGACCGGGGAAACCGGTGGTGTTTGACGATGCGGTTCACCCTCTTCGACACCCAGACGTATGTCG
>JBOHSH010000143.1:0-3013 GCA_050733195.1 Gemmatimonadales bacterium
GTTACTCCTCGGGAACCGGGGTACTTCCGAATGCGTTCTTTCGCCGGCCCGCCGGGATCGATAGGTTCGTCATAGTTACCAAACGTAACTTAGATCGCGGCGATTACCAAGGCCTGGATGGATACCATTCACCGCCGCGACGAACGAACCGAATGAAGGAGACGGACCATGAACGCGACTTACACCGATCCCTGGATGCTCGGCACCGGGCTCTTGCTCGCCCGGCTGGTGCTCGGCCTCCTGATGGCGGCCCACGGCACGCAAAAGCTCTTCGGCTGGCTCGGCGGCTATGGACTCAACGGCACCGCAGGGTTCTTCGAGCAGATCGGGTTCCGGCCCGGGCGGTTGTTCGCCGCCGCGGCCGCGACCGGTGAAGTCGTAGGCGGACTGCTCGTGGCGCTCGGCTTCCTCGGCCCCGTCGGGCCCGCGCTGATGATCTCGGTGATGCTGGTTGCCGCGGTGAGCGTGCACCTGGGCAACGGCCTCTTCGCCACCACGAACGGCGTCGAAGTCCCGCTGCTCTACGCGACCGGCGCCCTCGGTCTCGCGCTCGTGGGCCCGGGCCCCTACTCGCTCGACGTCCTGTTGGGCATCGGCTCGGTGTGGACGCCCGCGCTCACGCTCGGCGTGCTGGCCGCCGGCCTGGCTGGAGGCGCCGCCAACCTGAGTCTCCGCCGAGCGCCGGCCGTCGAGCGGGGGTAGGGCACAACGGCCGCCGGGGGGCGGGAGTAGTATTGAAGCCGACTGCTTCCGCCCCCGTCATCCGGATGGTGTCCGATGCCGCGCCGCTTCGCTCTCGTTTCGCTCCTCCTCGCCGCCTGCACCGTTCAGCAGACTCCCCGCTCCGGACCGGAGCCCGACGAGCACATCGCCCACATGAGCGCGGCCGACCTCGCCGCGCCGCCCGCCGCCCGGCCGGCTGACCTGGTCCGCCAGACCCCGTCGCTCCCGGCGAGCAACCGCGGCGCCCCCGAGCGGCTCGCGGCGAGCCCCAGGCACGGCGAGTGGGTGAAGATCCCCATAGAGGGGACCGACACGCTCATGGCGTGGGTCGTTTACCCGTCGAGCCGGCAGCGGGCGCCGGTGGTGGTCGTGGTCCATGAGATCTTCGGGCTCTCGACCTGGGTGCGCGGGGTCGCGGACCAGGTGGCGGCCGACGGCTTCATCGCCATCGCGCCCGACTTCCTCTCCCGGGTGCGCGGCGGGCCGATGTCGGTGGAGCTCACGGGCGACTCGGCCCGCCGGCTCATTCAGGGGGTCAACAGCACCGAGCGGAACCGGATCCTCACCGCCGCGGCCAACTGGGCGATGACCCAGCCCGCCGCGACTCAGCGCTACGCCGTGATCGGGTACTGCTGGGGCGGGGCCACCACGTTCATGCACGCGGTGCACGGCGGGGTGAACGGCTTCTCCGGCGGCGTCGCCTTCTACGGCCTTCCCTACATGGGCGGCGGGAGTCAGGCGACCGCGACCACGCCGGCCGTGCCGGGCACGCCCAACGCCGATTCGCTCGCGAAGATCAAAGTACCGGTGATGCTGCTCAACGGCTCCAGGGACGCGCGCATCGCCGCGGCGATGCCCGCGCTCGACTCGATCATGAAGGCGCTCGGGAAGGCGTATACGGGCGTGAACTACGAGGGAGCGGTGCACGGCTTCCTGCGCGCGCAGGACGACCCCCGGCCGACGCGCGACGAAGCGGAGGAGCAGGCCAACCTCGCGGCCACGAAGGATGGGTGGCCCAGGACCGTAGCCTTCCTCAGGAAGCAGCTCGGAGTGAAGTAGCGGCTACTTCACCACCCTGAAGGTGTAGACCTTCGGCACGTCCAGCGAGTCCTGCCCGGCGAGGTACAGCCTGCCATTCCTCGCCGCCGGCGGGATGTATCTGTTCCGGCGGAAACCCGCGGTCTGCACGCGGCCCAGATAGCGCCCGCCGCTGTCGAAGACCGCGAAGACGGTCTCCAACGGCCCGGCGGGAATCGACACCCAGAGGTTGCCCTCCGGGTCCGGGTAGACGCCTTCGAAGAACGGCTTGACCTTGGGGATTCGGGCCATGTCGATGTGGCCTCCACGCTCCCGGAACTCCTTCACCGATTCACCCTGTTCCCACTCCGCCAGCTCCTGGTCGCTGACCGGTGTCGGCGTCGCGTCCAGGATCACCTCCCTGGTCGTGTCGCCGGCGAGGGTGGTCTGCACCAGGCGGAAGGCGTCCCCGTGTCCGAGCCAGAGGTGGCCGGTAGGATCGAGCACCGCCACGCTGCCCGGGGCGAACGGCACGCTCATCGTCATGCCGCCCTGCTTGGTCCGCACGACGAAGGTGCGATCCTCCGGATTCCCCGGAGGGGGCGCCAGCGGCACGGTGTCGCGGGCCGCCAGGGTATCGGTGGCGCGAAGCGGGATTCCCTGGAGCGCGGGGCGGAGCTCCGGCGTGCCGTGGCCGACGAACGCGTGCTCGTACACGCGGTCACCGACCACGTCGCCGCTGAACATCCAGCCGTAGAACTGGAGCTGCCGGTTCACCGAACGGACGAAGCCGCCCTCTTTGTCGAGGATGGAGTAGCGCTCGCCGCGCTGGTCGACGACCAGCAGCGTGTCGGGCGAGAGCCAGCGGAGGCCGTTGGCCTGGCGGTACTCGCCGGGGCCGCCGCCTTCGCGGCCCACGGTGCGCACGTGCTCTCCCGCGGGCGAGAAGATCTTGAGGGTGTTCGACTCGCGGTCGAGCACGTAGATGCGTCCTTCCGCATCCGCCTCGACTCCGGAGATCGAGGCGAAGATGAACGGCTCCGGGCCGTCCTCGTCGCCGAGCGCGAGCTCCGGCTCGAGCCGCCAGCCGCGACCCTCCGGCCACATGCCCTTCGGCGGGTTCGATACCCGCACAACGCCGTTCGGGAGGGTTTCGACCGTGCCGGTCCACTCGTCGGCGGCATCGGCGCCGGCGCAGGCGGCGAGGAGCAAAAACGAGAGCCCGGCTCCGATGCACCGAGGCCGGAGCCCGTTCAACGACAGCGGGGGCATG
>JBOHSH010000144.1:0-9552 GCA_050733195.1 Gemmatimonadales bacterium
AGCAGGCCGGCGCGCTGGAGGTCGACGACGCGGCGCTGGAGCGCGAGGTGAGATTCGTCGAGAGTCAGCCCGGTCGGCCCGACCTCGCCACAGACACCTCCCCAGAGCGTGTCGTCGCAGTCGAGCGCGAGGACCTTGATCGGCGGGCGGCGCGCTGCGTACACCCGCCGCGCGAGCAGCGTGCCGAGCGCGGCGAAAGCGGCCGGGGTGTAGGGGATCTCGCCCAGCTGATCCGTGACGGGATCGTAGTATGGGGAGACGGGATAGGTCGTGAACAGCTCCGTGGAGCGCACCACCTCCACCCCGCTCAGTCTCGCGAGCCGATCGCAGAGGGCGGTTTCGGCCGCCGCGAGCAGTCGCGCTGTCTCCGGCACTTCGAGGACCGCCGGCGCCGGCGGGCACACCAGGAGGATGTGCCGAATCCCGGAAAGGTCGGCGGAACGGGCGAGCGCGTCCGCCAGTTCCTCGACGTTCCGCTCCAGGGACCGCTCGAGCTGCCTGGAGTCGGTCGAGGTCCAGCGGTCGAGGCGGACCAGGACGACGTTGACGCCGGTGACGTTCTGCGCGAATTCGCTCGAGGGGTCCAGCAGCTGCTGAAAGATCTGGTCGAAGGGAGCGCAGTGGCCCCTCGACGAAAGACCCAGCCGTCGCATCCAGAAGTCGAAGGACTCGAGGACCGGATCGGCGGTGAAGTTCGCGGCGATGACGACGGGAGTCGTAACGTCGCCGAGGGGGATCGTCATTGGCGCTACCCTGCCTCCATTGCGCCGAAGGACAGAAGTGCGGCGGGGCCGACGGCTGTCAAGACGCGAGGTCGGGTTGCTCGCTTGACGCTGAAGGGGAATCGGTCATCTTGTCGGCGGGGACTTGCCCCAGGCATCATGAAGGGAAGAACCCTGGTCTCCTGGAGGCTGAATGACTTCGACACTCAATCGGCTCGCAAGCTCGGCTTTGTCGGTGGCGGCCATCGCGATGATAGCCTGCGCCGACAACGGTGGCCAGGCTCCCCTTCCGCCGTCGCTGCCCCCGCCGCCACCGCCACCCTCCGGCGAGAACATCCCGCCGATCACGGGATCGCCCGCGGCGGTGCAGGACATCGGGACGTTCCAGTCGGCGATCCTCGGGAACACCCGGCGGCTCTGGGTGTACATCCCCCCGGGATACACGGCCAACCCGACAGCGCGGTATCCGGTGCTGTACGTTCACGATGGGCAGACGGCGTTCTCCCCGATGAACTTCGACGACGAGGCCACCCGCGTGATCCAGGCGATGGAGGCCCGGCCGATCATCATCGTGGCGGTCGAAAGCACGAGCGATCGCTACAACGAGTACATGCCGTTCGTGGACCATAACGGCAAGGGCGGGAAGGGCGAGCTGTACTCCCAGATGCTGATTACGGAGCTCAAGCCCTACATCGATTCGCGTTATCGCACCCTGACCGATGCTGCGCACACCGGCACCACGGGCCAGTCGGCGGGCGGAGTGATCACCTGGTGGCTGGCGCTGGAGCATCCGGACCACTTCAACCTGATGGCGGCGCAGTCCGCCCCGTTGCAGCTGGGGAGCTCCGGGTCGCAGCCGCTCGTTACCAAGGTGCACAACCTGCCGTCCAAGCTGCCCGACCGCATCTGGTTCGACCGCGGTACCAGCGACGGCGAGGACTGGCAGCGCCAGGCGGAGCAGGTGATGCGTCAGGAGCTCATCGCCAAGGGCTGGGTCGACGGCGTCGATCTCCGCTATGTTCTGGTGGCCGGCGGCACGCATTCCACCGGCAACTGGTCGCAGCGGGTGGGTGAGATCCTGAAGTTCCTCTTTCCTCGCAGCTGAGCGCCGTCGCGGTCCCAACGCGCACCATACCGCTCCGCGGCGCGGAGCGAAGGAATTCGAGCGTGCCAGTACGATTGCGGACCCTTCTCAAGCGGCTGCCGGGTCTGCTCGCCAATCCCCGGCGGGCGTTCGCCGTGTTGCGAACGCGGGTGCTGCCCACGGGCGTCGTCTGGCGCGACCCGGAGGTGTACCACCTCGTCGGCACCTGGACCTACGGCGCGGCGCCGCGACGCCCGGCCGCGGAGATCTTTCCCGGCATCGAAGCGGTCGACGTGGACCTCCGGCGCGTCCTGGACCGACTGGAGAACGTGTCGGTCAGCGTACGGGAGCTGGTCGTCCTGGCCGCCATCGTCCGCCGTCTCGGCGTCCGCCGCGTGCTCGAGATCGGCACCTCCGACGGGAATACCACGCTCAACCTCGCGGCCAACATCATGAACGGCGGCGGTGTCTCCACGCTCGACCTGCCGCCGGACTGGGACGGCCGCCTGGGCCTCGATGTCCCTGATCCGATGCGCAATGTGACCGAGCGACAACGCATCGGGCGTCAGTACCGGGAGTCGCCGCTCGCGGCGCGGATCCAGGGATACTTTGGCGACTCGGCCAAAGTGGACTGGGGTGAGCTTGGCGGGCCCTTCGACCTCGTCTTCATCGACGGCTGCCATCACTACGACTACGTGGTGAGCGACACGGAGCGCGCGCTCGCGCACCTGGCGCCCGGCGGCGTGATCGTGTGGCACGACTACGGGACCATCGAAGATGTGAGCCGGGCGGTGGACCGGTTCGCCGGGCCCCTCGCCATCGCCGCGGTGCGAAGCTCGTCGCTCGCCGTCGGCTGGCGAGCCGGCGACCCTCCCCGCCAGGCCCTCCCGCCTGCGGCGCGGTGATCCACCTCTTCTCGGTGGATGTCGAGGAGCACTTCCAGGTCAGCGCCTTCGAGCGCGTCGCCCCGCCGGCGACCTGGGAGAGCCACGCGAGCCGGGTCGAGGCCAACACCGACCGGCTGCTGGATCTCCTCGCCCGCCACGGGACCCTCGCCACCTTCTTCGTGCTGGGCTGGGTGGCCGAGCGACACCCCGCGCTCGTGCGCCGCATCGCGTCCCAGGGTCACGAGGTCGCGTCGCACGGCTGGTGGCACCGGCGGCTGACCACCCTTCGGCCCGAGGCGCTCCGCGAGGAGCTGCGGCGGTCGAAGGCGGTGCTCGAGGATCTCTCCGGCGCCCCGGTCGTGGGATTCCGGGCGCCCAGCTTTTCGATCGTGCCCGGCGGTGAGTGGGCGTTCGATCTCCTCCTCGAGGAAGGCTACGAGTACGACTCGAGCCTCTTCCCCATCCGCCGTCCCGATTACGGCTACCCCGCCGCGCCGTCGCGGCCCCATTCGATTCCGCGGGCCGGAGGAACCCTGCTCGAGGTGCCGATGGCGACCATGCGGCTGCTCGGCGGGCGGATTCCCGCCGCCGGCGGAGGCTACCTCCGCCAGCTGCCGTTCGGCGTCTTCCGTCGCGCCTGCCGGCAGCACGCGGAGTCGGGGGTGCCCGGCATGTTCTACGTGCATCCCTGGGAGATCGACCCCGGCCAGCCGCGGCTTCCGGTCGGATGGCTCACGCGCTGGCGCCACTACAGCGGGCTCGAACGAACGTTCGATCGGCTGGCCAGGCTGCTCGCAGAGTTCCGGTTCACGTCGGTGGCGCGCTGGCGCCTCGCGGTGGCGGCGTGACGTTCGAGGTCGGCCCCTGGACGGGCTCTCCGGAGGAGTGGGATCGCTTCGTCCAGTCCGCGAGAGGGTCCACGCAGTGTCACCGCTTCGGATGGAAGAGCCTGCTCGAGTCGGTGTTCGGCCACGAGTGCCTGTACTACGCCGCGCGGGACCGCGGCACGCTGGTCGGGGCGCTGCCCCTGGTGCGGGTGAAGAGTCTGCTGTTCGGGCATTACCTGGTCTCGATGCCGTTCCTCAATTCGGGCGGGCCCCTGGGGAACGACGCAGCGGTGCGCGCCCTCGCGGCCGCGGCGCTGGAGGAGGCGGCGCGCTCGCGTGCCCGGTTGCTCGAGCTGCGGAGCAGGATAGAGCAACCCGTCGAGCTGCCCGTGTCCCACCGGAAGATCACCGTCGTGCTCGACCTGCCCGCGACCGCCGACGCGCTCTTCCAGGCCTTCCCCGCCAAACTACGCAGCCAGGTTCGCCGCCCCGGCAAGGAAGGGGTCTCGGTTCGCTTCGGGGCCGATCAGCTCGCCTCGTTCTTCCGGGTGTTCAGCCGGCACATGCGGCACCTGGGCACGCCAACATTGCCGCTCCGGTTCTTCGAGGCGATCGCCGAGCGGTTTGCGGAGGACGTCTGGTTCGGCTGTGCCTGGCTCGGCGCTGAGCCGGTCGCTGCGGGCGCGGGGTTCCGCTGGGGGGCGGAGTTCGAGCTGACCTGGGCGTCGGCACTTGCCGAGCACAACCATCTCGCCCCCAACATGCTGCTCTATTGGAGCTTCATGGAGCGTGCGGTCTCGGCGGGCGTGTCGCGGTTCGATTTCGGCCGCTGCACCCCGGGCGGGGGGACCCACCGCTTCAAGCGGCAATGGGGCGGCCGGGATGAGCCGTTGTGGTGGTATCAGGCAGCGAGGAGCGGGGCGGTCAACGCTGCGACGCCGTCTCCCGAGCAGTCCATATATGCCTGGGGTCCCCGAATCTGGCGTCGGCTTCCGCTCGGGCTCACGACGCTGCTCGGTCCGCGGGTGGTCCGGTTCCTCCCGTGATGTCGTCACCCGATTCCGTACAACCCGCACCAGACCTCGAACTGCACCACCCGGAGCAGCGGCGTGCTGAAGTCCCGGCCATTGGGAGGCCGGCGAAGGTCTGCGATGATCCGATCCACGTCGAGAAGGCCGCGCTCGCGCGCTGTGCGCGAGCCCAGCAAGTCGAGGATCGGCTCCCGCAGCGGTCCGCGCACCCACTCCCGCGTGGGGATCGCGAAACCCCACTTCTCGGACCGGGTGCGCACCGATTCGGGAATCCGACCGCGCATCGCCTCCCGAAGCAGATGCTTGTTCCACGGGCCGGACATCTTGACCGACCCGGGCAGGCGGAAGGCGAGGGACACGAGGCGGTAGTCCAGGAAGGGATGCCGCGCCTCGATGGAGTGCGCCATGGAGTTCCGGTCCTCTTCGCGCATGTAGAGCGGCAGCGGCGTCTCCGTCATCGACCGGGCGAGCAGGGAGTTCAGCGGATCGTCCTCGAGCGCGGTATCCGTGCGATACACCACGTCGCGCAGGAGCGGCCGAAACCACGGATCGTCGATCCGGAGCGGCGGGGCAGACCGACCCAGGCGCCGGCGCAGGCGGCTGCCCAGCTCCTGTCGCGCCAGGGCGCCGAACCGTCCGAGCGTCCCTCCGCCGTGCATCTCGGCGTAGCTCCGAATCTCCCTCAGCGCGGCGACCGCTCCATGGCGGCGCAGCACCGAATGCCAGTGGTGGCGGAAGTAGCTCACGTATCCGCTCAAGTACTCGTCGCTGCCGCCGCCGTTGAGGATGACCGGGACGCCGTGCGCCCGCGCCAGCCGCATGAGATGGTAGTTGATGATCGCGGCGAGCGAGTGCAGCGGCTCGTCGTGGGCCCGGACCACCTCGGGGATGCTGCGGAAGAGCTCGGGCACGGACGTCTCGAGCGGAACCTGGATGGCCCCGATCCGGCGAACCGTGTCCGCAACGTAGCGCGACTCGTCGTACTCCGGAGTGTTGTATGTGAAGGCGAGAATCGGGCCCGCTCCCGGGTCGCGAACCCGCGCGTGCGCACAGGCGATCGAGGTGGAGTCGACGCCGCCGGAGAGGGCGATGCCCACCGGAACGTCGCTGCGGAGCCGGATCCGGACCGCATCGTCGAAGAGCGTAGCGAACTCCTCGACCGGATCGCCCGGAAAGGGATCGCGGTCCGCGTCCGGCAGGGTCCACCAGCGACGGGAGCGCAGCGACTCCCCCGGCGCGACGGTAAAGCACCCGCCCGGCTCGATCGCGGTGACGCCTTCGAAGAGCGTCTCGGTCCCCGAGATGTTGCCCTGGCCCTGGCAGAGGAACCGGGCCGCGGGCGTGACCGCCAGACGTGGGGTGTAGTACCCCGTCGCGATGATCGCCTTGATCTCCGAGGCGAAGATCGTGCGCTGGCCGTCGCGATGCACGAACAGCGGCTTCACCCCGAACCGGTCGCGGGCGCCGAAGAGCAGCCCCCGGCGACGGTCGTGGATCACGAACGCGAACATGCCGTTGAACCGGGGCAGGCAATCCTCGCCCCAGGCATCATAGGCCGCGAGCAGGACCTCGGTGTCGCTCGTCGAACGGAAGGAGTAGCCCAGCGCCGTCAGCTCGCTCCGAAGCTCGACGTAGTTGTAGATCTCGCCGTTGTAGACCATCACGAGCTGCCCCCCGGGAGACACGAAGGGCTGATGGCCGTGCTGCGAGAGATCGACGATGCTGAGGCGCTGGAAGCCGAAGCCGACCGAACCGTGAATGTATTGCCCCTCGTCGTCCGGTCCCCGGTGGCGGAGACTCGCCGTCGCCCTCGCGAGACGCTCAGGGCACGGAGAGGCGCCGCCGGATTCCAGGATGACGACCAGACCGCACATGGGTCCTCGCTCGGAGCCCCCGCTATCGCGCGCGGGTCCGCACGGCGTGCGGTCCCGCCGGTTCCGATGGGGACTCTGGTGGAGAACTGCGACAGGGCGCAAGCGACGTGCCAGCGCCCGAGACGCCATCAATGATACGTCATCAGCTGCCGGCGCGGTCACCGCTCCGGCTGTCGGCGCTCCTTCACGGACTCACCAGTCCGGGCGGGGCGCGCGACCGGCTGGGAGCACAGATCGCAAGCGATTACGGGGCCACGAGATACCTGCTTGTCGATTCAGGGACTTCGGCGCTCGCTTTGAGCTTCCTCGCCTGTGCGAGCGGCGGCTCGAGGCCCAGCGTGGCTCTCCCGGCCTACGCCTGTTTTGATCTCATGACCGCTGCCGATGCGGTGGACGCGGAAGTCCTGTTGTATGATCTCGACCCCACTACCCTCGGTCCGGCGCAGGGGGAGATCGCGCGGGTGCTCGGGCTTGGTGCTCGGGCCGTCGTCGCGGCGCACTGGTACGGGTTTCCCGTGGACCTCGATCCGCTCCGCGAGGCCACCCGGGCCGCAGGCGCCCTGTTGATCGAAGACGCCGCCCAGGCTCTGGGTGTGGTGTGCCGCGGTCGTCCCGCGGGGACCATCGGCGACTTCGGTGTGCTGAGCTTTGGTCGCGGAAAGGGTCGCACCGGCGGCGGGGGCGGAGTGCTGCTCGCCAACGACTCGGTCTCTGCGGCCTCGCTCGAGCGGGTGTCGGGGCGGCTCGCTCAGGCGCCGCGCGACCCATCCGCCCAGGCGGCGCTTCTCGCTCAATGGGCCCTCGGCAGGCCCTGGCTCTACGTGGTCCCCGCGGCCCTCCCCTTTCTCGGGCTGGGCGAGACGGCTTATCGACGGCCGCATCCACCCGCCGGCATGCCGGCGCGGGCGGCGGCTATTGTGCTTGCCTTGTGGTGCGACGCCGAGCTGGAGGTTGCCGCACGTCGTAACCGTGCCGCCGCCTGGGATCGGGAGCTCGCCGGCGTGGATGCCGTGATCCGCTACACCGCGCCGGCAGACACGACTCCAGGCTGGCTGCGGTTTCCGGTGCTGGCGAGGCCGGGGCGGGAGACCGTACTGCGCTCCCCGGCGATGCGCCGGCGGGGCGTGATGCCTGGATATCCCCGAACCCTGGACGAGCTGCCGGTGGGACCCGACCGATTGGCGGCGGAGCGCAGTGCGCTGCACGGGGCGCGTCGACTGACCCGCCAGCTCTTCACGCTGCCGTCTCATGGGGGGGTGACACCGGGAGACGTCCGATCCGTATGCCAACGGCTGCACGGCGAGAAGGGGGGTTCGCGATTCGCGAGTGGTGACGAATTCTTGAGGGCACTGCAGATCCAGGCGCACTTGCCTGCACGCCTATAAGTAATTGCTGTGGTATCAATTAGTTAAAAGTGGACACTTGCCTCTTTTCCGCCCTGTCAAAAAGATGGGCTCAAGAAGCCACCGGTTGCGCCCGATAATTGCTACCCGATAGCAGCCGCGCAGCCTCCGTCCTGCTGGAGTGGGGCGCTCGGTGTCGGTCGGCCAAGCAAACGATCGGACGCATTGACCCATGACCTACCTGTTCAAGCTCTCGAGCCGGATCGCGCGTCTGAAGCGCTTCGGCGCATCCCTCATCCTCGTCGCCGCCTGCTCCAAGGGCGAGCGCGCCGATTTCATCAGTCCCGATCCTACTCGCATCGTTCCGACCCTGGCCACCGTCCGGGTCGAGCCCCGCGTCGCCACCGTCAAGGCCGGCGACGCCATCCAGTTCTCGGCTGTCGGCCTCTCGAGCTCCGGGCAAGAGCTTCCGGTCACGGTGGACTGGTCCGCGAGCAGCGGCACCATCTCGGCCGAGGGCCGGTACGTGCCGAGTCGCTCCGGTCGGTTCACGGTGACGGCTCGGATCCATGGTCAGGTCTCGATAAGCGATTCGGCTCAGGTCGGGGCGTGGTCGAGTCCCACCGACGTCCTGCAGATCGTCATCTGGCCTGACACTACTGTGGTACAGCCGGGCGAGTCGCTCCATTTCGCGGCGATGGTCGGACTCGCGAACGGTGAGACCACCACCGAGGAGCCGTTGATCTGGGCCGCGACCGGCGGCAACGTGTCGAGCTACGGCTCCTACGCCGCGCCTGGGGTCGAGGGAGCCTTCAGCGTGTCCGCCACGGCGAGCAACGGCGTCAAGGCGGAATCCCGGGTCGTGGTGCGCCGGGTCGATCGTCGCCTCCTCTCGCTGAGCGTCGCGCCGGCGGCCGCGACTCTCCAGGGCGGAGACTCCCGCCAGTTCGCGGCGACGGGCACCTGGAACGACGGCTCCTCGAGTGACGTGAACGTCACGTGGAGCGCGACCGGCGGCAGCGTCAGCGGTCAGGGGAGCTACACGGCCGGGCTCACGCCAGGCACCTATCAGGTCATCGGGCGGGAGAAGAACGGCACGCTCGCCGACACGGCCGTGGTCGTCATCACGGCGCCCACCGTGACCGGCATCGACCTCACCCCGGCGACCGTGACCCTCGCGCCTGGCGCGAGCCAGCAGTTCAGCGGCATGGCCCGGATGAGTGACGGCACGTCGCGCACGGTCGCGCTCGTATGGGCCGCGACCGGCGGCACGATGGGTGGTCCCGGCCTCTACACCGCCGGCCAGACCGAAGGCGTGTTCCGGGTGATCGCGAGCTCCGGCGGCTTCGCCGATACCGCCGCGGTGACCATCGTGCGCCCGACCACTTCCCTCTCGCAGATCGTGGTGAATCCGAGCGCCGCCTCGGTGCCGGCCGGCTCCTCCCGGCAATTCAGCGCGACCGGACTCTGGAGCGACGGCAGCTCGGGGACGCCGATCGTGACCTGGACGTCGACCGGGGGGACCATCACCTCGAGCGGCCTCTACACGGCGGGCTCCTCCCGCGGTCCCTTCCGCGTCATTGCGGTCGAGGCGAGCGGCCGGGCGGACACCAGCACGGTGACCGTGACCGATCCGATGCTCCAAGCCATCAGTCTGACGCCGGGCACGACCAGCCTGCAGGCCGCCCAGACGGTGCAGTTCTCGGTGAGCACGAGCTGGAGCGACGGCACGTCCTCGTCGACGGGAGTGACCTACAGCGCGCAGGGCGGCACGATCACGTCCG